>NZ_JAYGHH010000044.1:16281-29752 GCF_034931045.1 Nodularia sp. UHCC 0506
TATTCTCTGCTTTGAGACTTTAAACCTGAAGGGGATGCAACGTCTTTGGGGTAGGAAAATATCAGATTTAGCTTTTGGTGAGTTTATACAAATCCTCGAATGGGTTGCCAAAAAGAAAAATAAACTGCTTGTGTTCATCGACCGATGGTATCCCAGTAGTAAGACTTGTTCTAGTTGTGGACACGTTTTAGAAAGTTTAGATTTGTCTGTTAGGGAATGGCGCTGTCCTTCCTGTTCGTCAGTAAACGGGAGAGACGAGAACGCATCCAGAGTAATTTGTGCAGTCGGGGCATCGACTGTTGGGTTAGGTGATGTCAGACTGGCTACGCCAGCAATTGCTGTTTGAGCCTAGAATCTCCATGCCTTCAGGCTGGGGAGTATGTCAATATACTCTGATGGCGATCGCTAAAGCCAAGTCTCGCCTGTCAAAAATCCTGAGTTTCAGCTATCTAATTTTACACATAACATTTGATTACCATTCTTCTGAAATTCATAAGCAACTTGTTTGATTTCTACCGCATATCCCCGTTGTTGTAATTCATTAACGACTGGTTGCAGCCAGGGAGATAATTCACCAGATAATTTTAACAATGGAAAAATGCGTACTTCCTTGGCAACTCGGCACATTTCCATAATTGATGCTAAATGAAACTCTGCTGAAAGTTGCTCAGAATAAGTAAATAATAGGTGGGAACACAAAGCTAAATCAAATTGATTTGTGGCAAAAGGTAAAACAGGTAATTCATCTGTTACATAACGCCCTTGATTAATTCCGTTAGGGAAATCTAGCAAAAATTGACCCATTGCTTTCATCCGAATTTCACCCATCATTTCCGGTGATGGGATATTCTGCCAAACATAGTATTCTTGATTGGCTTTCACACCTTGGATGACTATTTCATAAGTATCTTGAATGCGTTGAGCAATTTCATCGGCGGTGAATTGATAAACTGGGTCACAAGAAATAACTTTATAACTTTGAAGTGTCATTTCTGCATTGAAACTAGCAGGGCCACCAGCACAATCGAGTATATTTAAATTGAGTTCTTCAGGAGTTAAATCAAACATCTGGATATATTCCAGCATTGAACGTCCCCAAGGAATGATGCTTTCTAATTTAAACCCCATTTAGTATCTGCCTCTACAATTTCAACTAGCAAAAGTAGGGTGTATTGTCGCGCAGCGCCACGCACCATCAACAATTTAAGCTATGATAGCCGCTAATTTGCCCAAAAATACAATAACTACTCCCCTATCTTCTACCCAAAGCGTGCCATAAAGCGGCGATCAATCCAATCTTTCCAGCACCAGAAGAATTGATGCGGTGGTGAAGTTAAAGCTCCTTTGGAAGCGATCGCCCGTTTGTCACCAGTACCAATTAAACTTAAATATTGTTGCTGTGGTATGTAGGGTTTGAGTGGCTGGCCTAATAAAGTCCTTTGTAAATTCTCAAACAATGGCTGACCTTGGCGCACCGCAAACACCCCAGCTTTAGGACGTGGATGATTTACCATTGTGGCAATGTCACCCGCCGCAAATACTTCTGGGTGAGTTTGAGATTGTAATGTATCTTCGACTAAAATAAATCCTTGTGCATCAGTAGCCAGTCCAGTAGTTTTTAGCCATTGGGGTGCAGAGGCTTGTGTCACCCAAAATATTTTATGGCATTCTACCAATAACCCAGATTCACATTTAATCTGAAATATTTCTGGCGTTTCTTTGTTGGTTAATAAAGAATTTTTATTGTTATACAGTGGTGCAACTTCACATACCGTTTGCCCTAAATGCAAATTGATACCACGCTTAATTAAAATCTGCTGAAATTGCTCTTGTATTGATTGATGGTAATTTGGCAACAGTTTCTCATGACGTTGAAATAAATGAATTTGTAAATTTTGAATTGGTTGCTGATATTGTTGCAAAATTGCCTGTAAATGAGTTTGCATGGATAGCGCTAACTCCACACCGCCAGCACCACCACCCACAATCCCTATACTCAGAGGTTTTTGGGGATTTTGGCGGACATTTTCTAGTAGCTGATACCAATGTTGCAATAATTTTGGTACTGGTTTAGCTGCAATTGCATATTCTGCGGCACCTGATACAGATATTGTGGCTGGAGTGCTGCCAATATCAACAGACAAGACATCAAATTTTACGGGTGGGCGATTAGCACAAATCACTTTGTGGTTTTTCAAATCCAGTTCTACTGCTCTATCAATATATAACTGTGCTTGAGCAAAATTCGCTAGTTTTCGTAAGTCAATGTGACATTGCTCATGGCTATAAAATCCCGCAATGTGTCCTGGTAGCATCCCAGAATAAGGTGTCTTTACGGTTGGGGTAATCAGTGTCAAATGTACTCCAGGCAAAGGATTCATGCCAAACATCTGCAATACAATTGCATGGCTATGTCCACCACCAACTAACACTAAATTTTTGTTTTTAAAATGTATATCTTTTGACATTTATTTATTGCATTTAATTTGAAGATTGGATTTTTAGAATAATCTATGGGTGATTTTTTATGCTTATGTTTAAAGTTTAGGAATGAAAAATTAAATCATTTTTTTGACTCAACTTATATTATTTTATACCAAAAAATATATATTCAGCTTCACATTCCTTGTATTGACAAAATAAAATGTAATTTTTTGATTTCTTTTAAGGAGAAAAAATCATTAAATTCACCAATGTTTAAATTCTGATGGATAAGCACAATAGGTTACAAGAGAAACAATTAAAGATTAGTATCTGTATGGCAATGGCAATTATTAATACTTATCAAATATTTAAACAGCAGTTCACTAGTAAACAGATAGGATTAAAAGAAATTATCTTGGGGATAGTTGTTACCCCAGAACAAACAAGAAAGATAAAATTTCAGGCACTACAAAACCGTTTATTTGAAGTTGCACAACATCTAAATCATGAGCAAAACGAGGACAGGTTGGCAGTAATTTATGATTTAGAGCAATTTTCTCAAAGTTATCCCCAATACCATTGGCAGATCATGAGCATTCTCACTCATTTTGTGCAAAATTATGCTGGTAAGATGAATCGATATGAATTGAACAAAAACTCATTACCGACAATTTCTAGAGAGATTCAAGTAGCCCTAACGGTAATTGGCAGAAGAGATACTCATCAAGATGAGGAAGAGGAACAACTAGATTTAAGCCACACAGATATGAGGGGAGCTAATCTCCATCAAGCTCACCTAGAACTGACAAATCTCTATCAAGCTAACCTTTCTGGAACTAATCTTTCTGGAGCTAACCTCTCTGGAGCCATTCTGAGTGCAGCTAATCTTTCTGGAGCTAATCTTTCTGGAGCTAACCTTTCTGGAGCCATTCTGAGTGCAGCTAATCTTTCTGGAGCTAACCTTGCTGGTACTAATTTACAGCAAGCCAACTTATATCTAGCAAATCTCGAGGGAGCGACTCTCAGTGATGCTATTCTCGAAGGTGCAAATCTCCGAGAAGCCAAATTTAACTAAATTCGTAGTTCGTAATTCGTAGTTCGTAATTCGTAATTCGTAGTTCGTAATTCGTAGTTCCCATATCACAAGCGTTTCGGTAGTTTATTTAGGCTTTGCTGTCCTAGTGATCTTTGCATTTATTCTTTATCCCCCTGCTCCCTGCCTCCTTGCCCCCTGCTCCCTGCTCCCTGCTCCCTGCCTCCTTGCCCCCCTGCTCCCTGCCTACCTCAGCAATGGAATATTTTTTTTAATTGGAAGTCCCTGATTGGCGATCGCCTGATTAATCTACTGATACTGATAAACTAGTGTAGTGTTATATTTGATGCCATCTTATCCATAAAAATTGAATTAATTAAGCCTTTTGATATATTTTCAAAAATTATCGGCTGTAAAGCATATTCAAATTATCAGCTAAATGATATACTAATGCTTCCTAAACTCTAAGTAATAATTCTGTGTCGTGAGGAATATTACTGCTATGTCTGCTTATAAGACAGACAAATTCTGGCGTTGGTTGATAGCTACAACAGTTATATTTTTGCTTTCACTGACTTTGATTGTTTTTGCATCCTCATACCTTGAGGACTTGACAGTTGACCAACGTATACAGTATAGAAATCAGGCATTGACAACCACTGGTCTAGTTTTTCTCGGACTGGCAGTGTTGATTAATGCTTACTATGCCGCAAAGCGTGTGGAGGCTATGCAAAAAAATGCGATCGCGGCGGAAAAAAGCAACGAAATTAGCATTCAAAATTCCCAACTCAGCCAAGACAAACTGATTGTAGAACGCTTTCTGGGGGCAATAGCCCAACTTGGGCATGAAAAAATTGAAACCAGAACAGGTGCAATTTATCTTTTAGAGCGAGTTACCCAGGATTTTCCCAAAGAACATTGGACAATCATGGAAATCCTCGCTGCTTTTGTGCGAGAAAATGCTCCTATTCAAACAGAAGACGAGCAAAGAAAGCTGGAATACTTACAGCCCATATATTTGGGTAGAAACAAAAGCAAGACGCGTCGTACACAGCAAGAGGAACCAAAAACTAGCGAAGTATTACCCAAAATTCGTCAAGATATTCAAGCAGCCCTGACTGTGATCGGACGGCGGAATTCTCTGCTAGATGGGGAAAATCAAAAGCTGAATTTACGGAATACCAACATCCGGCGAGCCGACTTGCTGGGAGCGAATTTAGAAAGAGCTGATTTGCGTGGTTCTAATCTTTGTGGAGCCGACTTGCGTGGTTCTTACCTGTGTGAAGCCAATCTTGACGGTGCGAAACTAGCTGGCTCTATTCTTCATGGAGCCAACCTGATGAAAGCAAATCTGAATCGAACCAACTTCTGTTGGGCAAATATGAATCATGCTAATCTTTCTGGAGCGAATTTACGAGGAGCCAACCTTCTAGGCGCAAGTCTGCGTGCTGCTAACCTCTCTGGGGCTAACCTTTATAAAGCCAATTTACAACAAGCAACATTAAAAGTGGCTAACCTCTCTGGTGCAAAGTTGTTTCTAGCTAACCTGCAATGGGCAAAGCTGGGTAAAGCCAATCTACAATTTGCAGGTCTAATTGGAGCCAACTTACAAGGGGCTAACTTAAATGGGGCTAACTTGAATGGGGCTAACCTGAACGCGGCTAAATTGCAACAAACAGAAATCTTTTTTGCTGACCTCACCGAAGCCAGTTTTGCTGAAGCTGACTTAGATAGAGCCAATCTGATGGGATCAGACCTGAATAAAGCCAGCCTTTATCAAGCTAACCTTTCTGGGACTAACCTCATGGGAGCTAACCTATCGGATGCTAACCTCTGTGATGTCAAGTTGGAAGGGGCTATTTTGACAGGAGCAAAAAACGTCCAGTTACAACAGATTAGAACGGCGCTAGGCGATCGCACAACGCGTTTACCTGATTACTTGGAAGCTCCAGTCAATTGGCGACAATCTGGCTGATGATCCGCAGTATTGATTATTGGGGTGCATCTTACTATTTATATTTATTCTGGTCTGATTTATTGTTTTTATAGCTTGTATGGTTCATCTTAAACTTTGAGGCTTGATGGATTTAAGTGAGTAATTCCTCGATCCCTGTATAGTAGATGTGATTGTCTCGCACTTAAAAAAACCGCTATAATTTTGGGCAAAAAACCTTTACTTCAAGTTTTAGATAAGTTTTGTTTATTCAATCAATTATTTAGATTAAACTTAATTAACATCCATAACCTTTTATCTATGAAAGCAATTTAATATTTCTTTTATATTTAAGTTACTCTATGAATTATATTGACCCACTAGGCTGTAAACTATCTTTAACGCCATAAAAATTAGTTGTCAGAAAAACTTGTATTTATGTAAGTTTTTTTGCTCAAGTTTTTTAGATGTTTTTGATCTAAGCTTTGTTTATGAATGATTCGTATTTAGCGAATCGCCAAGTATAAAAAAATAGTGTCTGCTGCTTTGCAAAGAATTAAACTTTAGTCTTGGCTAAATTTTTTGTGTTCATAAAACATTAAATTTCCTGAAAGTAGCCAGGAATTTTCACAAATCCAAATTTGACTATTTTCCTCACCACAAACCTAGCATGACATTCACTAATACGATCCATTTTAGAAACTTACGAGGCGATTTATTCGGTGGTTTAACTGCCGCGATCGTTTCCTTACCACTGGCGTTAGCATTTGGTGCTGCTTCCGGTGCGGGGCCTGCGGCTGGTCTTTATGGTGCAGTTTGCGTGGGCTTTTTCGCCGCCTTATTTGGTGGGACACCAACCCTGATTTCTGAACCTACCGGGCCGATGACCGTAATCATGACTGCTATTGTCAGTTCCATGATTGCCAAAAACCCAGAAAACGGCTTGGCAATGGCATTTACAGTCGTGATGCTGGCCGGGGTATTTCAAATCTTATTGGGAGTATTCAAGCTGGGTAAATATATTACCCTCATGCCCTACAGCGTAATTTCCGGCTTCATGTCTGGGATTGGAGTCATCCTGGTCTTGCTGCAAATTGCTCCTTTTCTGGGACAGTCCAGTCCTAAAGGTGGCGTATTAGGAACGGTGCAAAATTTACCCCAGCTGTTCGCCAATATTAATCCTGTGGAAACAGCTTTGGGAGCGATGACCTTGGCAATTATTTTCTTAATGCCATCTAAAATCAAGCGCCTTGTCCCACCACAATTAGTAGCATTAATATTAGTAACAATAGTTTCCCTGGTATTTTTCGGGGATGTTGACATTAGACGAATTGGCGAAATTCCAATGGGACTGCCAACATTGCAAATACCTACCTTTAATACATCTCAAATCATTGTGATGATGGTTGATGGGGCAATGTTAGGGATGTTGGGTTGTATTGATACCTTATTAACAGCAGTTATTGCAGATAGTTTGACTCGCACTGAACACAAGTCTGATAAGGAATTAATTGGTCAAGGTATTGGTAACGTCATATCTGGTTTATGTGGTGGACTCCCTGGTGCTGGTGCAACGATGGGAACAGTAGTTAACATCCAGACTGGTGCGAGAACGGCTGTATCTGGTTTAACTCGGGCTTTGATTTTACTGGTTGTAGTTTTGTGGGCAGCTGTTTTAACTCAACCTATCCCAATGGCCGTATTGGCTGGTATTGCTCTGAAGGTGGGGATTGACATTCTCGACTGGAGCTTTTTGCAACGCGCTCATAAGGTATCCCTGAAGGGTGCGCTGATTATGTACGGTGTGATGTTCTTAACCGTATTTGTTGACTTGATTGTTGCCGTCGGCGTGGGAGTTTTCATTGCCAACATCTTAACTATCGAACGTCTTTCTCAGTTACAGTCTCACGATGTGAAGACCATCACCGATGCTGATGATGCCATTGTCTTGAACGATGAAGAGAAGCAATTACTTGATCAAGCTAATGGACGGGTACTTTTATTTTACCTCAGTGGGCCGATGATCTTTGGCGTTTCCAAAGCGATCGCTCGTGAACATTCAGCAATGGCAGACTCTGATGTACTGATTTTAGATATTAGCGATGTCCCTATGTTGGGTGTGACAGCTTCTTTAGCAATTGAAAATGCTATCCAAGATGCTCATGAGCAAGGTCGTCAAATATTAGTTGTTGGTGCAGCAGGCAAAGTTAAACGCCGCTTAGAAAAATTTGGTATTGAAAAATTCGTACCTTCCCATCATTTCTTTATGAATCGTTCAGAGGCACTTAAGCAAGCTTTAGCTTTAATTGATACTTCTGCCCACGGCAGAAATGTTGCTGTTACCAGTGAATATGGCTCCACAGCCAGTGACCCTGATAACTACGGATATCAAATTAATTAAGCAGGGTAAGTGTAGCAGAAGTCAAAAGTCAAAATTGAAATGCTTGCTGTGGCTGGTTTTGGGAATTTATTTATTTCCTAACCACCTTGGCGGTTGCTATAACTACCCACTATTTCACAATTACTTTTGTATTTCTCCAAGGACTTGATCTAATCACAGAATTCATCAACACAACAGACAGATAACATGATTTTCTCCGAATTAATAGTTAACTCAGTGTGGCAGAATCCTTTACTCGCAACTACAAACGAAGCCGAAAATGCCCCAATTGTCTTAGCTGGTGTATTACTCAGTTTAATAGTCATTTATCTTGCCAGTAAAATTGGCGGTGAATTGTCTAAAATGATCGACTTGCCTCCAGTTTTAGGCGAGTTACTTGGTGGCGTGTTAGTAGGTGCTTCGGCACTAAATTTGGTTGTCTTTTCTGAAAGTGGTGCAGCTGCTTCAGACTCCATCATTATGACAATCCTGCAATTTATTAACGACATCAGTCCCGAAGCAGTAACATCAATTTTTCAAAGCCAGAGTGAAATAGTTTCCGTTCTCGCCGAACTAGGTGTGATTGTTCTGTTATTTGAAATTGGTCTAGAATCAGACTTAAAAGAATTGCAGAAAGTCGGTTCACAAGCGGTAGTTGTTGCTTGTGTGGGGGTGGCTGTTCCTTTTGCGGCTGGTACTACAGGACTGATGTTACTCTTTCATGTTCCAGTAATTCCAGCAATTTTTGCTGGTGCAGCCCTGACAGCTACTAGTATTGGTATTACCTCCAAAGTTTTGTCAGAAATTGGGCAATTAAAATCACGTGAAGGTCAAATTATTGTTGGTGCAGCAGTCATTGATGACATTTTAGGCATCATTGTATTGGCAGTAGTTGCGAGTCTTGCTAAAACTGGTGAGATTGATATTCTCAACGTAATTTATCTGATTGTTAGCGCTACAGTCTTTCTCATTGGTGCGATTTTATTAGGCAAATATTTCAATCAGACTTTTGTCGCCATTGCTAATAAATTGCAAACGCGAGGAAACTTAATTATTCCAGCCTTCATCTTTGCCTTATTCATGGCCTTTCTGGGTAATGCCATCCATTTAGAAGCTATTTTAGGCGCATTTGCGGCTGGTTTGGTTTTGGATGAAACCGATAAACGCAAAGAACTAGATGAGCAAGTTAAACCCATAGCAGATATTGTAGTCCCAATTTTCTTTGTGACAGTGGGCGCGAAAGTTGATTTAGGCGTTCTGAATCCTTTCATTCCAGAAAATCGAGAAGGATTAATTATTGCTACCTTCTTAATTGTGGTAGCGATTATCGGTAAAATTGTCACAGGTTGGTCAGTTTTTGGCCAAGACAAAATTAATCGGTTAGCGGTTGGTGCAGGGATGATTCCCCGTGGTGAAGTTGGGTTAGTGTTTGCCGGGATTGGTGCAGCTAGTGGTACTCTTGATAAACCATTACAAGCGGCGATCATTATTATGGTGATTTTAACAACCTTTTTAGCACCACCTTTATTGCGGTTTGCATTTAAACAATCGCCAGCAGAAAAAGAATCTTTGGAGAAAGCCAATTTAATCGGCTAACACCGCTACACGTTCGTCAAAAGTTAAAAGTCAAAAGTCAAAAGGTTGATGATTTCGGCTTTTTGACTTTTGACTAATCTGTTTATTTACACCGTGCTTTAATAGCTAATTTTATTCCACTACCCAACAGGTAATTCCCGTGTTAGAAGCATATATATTCGCCACAATATTGTGCGGATTTTTTGGCATCATCCTGAAAAAAAACCTTGTGATGAAGATCATCTCTATGGATGTGATGAGTACAGGGGTTATCGCCTACTATGTGCTGATTGCATCACGAAATGGCTTTTTTACCCCAATTGTTGTCAACGGCGAAAATCGCGCCTACGCTGACCCAGTTCCCCAAGCGGTCATCTTGACGGCAATTGTGATCGGATTTTCGATTCAGGCCATAATGCTAGTTGGTGTCATGAAGTTAGCACGGGATAATCCGACTTTGGAAAGCAACGAGATTGAGAAAAATAACACGCCATGAATAACATTACTATTGCATGGATCGCACTACCGTTGTTTTTGGGATTCGTTATTTATCTGCTTCCCAAACTTGACCGATACCTTGCCCTTTTTGTAGCCCTGGTTTCGGCTGGATATGCGTTGTCGCTATTTTTTAACCAATCCCAGTTGACACTAAGTTTACTGGATAATTTCGGTGTCACCTTAGTAGTTGATCAATTAAGTGGTTACTTTATATTGACAAATGCACTGGTAACTACTGCGGTCATTCTCTACTGTTGGCGGAGTGATAAAACGGCTTTCTTTTATACACAGATTGCGATTTTGCATGGCAGTGTTAACGCCGCTTTTGTCTCTGCGGATTTTATCAGTTTATATGTGGCATTAGAGGTAATTGGGATTGCGGCGTTTCTCTTGATTGCTTATTCCCGAACCAATCGCTCGATTTGGGTAGGGTTGCGCTATATGTTTGTCAGTAACACGGCTATGCTGTTTTATTTGGTAGGCGCGGTGTTGGTCTATGAGGCGAATGGTTCCTTTGCTTTTGCTGGGTTAAGTAAAGCACCTACTGAGGCGATCGCCTTAATCTTTGTCGGACTCTTGACAAAAGGGGGCATATTTGTATCAGGATTGTGGCTACCCTTAACACACTCCGAATCAGAAACGCCTGTGTCGGCCTTGCTGTCAGGAGTTGTTGTCAAAACTGGTGTATTTCCCTTGGTGCGCTGTGCGTTGCTAGTGCCAGAGATTGATCCCGTTGTCAGGATATTTGGAGTAGCTACAGCGTTTCTGGGCGTAATTTATGCCTTATTTGAAAAGGATACGAAGCGTTTGCTGGCCTTGAGTAGTATTTCTCAGTTAGGCTGGCTTCTCGTTGCACCGGAGGTAGCAGGTTTTTATGCCTTGGGCCACGGACTAGCAAAATCGGCGCTTTTCTTGATTGCTGGTAACTTACCCAGTCGAGACTTTAAGGAATTGCAAAATCAGCCAATGAATCACGGGCTGTGGATTGCCCTTGTCATGGGTAGTCTGTCAATATCCGGTTGTCCTTTGCTGGTTGGCTTTGGGGCTAAGATGCTGACGCTGGAAAATGTCCTTCCTTGGCAAGTTATGTTAATGAATATTGGGGCTGTAGGAACGGCAATTGTGTATGCCAAATTCGTCTTTCTACCTCATGGACAAGGAAAGGATGTTAAACCTGGTTTTTGGCTACCACTGATTCTATTACTAGGCGCGCTTATGGCTTCAATTACTGTGTACTTCGAGGCATACACTATAGCAAATATCACCAAAGCATTAGCGATCATCGGTATTGGCTGGTTAGCACATTTTTTAATTTTTCAACGGTTAGTTGTCAACTTACCACGTGTACTTGAGCAACTTGAAAATCTGATTGGAGTAATGAGTTTGATGTTGCTTTTACTATTAGGGATGGTATTAGCATGATTGGACATCTGAATCTGATATTGCGACTGACTATTTGGTTTTTGCTCACTTCTGATTTGAGTTGGGCAAATATCATCATTGGTGTTAGTGTCGCCCTCCTATTACCAGGCCGTCAAAAAGTCCCGGAAGCTTTAAGGGATTGGTTACGTGTATTGGGTGAAGTGATAGTAGCCATTCCCCAGGCGTATATTGAGGCATTTGAAATCATCTTTCGTCCCCATAAACACGAAGATGTGATCATGGAACGAGTTAAACCTCAACGTACACCTGGACTCATATTCCTAGATATCTTCTTGATTACCTTTACGCCCAAGACTATTGTCTTGAAATACCACGAACAGGGGTTGTATGAAGTACACCGGGTGAGACGGAGGAGGAAAGCGTGAATCTGGTCTTGTTTGCAATGATTTTAGCCCTGCTCATACCCATGTATGAAGCTTGGCAAGATGATGATATTTGGCAGAAAATGTTGGCTTTTGCCAGTATTGCCACCAAAACATCAATTATGATCCTGATTGTCTCCGTGTTACGGGATGATTGGATGATTGGTGTTGTCGGGATCATTATTCTCAGTGTGGGTAATGCCGGATTAATGTTATTAGCACATCTACTGAAACGTATGAGTAATTTATGATTGACCTGTTGAGTTATACCTGCTTATGCTTAGGTCTGTTCTTCTGGTTTTGGGGAACTTTACCCCTCCTGGGTCATCGCTCGGTATTATTCAAGCTGCATAGTCTTTCGGTTGCAGATACCCTGGGATCGATGAGTATTATTTTTGGGCTACTGCTAAAGATACCCAGTGAATGGCCGCTACTTCTTCTGGGCATCATCTCTTTGGCTATCTGGAATACAGTGCTGGGTTATGTTTTGGCATATTGTTCTAGTCCCAATGATCGCCATGAATGATAATATTTATGTGTATATAATCACCGCCTTGTTGCCGTTATCCGCGTTAATGCTGGTAATTCAGGTTAATCCATACAATGCCCTGGTTGTTCAGGGAATACTGGGCGCTGTGGCGGCCTTGGTATTTGCAGTTTTGGGGGCGGCGGATGTGGCTTTAACCCAAGCATTAATGGGGACTTTTCTGGCGATTACGCTCTATGCGATCGCAGTACGTTCATCGTTGGTTTTGCGTCTGGGTGTGCTGAAAGACGACTTGAACGAAGCAGATCAAGATTCTGGGCATTTTGGGCAAATAATAGATAACTTACGCACAATTTTTAGCAAATACTATATGCGTCTTGAGTTAGTTCCTTACACAAATATGCAGGCTTTGCACCGGGCGCTGATGGATCAAGAAATCCATGTAACTTGTGTCCAGCGATCGCAAGAACACAATGATCAAGAAGTCGATGCCACCTGTGGAGAGGAAAAGCAACTCTATCACACCGAAACCAGGGTTCGACGCATTTATGACATCATGCAAACCGACCTTTTATCACCAGATACAATATTGACCTATGTAAATGTACCAGATTCAGGAGAGAAGCATCTATGAAATGGGTCTACATTGCTGCCGGAATAGCGATTTACATCATATTCCTAATCATGCCCAATCACACACCGGATTTATCTGATATTTCTATCGTCAAATCAGTGGTACAAGATAGTGGAGTACCCAATGCAGTTACAGGTATCATTCTCAGGAATCGGCTGTATGACACTATCTTTGAAGTAGTAGTATTTACAATCGCAGTCATGGGTGCGCGTTTTCTGCTGGCTGATGAAAGACCGTTCTGTATTATTTATCAGTTTACAGATGAACCATCAATTATTTTGGCGCGTCTGGGAGCAACTATTTGCTCATTGGTGGGGATTGAACTGGCGATTCGAGGACATCTGAGTCCGGGCGGTGGTTTTGCTGCTGGGGTGGCGGGTGGTACAGCCATTGGACTGATTGCGATTACCTCATCCTCAGAGTGGATGCAGGCAATATACAAGCGCTGGAACGCCGCTAGATGGGAAAAGGTGTCAGTCCTGATTTTTATTGTCCTGGCAGTCATAACTTTAGCAGGATTTGAGTTACCCCACGGAGAGTTGGGCGCACTGGTCAGTGGTGGAGTGATCCCTTTACTGAATATTTTAGTTGCAGTCAAGGTGGCGTTGGGGTCTTGGTCGGTGATGTTAGTTTTTATTCACTATCGTGGATTGTTGTGAAGGGAACAGGGAACAGGGAACAGGGAACAGTTTCAAGAGTTTA
>NZ_JAYGHH010000044.1:30022-48375 GCF_034931045.1 Nodularia sp. UHCC 0506
CCTCCACGACAAAACTTTTATGCCTAACGGCACGCTACGCGAACAGCAAGCCCTAGTTAAACCCTAAAAGCCCCCGAATTCAATTCGAGGGCCATACTCAAATTCCTAAGTTTCAAATTGATATTCTAAGCCATTTTGGATTTTCGTTTGAGCAATGACCCACCACCTAAAGCACCAAAAGCTAATAAACCTAAGATAGTAGTTGGTTCAGGAACGGTAGCTAATCTGTAGCTATGATTATCGTTTTCAAATGCAAAACCGGTTGAGCGGAACACTACCTTGTCAAACGTTTCTCCTTGACCACCCAACAAATTAACGTAGACATTATTCACATTGCCACTTTGTTCACCATTAGCTGGCGCACCAGGAACATCTGCACCACTAAAGGTTTTGATGAGAGAACCTCCGCTGTAAACATCTACAAAATTGTATGTGTCTATTGATCCCCAATAGAAACCAAAATAATCAAGAGCCGCAGCAAAATTAATGGTCACATTACCAGTATTAGGGGAAACTGTCAAATATTTACTGGTATTTCCGAAGGGAGTAGCATATTCACCAGATTTATTTCCTTGAACAATTTGAGTGTTTGCAGAGTAAGTGACCAATCCAGAAGATGGTGCTACGCCATCATTGAAGTTAATGGTTGTAGCTCCTTGAATGTTAGTATATTGACCTTCTCCAGACACTAGGGTGGAACCTCCCTTAGTCAAACTAATAGCGCTAGCTGGGTTAGCACTCATAAAAACAATAGAGGTTCCCAATAAAGCCAATGATACTTTTTGTGAGATAGACATTGATTTATGTAAAAAATGATGGATGACAACAAAAACAATTTGGCATTTCCAAATCCTTTTTGTGTAGTAGCTGACGGGAATCTTTACCAAAAGAATGTATTTCCATATTTGAATATAAAGAGGAGAAAAAAAGTGAATAAAAAAATATCTTAATCAAGAAATATATACTGGATATCAAAATAAATTGTATTTCTTGTTTTAGCAAAAAATAAAGTTATCCGTAAAATTGGCTATTTTTTGATTCATCTGCCAGAGAGAGACAGAAAATATATGGTGTATTTGACTAAACCCAAAAAATACTAGAGAGAAATTATTGAAAAATTTTTAGTCTATTACAGGGTAATCAAAGTTAATGATGATGATATCTAAAAACCCGCCCCTATTTTGCTTTCAGCAGTTTAACCCACATCGATGATATGGATGAATACACTATGTAAATTCCTCATTTTTCAACAAAGGATGCACATATCAGAAATGATGGCAATAGTGATTGCATTTCATGGTAGTGAATATAAGACTTTCAAGGAATTCTAAGTAAGTGGGCGAGAATAAATCAAAGTACATTAAGTAATGTAAAAAATATTGAGATTGTTTCGTAGTGAGGGCTTCAGCCCTCAAATCAGGACTAAAGTCCTGACTACAAACCTTGAATTATTCCTTTGGATAGATGAACTCTATCCCCAAGGTTCTCGTGCTACGGAATTTCTCTACCTCTACAGCCGTCGCTTCACCACTGTAGAAGGTAACACTACATTTTATGCTGTGCCGAACCAAGAAACCATCGCTCGTTGGGCGAATGAAGTACCACCAGATTTTGAATTTTGCCTCAAATTACCACGAGATATCACTCATAAAGGTTTACTGCAACCCTTTATACCCAGTGCTTTAAAATTTCTGGAAGTGACTCGCCCTCTAGGTAAGCATCTTGTCCCTATATTTGCCCAATTACCCCCTAGTTATAGCCCAGCATACATTGATGATTTGACGGCTTTTTTGCAGGTTTGGCCGCACACAGAAGCACCCTTAGCTTTGGAAGTTAGACATCGTGACTGGTTTAATGAACCCCATGCGAGTATTTTGACCAATCTTTTGGAAAAGTTAGGTGTGGGCAGAGTGTTGTTAGACTCCCGCCCGATCTACACTGGAGGAGACGATCCACAATTAAATTCAGAACGGCGTAAACCCCAATTGCCATTGCAATTTAGTGTAACAGCCCCTTTCATTCTGATTCGGTTTATTTCTCACCCAAATTTATCTACAAATCAGCCTTTTATGGAAGAGTGGGTGACACAAATTCAGCAGTGGTTACAGGCGGGAAAACGAATTTATTTCTTTGTTCATTGTCCTCTAGAAGAGCGCTGGGCAAAGCCCCGCCTTTGGCGATCGCCTGGAATAGCGCGTTACTTCCAAAAGCTATTAGAACAAAATTGCACAACAATTCCCCCTCTCCCTTGGAATCATCTTGATTATCCTCCCAACCAACTGAGTTTATGGTAGGTTGGAAAAAATATTATTTACTCTTATTTGAAAAAGAGTAATAATGGTTATTACAATGATTTTTTGACCAAATTCGACACACTCCCCCCTAATCAAAAAAAGGGGTAACACCCCTCTTTGCAAAAATAGCAAGAGGTGAACTACAACGCCTAAATTTAATTACCCAAAGATATTGAATGTTGAGGTGTAATTGAAGCGATTGTGGTGAAATCAGCAGTTATATTAAAGGAGGTTCAGATGAGTCGTCTTATTTATGAAAAATCAGTTTCATATCAAGGATATCTCATCATCCCATTTGTTTTTGGCAAAGCAGATAATTACGAAATTTATTCGTATAAACTCTTGTCAGAAATTGGACGTGGAAGCAAATTCCATAAAGCCGAGAATCCAGCCGAAATCTATGGCAATAGCATCAATAATATTGTTGATATTGCTAAAGAACATATTGACCAAAATTCCGAGTTTGTCAATCAAGGAGATAGTTTTAAATCTCGCTACGTATACGCTAATAACTTGATTATCGTCTTTCAAGAGGGGGATAAATATTTTTATGACCATTATCCCCCAGAACTGTTGAATAATATTGCTGCCCCCAAATTATTCAAGTCTGAATATGAGTGCTTGAATTGGATACAACAAGGACTGAGTGGGCAATATATGCGGCAAAGAGCAAATTAAATCTCAAATTAGATGCCTTTGTTGCTCCTGCAATCATCCCCTAGTACGGCAAGGGCGAAAGTAAAAAAACTTGTTCTATAATCTTTTGATTAACTGGAAATAATGGATTTATTTACGCCGTGCTGTACTAGATTTATGGAAAATAGCTTTGTAGATAGCTTAAGGTAAATCGTTTTGTTTCTGCCACCACTCGTTGCCGAAACTCGTTCTCTTGACTGAAGGATAGCCACAAGAGAACACCAACTGTTTTGACTAGAACATAGGAAATAGCTTGATAATCCGCAGGTTCTAATCTGGCATCACGTTGAGCTAAGGACGTTGCTAAATCCTGAATGAGTTCAGTATCGGTAGCATCTTCTATTTTCGCCAATTCTGGTATTGTTCCCTGCACTTCCATAAAAATGGTGTAGTAGCCGGGATATTTTGCGTAAAATTGCTCTGTTGTCTCAATTAACTGGTCTACGTAAGCAGATAAGGGAAGCTTTGCTAGTTCCATGTTATCGAGTGCTTTCAACTCCTGACGAAGCATTTCCCCATAGCGCATGGCTAACGCTTGCATAATAGCTGACTTGTCTGGAAAAAACTGATAAAGCGACCCAATCGGCACTCTAGCACGAGTAGCGATCGCATTCGTTGTAGTAGCATTGTAACCGTCTGTAATAAACATATCTGTCGCCACATCCAAAATCCGATTAACTCGTTCCTGACTACGAGCCTGTAGCGGCTTCCGCCTCATTCCCATTTAATTTATCCATCCTTCCCAAAATACATGAGTTGTTCTCATATTTCTACTTGCCAAAATATGAGTAATAGTCATATTATTAAAAACATGAGCTATACTCATATCATAACTTAGCCTGTCATGGAAAATTGCAATGAGCCAGGATTTGCTGACCTTACCCAGTCACTCAATTCATCTTGCTCTGGCGGAATCAAGTCAATATCTATGGGGTTTCGATTTTGGTGCTGTAAATTTTCACCGTGGATAACTTTGGTAATTGCACCGTTAAGTATGATTTTTGCATCAAATATTCAGCGAAATAACGCAAAGATTCGTTATATGAGTGCAATGAGCAAGATTGATTTTGCAGGTGTTTACGGATTCATCAATGATTTATTGTGGTAATTTTCTGAGGTTTTTCTATGAATTTGATAGATACATTAAAGGTTGAGCAATCACCTGAAGCACAAACGCAACAGCAAATACATTTTCAAATGTTGCTAATTTTCAAATCTTTTTTTTCCATGCTGACGGGTGAATACAATCTAGAATCAGTAGACGAAATGAGCTATGGATTAGTGCAAACCCCTGCGTTTGCTTTAGCGGCGCAACATTTGCAACGCGATCCTGCTTGTGCCGGACTGATTTGCTCCCGCTATATTCCCCCTGTTCATGATTTGGACAAATTACTTACCTATCCTCAGAATTCCTTGGGGTACATTTATGCCACCACTATGAAAAAAAAGGGATTTGACCCTAATCTCCATGCAGATATGACGGACGAAACTGATGCTAAGTATGTGGAACTACGGCTGAGTCAAACTCACGATATCTGGCATATTGTGACGGGATTTGATACATCGCCAATCAGTGAAATTGGCTTACAAGCGTTTCATTTGCCTCAGTTTCCCTATCCTCTGGCCACAATGTTAGTAGCGAATAGTTTGATGAATAGTACCCTACTTACCCCTGAAGAGTTGCCAAAATTGCTCGAAGCGATCGCGCAGGGATTACAAATGGGTAAAACAGCTAAGTCTTTGTTTGCTCAAAAGTGGGAAGAGGCATGGGATAAGCCTCTGACACAATGGCAGGTGGAGTTAAACATCCAACCTCTTTAACAGGTCTATCAAGGCAACCAAAAATCAGGTAAGACAGATTTACCCAAGTCGCGCACAGTTTGATTGAGCGATCGCGCCATTTGAATGTGCGCTTCATCCTCTTCTACAGGTATAATCCCAGCAGCCTGACCCTGACCTAAATAGGAAATCGCTAAATTTGCCGCTTCTAAACCTGTGACATAAGCCTTTTCCTGGGACCAAGAACCGTGACGATTAACAATCCAATCACCACTCATAAAGACATTCTCAAAACTGGTCTTAGCCGGCAACATATAACGATAGCTGCCAGGGGCAAAGTGAGTCACTGCATTGGGTAAACGAATTACACTACTATCTATGACTTCAGCCTCTCCAAAAGCTGGGACACAAGTTGTTAAATAATCTTTGACTTTAGTAATGATATCTGAGTCATTCATATTTAAGAACTGATTGGCATGATAAAAATCAACTTCAATCACCGTTCCTGGCTCATTTTTATACTCATCATGGAGAGAATTTAAATCAAAAAATGTCCATCCTGTGGTGGCATCAAAGCCAAAGCAAGCATTAGAAGGACGAGGAACCTCAATTTTGCGGTCAAACCATAAACGGGTAGCTAAAACGTCAATTGCGCCTAAATTACTTAAATTGCGGAACTCTTCCCGGCTTTGTAAACTGGGACTATTGGCAACAATTTTCTGCATCCCAGTCACACCAACGGCAAAAATTACCGCATCAGCATCAAATACTTCATCACCGCAAACCACACCCTTGGCTTGATTTTGTCCATCCACAATTAAGTCAGTTACTCGGCGTTGAGGTAAGACTTTCGCACCAGCTTTGGCAATTTTTTCCACCCAAGGACGAAATATTTTTTCCCCCACGGTTCCCCGACACCAAACCACATCAAAATCAGCTTGATGCGCCAGAATAAAAAAGTACAGCATTCCTAATGTAGCGGCGGCTGAACATTGTTCCCCTGGGGCAAATAAGCCCACTAATAACATTGGTTCAAAGGCTTCTTTGTAAAGTCTAGCGGAAACGCCAAAATCCTTAAATAATTCACGGGCTGTGACAAAATCATAACGCCGCCAAGCCTCATCAGAATTGTCAAAATCCACCACAGAATAAAGCAAAGGCAAAGCGCTCATCCGGTCGATTAATGGTAATCGCTGAAACTGAGTGTAAACAAAAGTACCTAGAGGCGAAGGCAGTCGTGGTAAATCTTGAAAAATTGGTGATTCAACTTCCAACCCAGCCGGTGAATATTGGGCGGAACGAGTCCAGGTTGTAAAGGGATTAATTTCTAATTCATTAATTAGGGAAAAAATATTTCTGTAAGGATACCAAAAGCCATGAATTCCAGCTTCTACAGATTTTCCCTCTGTGGTTTTCCAGCCGGCGACTAATCCACCAGGGTAGGAACCAGCTTCTAGAAGTGTGACATCATACCCTTGTTTGGCTAAATGGTAGGTTGCACCTAAACCAGCCCAACCAGCACCAACAACTACCACCCGTTTTGCTTGCAACCCAACTGTCATAAAATTTTAGATTTTAGATTTTAGATTTTAGATTTTAGATTTTGATTCGACCCACAGATAAATCTAGTACAAGTCGGCGTAAATAAACAAACCATTCAAAATCAATGAAAAACTCATATAATAGGCTTTTTAAATTTTGAATTTTGACTTCCGCTTTCCGGTACTAGGGGCTTGAGAATTTTAGATTTCGGATTTTCAACCACTCAGCACCCAGCACTCAGAATTTTAGATTTCGGATTTTCAACCACTCAGCACTCAGCACTCAGCACTCAGCACTCAGCACTCAGAAAGGCACTCAACGTTGGGCTGGTATCCATACAGTGAAAACTGAACCAATAGCTACAGTAGATTCTACTTCAATTCGACCCCGATGCAGTTCTACAAGTTGTTTAGTCAAAGCTAAACCGAGTCCCGTACCTTCGTAGCTGCGGCGATAGGGTGTATCGAGTTGCTGAAATTTTTCAAACAGGAGTGGTAATTGTGCTTCGGGAATGCCAATTCCAGTATCTTCGACTTGAAAGATGGCAGTATTATCTTCTAACCAAATCCGCAAGATGACATTGCCACCTTCTGGGGTAAACTTAATGGCATTAGTTAACAGATTCCACAGAATTTGTCCTACTCGTCCCACATCGGCAATAAAGCGATCGCGTTGGGGGTCAATTTGCAAATCTAGTTGGAGATTGATTTGTTTGCTGTTGGCTTTTTTAAATAGGGACTCTAGGGAACTTCTAGCGGTTTCTGTTAAAGAAAATGCTGTAATATTTAATACGGTTTTCCCTGCTTCAATTTGTGATAAATCGAGGATGTCATTAATTAGTTCTAATAAATGTTCTCCACTGTCGTGGATTGTTTGTAGGTAATCGCGTTGGCGTTGACTCAATTCGCCCAAAGGCCAACGTAATAAGGTAGAAGACATTCCAATCACGTAAGTTAAAGGCGTAAGCAATTCATGGCTGATGGTAGCGAGAAATTCATTTCTCAGCCGGCTAGCAGCTTCAGCCGCCAGTAAAGCCTCCCGTAAAGCCATTGTCCGTTCAATGACGCGTTTTTCCAGAGTTTGTTTTTCTGTGGTGAGTGTGCAGGTAACTTCTTGTAGAGATTGCATTAACTCAGATTGATGAATTGCGATCGCTAATTGTTCCGCGATGGAAGTTAGTAAACTTTTTTCCTGCTCATTCCATTGTCGTGCAGTGTGACATTGATGAGCAATCAGCAATCCCCACAGTTTTTGCTCAAATATGATTGGTGTGACTAACTTGGCTCTAACTTGGTTATTTCTTAAAAAATTCAACAAACACTCTTCCAGAGCATAAGTCTTTTCGATATCATCAACAACTAAAGTAAATCCTTGACGATATTTTTCCCAGCAGGTTGAATTCCGGTTTAAACAAGTTTCTTCTTGATAATACAACACCGATGGAATGGTATTTTGAGCGCGGGCTTCGTGGATCACACAACCTGCAAGGGGTTGGGGTGGGTTTTGTTGGCTATTGACTCTGGGAAGACCAAATTTATATACTACTAATCTATCTAGTTCCAAAAACTCCCGGACTAGAGTAATTGCTGTCGTCATAATTACAGGCAATTCTAAGCTTTGGCGAATCTGGGTTGTCACCTGATTTAACAGTCGCTCTCGCTGCATTCTGTTTTTTAAGGCATCTTCTACAGGCTGACAGTCATAAACTTGAGATTCTGTAATTTCCTCATTTGGCTGTGGTAAGAGATACTCTAATAACAACAGCGTAAATTTAGTTTGGATTTGAGGATCATTCGGTTTGAGAGCCTGACGATAGCGTTCTAGATTTTGATGAGTACAAGAATCACTCTCAAACAAGTCTTTTACCTGAGAGACAAACAAAGCGATCGCGGTGGAATTAAATGTCAAACTAGCATGAAATACTGGATATTTTTCTCCTTCCTCCTGCTTCTGCATCCCTAGCAAAAGTGCGCTAAACTGCTCAGAAATCACCAGCGTAAATCTTTGACTCTGCCACTCCACCGGGATATCAACCCTTGCCAATACAGCTTCTGTGAGTACCAGTGCAGTAGTTCCTACTACTTGAGCCATCTGTTGTAACAATTCCCCAAGCTGATTAAATACAACTACAGGCAAGTTTCGAGAAAAACTCAAATCAGGAGAACTAAGCATTTTTAATGGTCTGGTAATAAGTTGCTCAATGCTAATGTTTTCTAACCAACAGTTTAAAGCGGTAATTCAAAATTATGCATCGGATCAGTGCCACACCGGGCGGATGGAATCAATCAGAAGGTTTAGTTTTTTTAGAACAAAATCCGGCTCCTTTTGTCTTTATTACTGCTGCTGATACTGACATTCAAACTTTAGCAGCAGCCGTCCCGAAATTACCTGGAACATTTCCCGCCATCAGAGTTGCCAGTTTGTTGCAGTTACAACAACAAATAAGTATAGATTCCTATGGCGAGGACGTTTTAGAATCTGCCCAAGTAATTATTTTACGCCTGTTAGGAGGACGTTCTTATTGGGCTTATGGTTTAGAAGTAGTGCAAGAAATTGTACAACGTCAAGGGACAACTCTTATTGTAATGCCTGGAGATGATGGTCTTGATCCTGAATTAATTTCCCAATCTACTTTACCTTTAAGTGCTGTTAATCAAGTTTTACAATATTTCAGAGAAGGTGGAGTGGAAAACATTGTTAACGCTTTGCAATTTATCTCTGATACTTGCCTAAATACTTCCTTTCAACCCTTACCACCGCAAGGGGTTCCCCGTGTTGGCTTGTATAAGAGGCAGGGGGGCAGGGGGCAGGGGGGAACAGTTTGAGCTTACCCTGCGATGTTTCTGGCTCATTATCCTCATCACCTAAAGTTGGCATTCTTTTTTACCGCGCGCATTATTTATCTGGGAATACGAAGGTAATTGATGCTTTGTGTACTGCTTTAATCAAGCGTAATTTACAACCTGTGCCAGTGTTTGTTTCGTCATTACGTGATCCTGATGTTCAAGCAGAATTGAGTGAGTTTTTCCAACCAAAAGATGCAGATCCAATTGGCGTATTGCTCAATACTACGAGTTTTTCTCTGGCGCGTTTGGAAACAGAAGCACCGCAACTTGATTTGTGGCAAAAATTAGATGTGCCGGTGTTCCAAGTTATCCTCAGTGGCGGTGGTGTAGAACAGTGGGAGTCACAATTACAAGGACTTTCTCCCCGTGATATGGCGATGAATGTGGCGTTACCAGAGGTAGACGGACGGATTATTACTCGCGCTGTGTCCTTTAAGACTGTACAAACGCGCAACCCTGACTTAGAAACAGATGTGATGGTTTATGAACCAGTGAGCGATCGCATTGAGTTTGTAGCTGAACTAGCAGCCAATTGGATAAAACTCCGCTCTAAGCCACCCCAGGAGCGCCGCATTGCCCTGATTTTGGCAAATTACCCCAATCGAGATGGCAGGTTAGCCAATGGCGTAGGATTGGACACGCCAGCCAGTTGTGTGGAAATCATTAAAGCTTTACAGTCGGCTGGTTATGTGGTGAATAATCCCCCCATCCACGGGGATGAATTAATTCAACGTCTCACCACTGGGGTAACGAATGATCCTGAAGGTAGAGAGTTGCGGCCTGTGCTGCAAAGCCTTTCAGGTGCAGATTATCAAGGGTATTTCGCCACTTTACCGATAACTGTACAGCAAGAAATTACTGAGAGATGGGGAGCAGCATTTAAAAACTCAGAACTCTCTTCCTTCCCCCTGCCCCCTGCCCCCTGCCTCTTCCTTCCCTGTTTCTGGTATGCAACTGGGTAACATATTTGTGGGGATTCAGCCTTCACGGGGCTATGATATTGACCCTAGTTTGAATTATCATGCACCGGATTTAGTGCCGACTCATGATTATTTGGCTTTTTATCATTGGGTGCGGGAATGTTTTAATGCTGATGCGGTGATTCATGTGGGGAAACATGGCAATTTAGAATGGCTACCGGGTAAAAGTGTGGCTTTATCTAGTAGTTGTTATCCGGAAGTGGCTTTTGGCGCACTTCCCCACCTTTATCCGTTTATTGTTAATGACCCTGGTGAGGGTTCACAAGCCAAGCGACGCGCCCAAGCGGTGATTTTAGATCATCTCACTCCCCCGATGACAAGGGCGGAACTTTATGGGACTTTGCAACAGTTAGAAAATTTAGTTGATGAATATTACGAGGCGGAAAGTTTAGATCCTAGCCGTTTACCAGCAATTCGCGATCGCATTCGGGAATTAGTGATCCAAGAGAATCTTCACAAAGATTTAGGGATTGCCAATGAAACGGATATTTTAAAGTTTGAATCTGTGATTTTAAATTTCATTGGTGGCTATCTTTGTGAATTGAAAGAAGCCCAAATACGCGATGGTTTACACATTTTTGGTCAATGTCCCCAAGGGCGACAACTGCGAGATTTAATTGTGGCGATCGCCCGTATCCCCAACCGCTATTCTGAAGGTATTACCCGTGCTATAGCTACAGATTGGGATTTAGACTTTGACCCCCTGACCACAGATTTCAACACCCAATTATCAGCAGAGGATCGGCAGGTGTTAGCAACCAAAACTCCAGACTCCTGTCGCACAGTCGGAGATGCAGTAGAAATCCTGGAAACACACGCAGCCCAATTAGTAGAACAACTCCTCACTTCCCAATCCCCAGTAGGGACGGGTTTACAGATATCATTCCACGAAGAAGGCGGGCAGGATGCCCATCCCACAGATATTACTCAACTAGCCCCGACTCTCAACTGGATCAACAACAAACTCCTCCCGGCTTTACAACAAACCGATGCAGAAATTACCAACTTACTGCACGGACTTGACGGTAAATACATTCCCAGCGCCCCATCTGGCGCACCTACACGCGGCCGTCCAGAAGTCCTACCCACTGGGAGAAACTTTTATTCCGTTGATATTCGGGCTATTCCTACAGAAACCGCTTGGGATGTCGGCAGAAAAGCGGCGGAAAACTTGATTGAATGCTATACCCAAGAAAACGGTGAATATCCCCAAACATTGGGTTTATCGTTGTGGGGAACTGCAACTATGCGGACTGGTGGTGATGACATCGCCGAGGCTTTAGCTTTACTCGGTGTACGTCCTGTGTGGGATGGTGCCGCCCGGCGCGTTGTAGACTTTGAAATTCTACCTCTGAGTATATTGGGTCGTCCTCGTGTCGATGTGACTTTAAGAATTTCGGGATTTTTCAGAGACGCTTTCCCCAATTTAATTGATTTATTTGAGCAAGCTGTAGCAGGAGTAGCAGCACTGAATGAATCTTCAGAGTATAATCCCTTAGCGGCACAAGTTAACCAAGATACTGATTTTTGGATAGAACAAGGTTTGACTCCAGAAGCAGCCACAGCGCGATCGCAATACCGGATTTTTGGTTCTCAACCGGGTGCTTATGGTGCGGGACTCCAAGGATTAATGGCTTCGCAAAATTGGACAGATGAGCAGGATTTAGCTCGTGCTTATATCAATTGGAGTTGCTATGCTTACACCAGCGCTAGTTCCCCTGATGCCAAAGGGGAATTAGTGGGAATTTCTGCCCCAGAAGCCTTTAAGCAACGTTTAGCACAAATGCAAGTTGTGTTACACAACCAAGATAATCGAGAACACGATATCCTCGATTCTGATGATTATTATCAGTTTCAAGGTGGTTTAACGGCCGCAGTCAGATCACTCCAGGGGAAAAATCCTCAAACCTATTTTGGTGATAATTCTCATCCAGACCAACCAAGGGTTCGTGAACTTAAATCAGAAATTGCACGGGTGTATCGTTCTCGTGTCGTTAACCCCAAATGGATTGAAGGAATGATGCGCCACGGTTACAAAGGTGCATTTGAAATGGCCGCCACAGTCGATTATCTCTTTGCTTACGATGCTACAGCCCAATGTGTGGAAGATTATATGTATGAGGGTGTAACACAAGCGTATTTAGAAGATCCTGTTGTCTGTGAATTTATCCAAGATAAAAATCCTTATGCTCTGCGTGATATTGCTGAAAAATTACTTGAAGCACACCAGCGTAATTTATGGCAGGATGTAAATATACAGACATTAGAAAATTTGCGAAATCTAGTACATCAAGCGGAAGCGACTATCGAAGAAAAATAATTGGTGTAGGAAACAGATATGGACAACCTAGCTTATTTTCATTTAGCTGATGCCTATGAAAACAACACATCCAGTGAACTGGTATCCCTCAGTGCTTTATTAAATACAGCATCTGCACCAGACTGGAAACGCTTTTCTAGTAAAGCTTGGAAGCATTTGTTACCCCTAGCGATCGCCTTGTCTATTCTGAGTTCGGTCAGCAGCGTTTTGGCATTAGAACGAGGTGATCAAGGCCCTTCTGTGCGGAATCTTCAAGAACAGTTACAACAAGCTGGTTTTTATCGATCTGAGATCACAGAAGTCTATGATTTCCCTACAGAAGATGCTGTGCGCCGCTTTCAACAAGCTCATGGTTTAGCAGTTGACGGGATTGTGGGAGTCAGGACACGGCAAAAATTAGAAACCTGGCAGATACAACAATCCAGTTATGCAAGTACACCAGTTTCTACAATTAATACTAGCTATCTCCCACTGCCAGCCCTCACTACTGCCAGTACACCATTTGAAACAATTAATACTAGCAATTCACCACCTCCCAGAGCCACCACTGCCAATATCTCAACTACAACAATTAGCGCTGTGGAAACTCAAACTACACGCCGCGTTTCTAACCTGCTGATGAAAGGCAATGAGGGGGAGGAAGTTAAGCTTTTACAAGAACAATTGCGAGTTGCAGGTTTCTATTCCGGTAACGCCACAGGGATATTTGGCCCCATTACTGAAGAAGCCGTCCAGAAGTTCCAAAAAGCTCATAACTTAGAAGTTGATGGCATTGTCGGCCCAGCAACAGCAAGCAAATTGCCACCTGTTGGTGTTGGCGGAGCAGAAACTCCTCTCACACAGACTGTTAATACAGAAAATCTCACTATGGGGCATCGGGGCGAAGCAGTCAGACTACTTCAACAACAGTTGATCCAAGCCGGATATCTGAATGGAACACCAAATGGATACTTTGGTTCCTATACTGCGGATGCTGTGCGTCGGTTTCAAGTAGCTAATTACTTAGCTGCCAGTGGTATCGCTGGTCCCACCACTAGAGCTAAGTTACATAGCGTAATTGGTACTGCTTCCCAAGGTGAATTTAGTGTTCTGGAAATCCAAAGGCGACTACGAGACAAGGGTTTCTATAAAGGCAATCTCAACGGTGTGATGGCAGATGATACCAAAAAAGCCATTAAACAAGCCCAAGAATTTTACGGCATCAGTCTTAGAGATATCAGAAGCGGACGTTTTTGAATCCGCTAGAGATATTGCACGAGTTTCTACTCAGCACTCAGCACTCAGCACTCACTACAAAGGCATTAGCGCCCGTTGACACTTAGGACATACTGCGTGGATTGTCATTTGACAGTCCAGCAGGTGAAACCCTTCTTTTTGAGCAGTTTTTGCACCTATCTTTAAAATCGAGTCGTTTTTAAACTCGATAGTTGAGTTACATTTAACACAAATTAAATGGTGGTGATGATGGGGGTAGGGCTGGTTAATTTCATAATGTTTATGTCCTTCTCCTAGCTCTAATTCCCGTAAAATCCCCATCCGTGCCATCAATTTCAACGTCCGATAGATCGTGGAAAGACTGATGCCTTCCCCATCACTTTCTAGTCGATGATAAAGATCCTCCGCACTGAGATGTTCACCTTGTGGAAGTTCTTGAAAAATGTGTAGAATTGTTTCGCGCTGGGGAGTTAAACGCCAACCGCGATCATTCAGTTCTGCCTTGAGTGAAGTAGATGTGTAAACAGTCATACTAATTTTTCTCAACAAAGCCTATTAGTTGAGAATATAACAAATTTTTGGGGCAATTTGCAACAATCATGTCTTATTGCGAAGTTTTACTAAATAATTTAGAACAATTCTTCAATATCGATTAAGTAGGGTTTGCTGTTCGCGTAGCGTATAAAAGTTTTGTTGTGGAGGCAGGGAACAGGGCTATACTGGTTTAATTTCAGAAAGCAAACCTTAAAGATTTAAAATTCTTAGTTTGACAACCGAATACCTAAGAGATTTAATAAACCTCTTAGATATTTTGTTTAACTTGAAACTGTCAAATGCCAATAACAACCGATTCATGACTAACTCAGAGATTCTAAATAGTCGCGGATTAGGTTGCGTCGTTTGGGTTGGCGGAGCTTTTGTAAAGCTTTAGATTCGATTTGACGGACTCTTTCTCTTGACAAATCAAGAGCGCGGCCAATTTCGGCTAAGGAGTAGGGATGACCGTCGGACAAACCAAAGCGCATGAGAATTACATCACGCTCACGACTAGTTAAATCTGCCAACAGGCTATGCAAGTCTTTTTGTAAAGATTCTCGCATTAACATCTCTTCTGGAGTTACGGAGTCTGTTTCCAGTAATTCCCCTAATTCAGTGTCTTTATCTTTACCAACTTTGGTTTCTAAAGAAACAGAACGCGGTACTCTGAGCAATACTTCCCGCACTGCTGCTGGTGTCATTTCTAACTCAACTGCTAAATCTTCTAAGGTAGGAGTGCGACCTTTTTCTTGAGCAATTTTGCGTTGAGCCTTTTTAATTTTATTCAGCTTTTCTGTAATATGCACAGGTAAGCGAATTGTGCGACTAGAAGTTGCGATCGCTCGCGTAATTCCCTGACGAATCCACCAATAAGCATAAGTACTAAAGCGATATCCCTTAGTCGGGTCAAATTTTTCTACGGCTCGTTCTAAGCCTAAAGTTCCTTCTTGAACTAAATCTAATAATTCTAAACCACGATTTTGATATTTCTTAGCAACGGACACCACCAAGCGCAAATTTGCCTTGATCATGTGTTCTTTGGCGTGAAGTCCTTGAGCCTGTACTTGCTCCAGTTCTTCGACCGTTAATTTAGCAATTTCTGCCCAACGACGCTTACCATTTGCTAAAGTGGGTTTGAGATCCGCCAACTCTATACCAGCAGTGGTGGCCCACCTTTCTAAAGAAGGGCGATGTCCGAGTTCAGATGTTAGACGCTCTTGAACTTGAACTAACAGGAGAAATGGTGCAACGACCTCATCTCCTTGCTTTGCAGCATCGGCAAGTACAGTCCGCATCCGCAAATAGCGTTGGACTTTTTGTGCTTCGGAAACTTCTTCGTCGCGCCCTAAAAGCCGAACTCGCCCAATTTCCTGAAGATATAGACGTACTAAGTCTGTACTCCGACGATTAGTGTTGGCTGCAAAGTTAGCAGGATCAACAGCAGCTACTTCCAACTCTTGGATATCATCTGCCGACAATTCACCATCATCGATAATGAGTTCTTCATCCAAAGCCTGGCGGGACTTTTTGATGTTGGAGGCCGCATCTGCGTAAAAAGATGTTGCTGGCATAAGGATCGTCTCAATGGCTCCAGGTAACAATAGATTACGGTCAGCTAATTAACTGTTGCTATTGTTCCCGTGATTCAAGATGAACTAACACGGTTGAGGTTTTCAGTAATTATTCTTTAAGAAAACATACTGAAATATCCCCACACTAATACCGAACTGTATCGGTTAAGTGCTTGAATTGAACCAATAGCTATTCAAATTTATATCTAGGCTTTAGATTACACAGTACCTAGCACCGCCGTGAAGTCAAAAGTGAGCCAGCGCGGTCTTGGGGGTTTTCCCCGTGAGGGACTGGCGAACCCCAAAGGGGTGAAAAGTCAAAAGTCAAAAGGCTGGTATTTTGGAATTCTGAACTTTTTGAAATGGTATGCCTAATTAACCCGTGCTTTACTAGTTAAAATTTTGACTTGGATAAATAAATATTTATGGTCGCGTTGGTAACTGGTATAAACATTAGTCAGTAAAAATCATGTTTATCATTGGCATAGTCATATCTACATGGGATGAAAGTAATATCCTGACGATTTATTATTTTTTTTTCTAGGGATTATTGAGGAATAACCACAAGTGATCGGTTGTCATAGATTAGTTAGTATACACGGAGAAAGCGCTATAAAATTGCCCCCATTAAGGTTCACTAGTTGTACTCTGGCTTGGTATCTCTGAGCATCAGTTCTGAGAGTGCTTGTCGGGTTGTGACTTCACCTTGAAGTAAGCGGTAAACTTGCTCGGTGATGGGAATAGCGATGTTGTGGTGCTTGGCTCGTTGCACTAACACTTGGCAAGTGTTGACACCTTCAGCTGTTCCTGGTAAGTTTGCCAGAATTTCTGTGAGCGTTTGACCCAGAGCCATTTGATAACCAACTTGGTAATTACGACTCAAAGGACTGTTGCAAGTTGCTAACAAGTCTCCTAGACCTGATAAACCATAAAATGTTTCCGTCTTTGCGCCCCAATTCTGGCCAATCCGAACCATTTCTGTGAGTCCACGGGTGACTAAAGCCGCTTTTGCATTAGTTCCCAGATGTAAACCATCACATACACCAGCTGCGATCGCAATTATATTTTTTAATGTCCCCCCTAGTTCCACACCCAGAGGATCAGGATTGGTATATACCCGAAAATAATGAGAAGAAAAAACCGCTTGCACAAATTCAGCCGCAGCATGATCATGGCTGGCCACCACTGTTGCAGCTGGTAAAGATTGTTGAATTTCTTTTGATAAATTTGGCCCAGATAAAACAACTACTGGATGATGAGGAAATGCTGTTTGCCAAATTTGCGAAGGCGTACAGGTAGTTTTTGGATCTAAACCTTTTGTGGCTGTGACAAAAATTGTTTTGTGCGAAAGGGGGAGAGACTGGACTTGAGAGACTACATCACTCACCCCTTTCATTGAGATAGCCGACAAGATGATTTGGGCATCTTGTAGAACTGCTTCCAGATTTGCTATTCCCCGCCGTGACCACACACGCACTTTATGGCCGTTTGCACTTGCCAAATCTGCTAAAGCTATACCCCAAGCACCTGCACCCAGAATCGCTATGGTAGTTTCTTGCACCGCTATCATTTCCACTCAAAAACACTCATAACTCATCACTTTCTTGTACAGACGCTATTTATCGCGTCTCCCCACTCAGCACTCAGCACTCAGCACTCTCTGATGTTGCATTAATTCCCTAACTTGCTCTGCATGATATGAGCTTCTTGTCAAGGGTGAAGAAACAACTTGTAAAAATCCAATTTCTTCACCGAATACCTGCCAAGCTGTGAATTGTTCTGGGGTAATAAAGTTATTAACTTGCAAGTGTTTTTGACTGGGTTGGAGGTACTGGCCAATAGTCAAAATGTCACAATCTACAGAGCGTAAGTCTTGCATAACTTGACGAATTTCGGCATCAGTTTCACCTAGCCCGACCATGATCCCTGATTTAGTGTATACCCCAGGGGCTATTTGGCGCGCTCGCTTGAGTAATTCCAGAGTACGCTGATAGTTTCCTTGGGGACGTACCCGACGATATAAGCGCTCTATAGTTTCTGTGTTGTGGTTAAGTACCTCTGGTGCAGCTTGTAAAATGATTTCCAAAGCCTGCCAATTACCACACAAATCAGGAATTAGCACCTCAATTGTAGTTTGGGGTGAGACGCTACGCACGGCGGTAATACACTGCACAAACTGAGAAGCACCACCATCAGCCAAATCATCTCGGTTTACAGAAGTAATCACCACGTGATTGAGTTTCATTCGGCGCACAGCTTCAGCCAGTCGCGCTGGTTCTGTGGGGTCTAGAGGTTGGGGTTTTTTCTCAAAATCAATATCACAGTAAGGACAGGCACGGGTACAAGCAGGCCCCATAATCAAAAATGTGGCAGTTCCGGCTTGAAAGCACTCACCAATATTCGGACAGGATGCTTCCTCGCAAACTGTATTGAGTGCTAAATCCCGTAAAATTTCTTTGACGTTACCAACACGCTCCCACTGAGGTGCTTTTACTCGCAACCAGTCTGGTTTAACAGTCACAATTTGCTCTTATGAAGTTATACAAATCTCATCCTAGCAAGCAAAGCTCTAA
>NZ_JAYGHH010000045.1:0-5016 GCF_034931045.1 Nodularia sp. UHCC 0506
CATTAAGTTTAGCTGAATAAGAAACGCCTCTCAGAAATGGGGGGCGTTTTTTAATGTATGTATTTGAATTTATTTGCGCCCGGTTGTAAGGTGATCTTAGCCAGATGAAAGTACGCGAAAAATGTCATTATAGTTAAGGTAATGATATCCGGGAGATAAGACCACGGTTTACGCACGTCCTTTAGCACGCTTAATTGAGCAGTTGCAACGCTTACCGGGAGTTGGCCCTAAATCAGCCCAACGTCTTGCTTTGCACATTTTGAAGCGCCCAGAAGCAGAAGTAGAAGCTTTAGCGCAAGCCTTAATTAATGCAAAAAAGCAGATAGGCTTGTGTTCTGTTTGCTTTCACCTATCTGCTGATCCTATTTGTGAAATTTGTCGTCATCCCAATCGTGATGATACTTCAATCTGTGTAGTTGCGGATTCCCGTGATTTGATTGCGTTGGAAAAAACGCGCGAATATAAAGGTAAGTATCACGTCTTGGGTGGGGTAATTTCCCCTATGGATGGTATTGGCCCAGAACAGCTGACTATCCAAGCTTTGGTACGGCGGGTGAGTCAACAAAAAACCAAAGAAGTGATTATGGCAATTAGTCCGACTATCGAAGGGGAAACCACAACCCTGTATATCGGTCAGCTACTGAAACCATTTACTAAGGTGACACGTATCGCCTTTGGTCTACCTGTGGGTGGCGATTTGGAGTATGCCGATGAAGTGACGCTGGCAAGAGCCTTGGAAGGTCGCAGAGAGTTAGATTAATTTTTACTTAGGGCTTGCCGTTAGGCATAAAAGTTATTTGTGAGGATAGGGAACAGGGTTTTGAGGATTTATCTTGGTGAAAATATCTGAACTATGCAATCAATCAATGCATAATTTTTTATCTTCACAAGTCTTATTCCTTGCACCTTTTTAACTTTTCAGGAGCTTTACACCCTTGATGAATAGTTTCACCTTTATTCAGCACGCCCTATTGAAAAACAGGCATTACGTCCTTAATAGGTGGCATCTTTCGAGGCTATACTACTAAGATAATTTGTCCCTTAGTTTTTGTTTCGGTAGCTTTACAGTTATTTACCTGTGGATGTGTTGAATTCCAGGTAATGCTGTAGCACTATGAAATTTGCATTCTTTGAGTGTTACCAGAATTTTTTCACGGCGAACACTGTTATCCCATATCAGTTGTAGCGGTTTTCGCATGAGTGAGAAGAGTATTGATAGCTCCAGTCCTGAAAGCAACTTGCTTTATACTCAGCACTTTGCACTCTGCCATAACACAAAGCATCCCACCAGGGGCTAATTTAGCGCTCTCCTGTTTTCTCAATTGTTTCTATGACTGCTAAACCAATACCAGAAGCCGCTATGAGCATGACTGCTGAAAGCAAATACATATTGGTGAACATTTGGAGGGCATCTTCAAAAAACATATAGGTGGTCATTGCTTCACCTTCTCAACTTTGTGTTGCTAGTAGTTTTGGTTTTTCCACAGGGCTGAGTAAGCTGTTGTGAAAAAATTGATATTAGTATCTTAACAAAACTTTAGCTACTTCACGAGATGATTCGCAGTTTTTTTCCTAAAGATTGGATGAACTTCATTAGCTTTCTGTTACAGAGAATACTGAAAAGATTTTAACGGCATAATTATGACTAAAAAAATTTATGTAAATACTTTATTTAACTAGCTACTTAAGTTACAGAGCAAAAATCCATATTATGGAACTATCAAATTTACAAATATTTAGGAAAAGTTTATTACTGCTTTTGAAATCGCTGGCAGACAAAGAATATATCTTACAAGGATTTACTAAGTAAAATATCAATTATGGGCATCAAAATTTACCTTTAATTTCTCTAAAGTTGAATTATTTATTAATGATTTGTGATGGAAGAAGGAAAAATTTTAAATTAAGCAGCGTTCAATTGTGGCTAATACAGATTGGGAAAGTGATGCAAAATCGTAACCACCTTCTAAACCAAAGAGAATTTTACGAGTTACTCCCAGACAAGCATTGGTAAAAAAAGCATAATCTGCTGGTTCTAAATTGATTTTGGCTAAAGGATCTGATCTATTGCCATCGTAACCAGCACTGACAATTAATAAATCTGCCTGAAAATTAGCTAAAAAGGGTATGACCTTGTTTTCTATTAGTGGCTGATATGCTGTGATATCACTACCAGGAGGTAAAGGTAGGTTTAAAACATTGTCGTGAAATCCGCGTTCAGAAGCTTTTCCAGTACCGGGATAACACGGATATTGATGTAAAGAACAGTAGACTATTTGGGAATGAGTTTCAACGATCGCTTGAGTACCATTGCCATGATGTACATCCCAGTCTAGGATGGCGACACGGTTAACTCCTGGTTGTTCTAGGGCATACAAAGCAGCGATCGCAGCCTGAGAAAATAAGCAAAATCCCATCCCCGTATGACTTTCAGCATGATGTCCCGGTGGACGTGCTAAGACAAAAGCCGGGTTTTTTGTTGCGAGTACAGTATCAACTCCATCCATCCAAGCACTTACCGCTAATAAAGCCACATCATAACTGCGCGGAGAAATTCGTGTATCACCGCCTAAATAACCGCCACCAGTGGTCGCAATTTCCTTGACTTTATTGATATAGGTTAGAGTGTGTGCTTTTAATAGTGTAGACATGAGCGATCGCCTTTGTGATGCTGCGGTAGGCGATCGCCAACTAATTTTTTCGGCAAAAGCGGCTGATTTCAGGGCATTAACAATTACCGTCAAACGTTCTGGGCATTCTGGATGATATCTTCCAGTATTGTGATCCAGAAACTCGTGGGAATAAATGACTGGTAACATAAGGCGAAAAACAAGGCAACAAAGTACTCAAGTTATTTTATCCTGACTGCTGGGGATAAAAACTTACGCCTTAATCTAGATTATCTTTAAGTGTTTCATCAATTGGTTGCTCCAGCATCTCTGGCACTAAAGCCGGATTCCCTCTAAGTTCAGCTGGCGATTGTCCTCGGATGACATCATCCATTTTGGGCGGATGTTTGATCATGTCCAGCACCTCTGGACTTAATTGAGATGCAGCATCTTCTGGATGAGTTTTTTCCCTGGAATTGGGAACTTTTTCCTGATTCATGGAATTCATCTACATTTCCTTTAACTGCTGGCCTTCAGCTTAAGATAAGTTGTAGCGAGGCAAACACTATCTTGAGACTTAAATTGAGCTTTCGTGCCGCAGTGCCAGTCTTGCGGTCAAATCAACCAAAACGACCGGAAACATAGTCATGAGTACGGGAATCTAGAGGGTGATTAAATATTTGATTGGTCGCACCAAATTCCACCATTTGACCAATACGACTTTCATCAGTGCTGAAAAAAGCTGTGAAATCTGAAACACGAGTAGCTTGTTGCATATTATGAGTCACAATGGCAATCGTTAATTCAGAACGCAAACTCTGAATTAGTTCCTCAATTTTCATGGTAGCGATGGGGTCAAGGGCTGAACAGGGTTCATCCATCAGGAGTACTTTTGGTTTGACGGCTAAAGCACGGGCAATGCAGAGTCGCTGTTGTTGACCACCAGAAAGACCTAAAGCAGATTTATCTAACTTATCTTTGACTTCATTCCACAGTGCAGCTCCTTTCAGGGCAGATTCTACCACGGCATCTAATTCTATTTGTGAACATCTGCCAGATATTCTGATCCCATAAGCAACATTTTCGTAAATACTCATAGGGAAAGGATTTGGTTTTTGGAACACCATCCCAATTTGGCGGCGTAATCGATTTAAGTTGATGCGGGGGTCATAAATATTCTGACCCAAAAATTCTATACGTCCTTCTACTTTCACCGAACCTTCTAATTCGCCAATCCGATTCAGACTCTTAATAAAGGTTGATTTACCACAACCACTAGGGCCAATCAGTGCAGTTACTTGATTATGATAAATATCTACAGAAACGTTATCAATTGCTTTAGTAGTGCTGTAATAATAACTGAGGTTTTTGACTTGAATGGCTGGAGTTAATGTGTTCATTTTTTATATGAGTTTACTATCGAATTTGGAATGTTTTTACTTAATCTTTCTTTTCCGAGTAATTAAGCGAGAAATTATACTGACAAATAAAACTAAGCCAAGTAAGACTATAGAAGTAGTCCAGACTAATTGATGTTTCTCTGGGTCGGGGTCGTTGTAAAGGTTAAAAATTAATACTGGTAAAGAAGCTGTTGGGCTGAGTAATCCTTCTGACCAATCTAAGCTAAACAAAGCCGTAAACATCAGAGGTGCTGTTTCGCCAGCAGCACGAGCGATGGCTAAAAGAATACCTGTGGTAATTGCAGGTAATGCAGCAGTAATTACGATGCGAAAAGTGGTTTGCAAGCGATTACCACCTAAAGCTGCGGAAGCTAGGCGTTGGTCTGTAGGAATTAGTTTTAAAGCTTCTTCGGTTGTCAGGACAATCACAGGTAGCATGATTGTGGCTAAAGCAAAACCACCAGCGATCGCACTAAATTTTTTAGTGAGTAAAACAATGACAGCATAAGCAAATACACCCACAATAATGGAAGGGACACCAGTGAGAATATTAGTAATAAAACGCACAAATTTAGCTGCTGGGTTAGTAATTCCAAATTCAGCTAAAAATATACCTGTTAATATGCCTACGGGAACACTTAATAGTGTAGCAATGCTCACGATTACTGCTGTTCCCAGAATAGCGTTGCCAAAGCCAAAATCAATCACAGGATTGACAAACATTTCTAGTTTTAGTCCAGATATTCCTCGTGAGATAATTTCCCACAAAATAGATAATAAAGGAACTAAAGCGACAACAGTTAATCCCCAAGCGATCGCATTCATTAAATAAGTAAATAATTGCCTCGATTTTGGTAAAGGTGCAAATAATTCATTAGCTAGGGATGGCGCTATTTTATTTTGCTGGTGATTACTCATATTTATATAAGATTGTGATATTTAATTTGTTGAAAAATAAAATATATTTCATCTCATGACTCTCTTAGCTATTTTTTTTGCCCACCCAC
>NZ_JAYGHH010000045.1:5043-32209 GCF_034931045.1 Nodularia sp. UHCC 0506
CCAGGAGAACAGCACCAATATTTACCAACAAAGTCACTCCAAACAAAACTAATCCCAAATAAGTTAAAGCCCCAATATGTAATCCTGGAGTTGCTTCGGCAAACTCATTGGCTATGACAGACGGTATTGTATAACCCGGATCTAATAAAGAAGCACTGATTTGAGCAGAATTCCCAATCACCATAGTCACAGCCATTGTTTCGCCCAAACCTCTTCCTAAAGCCAGCATTGCTGCGCTGACAATTCCCGAAAATCCAGCAGGTAGTAACACTCGAAAAATTGTTTCCCAACGAGTACTACCCAAAGCCATAGACGCACTACGTAATTCTTTTGGGATTGCCAATAATACATCCCGGCTAATAGCTGCTATTGTGGGCAGAATCATAATTGCTAGAATAATTCCCGCAGTTAACATATTCGTGCCTACAGGATATTCTGAGTTAAAAAGTGGTATCCATTTAAAATAATTAGCTAACCACATTTGGAAAGGTTCTAAAACTGGAATAAAAATAAAAATTCCCCATAAACCAATAATCACGCTAGGAATTGCCGCAATTAATTGCACTACAAATGCCAGAGTTGTTTGTATAGAAACTGGTAAAAAATTTTCACTAGTGACTAATGCAACTGCTAAACCTATAGGAAAAGCAATTAAAAGAGCGATCGCACTACTTACAAGGGTTCCATAGATATAAGGTAAAGCACCAAAAACTTCATTATTTACATCCCAATCTTGCCCCCATAAAAACTCTATGCCAAACATATCAATAGCTGGCCGAGCTTCTTTAAAAATGATCCAACTCATCACAAACAGCATTGCTACAGTAATGGCAGCAAAAGCATATACGAGCCATGTAAATCCTTGGTCAAACCAACCTTTGATCCCATCCTTAGCTATTAACTCAATATTTTCATTGTTTAGAGGTAATGAACTATTGTGGGGTGAATTAGAGGAATTTTTCATGAAAAATCACAAACAATGAGATGATTTTGGATTAATAGGGTGAACAAATAGCCCACCCTAATAAAAAAAATAATTAAGATGGTTAATTATGGTTTAACAGTGCTATTTACTGTTTGCAATACCCGATTTACCACTGCGGGGGGAATTGACGTATAATTTTGTTGAGCATTCAATTTTTGCCCATCAGTCAACACCCAATTAATCCATTTTCTCACAGCATCAGCTTTAGCAGCATTAGGATATTGTTTATAAACCATCATCCAAGTCAAACCCACAATGGGATAACCTTGTGCTGGATCTGCGGCAAAAGTACGGAAATTATCAGGAAAAGTCACAGATGCTAAAGCTGCGTTTGCAGATTGCAAAGAAGGTGCAACAAATTGTCCAGATTTATTTTGCAGCACTGCTGATTTCAGTTTATTTTGGGTAGCGTAGGAATATTCTACATAACCAATAGCACCAGGAGTACGAGAGACTAAAGCAGCTACACCAGGATTACCCTTACCTCTGAGAACATTGGGCAAATTCCATTTGGGAGCAGTACCAGTTCCAACTCTACCTTTAAAATAACTGTTGATGGAACTTAAGTGGTTGGTAAAAATAAAAGTTGTACCGCTACCATCAGCACGAACCGCAAATCTAATTGGTTGGTTTGGAAGATTTACACCAGGATTATCAGCTTTAATTTTGGCATCACTCCAGTTGGTAATTTGACCAGAAAAAATAGCTGGTAAAGTAGTACGAGATAATCTGAGATTATTCACACCAGGGAGATTATAAACGACGGAAACAGCACCACCGGCTGTAGGTACTAAAATTACACCGTTCTTGACTTTAGCCATATCACTGTCTGTCATAGCAGCATCACTACCACCAAAGTCAACAGTTCCAGCAATGGTTTGCCGAATACCACCACCACTACCAATTGCTTGGTAGTTAATTCTCATATTGGGAAATTTCTTTCTCACTTCACGAGCGTATCTTTCATATAAAGGCGCGGGAAAAGTTGCTCCTGCACCGTTGAGAGTTTGGGCTTGAGCTTGAGCAGGTGCTGCACAAATAGAACCAAGAGCAACAGCAGTGGTTAGCACTGAAGTAGTAAATGCTCGTTGCAAAATGGTGGCGGAAAAATTCATATTACCTCTAATTTTAAGGATTGATTTTTCTTTTATTTACAACATTAGATTAATTGGCTGAAGGTTAAACTTAGTTTAAGTTTACATTAATACAAATTTAAAATATTATTAAAAAATGATTTACAGCGATTATTATAAATGAAAAATAATCAAGAGTTTAGTGGATATTTGGCGTAGCTGTAATCAAGAGATGGAATGAGAAAATTAATTTTTTACCAATACCTGATGATGAAAAAGACAAAAAATAATTATGAAAGTTATCGTAATAAGCATGGGTGGCGAAAGCAAAACCAGCAGGGGTCATATTACAAGACCACCTGCCAGCCAGGTCTGTATATCATCGCCATGTTTGATTAGGGTAGTGCTTATTTTTTATAAATAACGCCTATCCCTCATGAGGATAACTTGATAACTGCAATTTAATGGTTAAGGTCAGTCTTGTACTAGGTTAATTTACCGTTAAAAAGATGTAATTAGGGTTTGCTGTTCGCGTAGCGTGTCGTGGAGGTAGGGAACAGGGTTAGCTATTTTCTGATTTATTCAACCCAAAATTTACATTTTTGATGGTACACCCTGCAAAAACCTTGCACCTACTTTCGGGTTTATCAGCCTCAAATCTTCGATTTATCTGGGTTTTATATTTATTTAGCAAGCCCTGCGGTACTAGTGGGTAATGATCAATAATATAAGAGAGCGCTTTACATTTCTTAAATATTTCAATTTATTAGCACAATGGCAAGAGACTTACGGGGATTTATCAAGATTTTGGAAGAACGAGGACAATTAAAGAGAATTTCGGCTCTAGTTGACCCAGAATTTGAAATTGCGGAAATTTGCAACCGAATGCTGCAACAAGGTGGGCCAGGGTTGCTGTTTGAGAACGTCAAAGGTGCATCATTCCCGGTGGCAATCAATTTGATGGGAACGGTGGAAAGGATATGCTGGGCAATGAATATGGAACGTCCAGAGGAGTTGGAAACTCTGGGTAAAAAGCTGGGGATGCTGCAACAGCCAAAACCACCGAAAAAGATTTCCCAAGCTATAGATTTTGGGAAGGTGCTGTTTGATGTGGTGAAGGCTAAACCAGGAAGAGATTTTTTTCCAGCTTGTCAGCAAGTGGTAATTCAAGGCGATGATTTAGATTTAAATAAATTACCGTTGATTCGTCCCTATATAAATGATGCTGGTAAAATTATCACTCTGGGGTTGGTAATTACCAAGGATTGTGAGACAGGTACGCCTAATGTGGGTGTTTATCGCTTGCAATTGCAATCTAAAAATACGATGACTGTTCACTGGTTATCTGTGCGCGGTGGGGCGAGACATTTACGCAAAGCTGCTGAACGTGGTAAAAAGTTAGAGGTGGCGATCGCACTGGGTGTTGATCCATTAATTATCATGGCAGCTGCGACACCTATTCCTGTCGATTTATCAGAATGGTTATTTGCGGGATTGTATGGTGGTTCCGGTGTCAACTTAGCCAAGTGTAAAACCGTAGATTTGGAAGTTCCCGCCGATTCAGAGTTTGTTTTAGAAGGAACAATTACACCAGGGGAAGTCTTACCAGATGGTCCCTTTGGTGATCACATGGGTTATTACGGTGGTGTGGAAGATTCGCCATTAGTGCGGTTTGGGTGTATGACGCACCGCAAAGATCCCATTTATTTAACCACATTTAGCGGTCGTCCACCTAAAGAAGAAGCGATGATGGCGATCGCACTCAATCGGATTTACACTCCTATTCTGCGGCAACAAGTCTCCGAAATTGTCGATTTCTTCTTACCAATGGAAGCTTTAAGTTACAAAGCGGCAATTATTTCCATTGATAAAGCATATCCGGGACAAGCGCGACGGGCGGCTTTAGCATTTTGGAGTGCTTTACCCCAATTTACCTACACCAAATTTGTAATTGTGGTAGATAAAAGTATTAATATTCGTGATCCGCGTCAAGTCGTGTGGGCGATTAGTTCCAAAGTTGACCCTACTAGAGATGTGTTTATTTTACCCCACACACCCTTTGATACCTTAGATTTTGCTAGTGAGAAAATTGGTTTAGGTGGACGGATGGGAATTGATGCGACGACCAAGATTCCACCAGAAACAGATCATGAATGGGGTTCGCCCTTAGAATCAGATCCAGATATTGCCGCGATGGTAGATCAACGATGGGCTGAATATGGTTTAGCAGATTTAAAGTTAGGAGAAGTAGACCCGAATTTATTTGGCTACGATATGCGTTGACACTCTCCGGTTTAAAGACCTACCGTGTACACACAACTTCTGCCTGTCTGTGTTTGAACCTGTTTTGCTCCCTAAATCCCCCTAGTACAAGTCGGCGTAAATAAACAGACCATTCAAAATCCATGAAAAGCCGATTTTATAAGCTTTTTAACTTTTGACGAACGCCTTGCGGTACTAGTTTGGGGGACTTTGAAAATTCTTGTTCCCCCATAATTGGGGATTAGGGGGAAATTTGATCACTTGTGTATACACGATAGGCAAGCAAAGAGGGGGAATGAGAATTTTCTTGGTGATTCATTTTAAAGAGAATTACCAACCGTTTGCTGTGCGTCGTTTATAAAATTCTCCTGTAAATGGCTGCACACCAATCATCGGATAAGCATCATCACTGGGGCTAAAAATCCGCATTACGGCCTCAGAAATATACTGCATTATGCTCACAAATATCTTTGAAATAGACATGATGAGACTCCTTTTTTGAGTCGCGTTGATTGTTATTTATCTACTTTATTTCTAATATTCTTAACTAGGTGAAAATTGCAATACTTCTTTGGGTATCTTTGCAATACTTTAGGTGAGGACTATCATTGATTATCTTCTCATTTTAGTCCAATTTTGTCCAGTAATTTTAATAAAATTCACTATTATATTTTATGAAAAATTTGTATTTCTTCAGATTAAATTCTACCATTAACCCCGATAACGGCATTATATAACTTTCTGGGTTTGAGAGTTGACATTATTTATAGTAAAATCTACCATAATAAAAGTAGCCTTCTTTTAAGGACGCTCTTACATGGCAACTTTTCCAGACTGGGACAGTGAACTTAATCTGTGTGTAGATGATTACAGCTTGCTAACAGACCTTTACCAATTAACAATGGCAGCTTGTTATACAGGTGAAGGTGTAGAACAACGACGGGCTAGTTTTGAACTATTTGTCAGACGCTTACCAGAAAATTTTGGCTATTTAATAGCTATGGGTCTAGAGCAGGTTTTGACATATTTGGCAAATTTTCGCTTTAGTCCGCAGCAAATACAGGCTTTACAAGCAACGGGAATTTTTACTCATGCCAGCGATCGCTTTTGGTTAATCTTAGCTGAGGGGTGTTTCACTGGTGATGTGTGGGCAGTATCAGAGGGAACAGCCGTATTTGCTAATCAGCCATTATTGCGGGTAGAAGCACCCCTTTGGCAAGCACAACTAGTAGAGACATATTTACTTAATACAATTAACTATCAAACATTGGTGGCCACAAGAGCTGCACGCATCCGGGATATTGCCGGAGAAGCAGCCACACTTTTAGAATTTGGCACGAGGAGGGCATTTAGTCCCCAAGCCTCTTTATGGGCGGCAAGGGCTGGTTTAGCTGGGGGATTGAATTCGACTTCTAATGTGTTAGCAGCGCTACAACTGGGAGAACAGCCAAGTGGTACGATGGCTCACGCTTTAGTGATGGCACTGTCAGCAATGGCAGGTAGTGAAGAACAAGCTTTTACTGCCTTTCATAAATATTTTCCCGGTGCGCCATTATTAATTGATACTTATGATACTATCGCTGCGGCAGAGCAGTTAGCGGCAAAAGTCAAGGCTGGCGAAATGAAATTAACTGGGGTGAGGTTGGATTCTGGAGATTTAGTTACTTTGTCAAAACAAGTGCGATCGCTTCTGCCTCATGTATCAATTTTTGCTAGTGGTGATTTAGATGAATGGGAAATTGCCAGACTCAAAGCTGCTGATGCCCAAATCGATGGCTATGGACTGGGAACGCGATTAGTTACGGGCGCGCCTGTCAATGGAGTTTATAAACTCGTGGAAATCGATGGTATCCCGGTGATGAAACAGTCTAGTGGTAAGGTGACTTATCCTGGACGCAAGCAAATTTTTCGCTCGTTTGTGGGAGATAAGGTAAAGGCCGATAAGTTGGCGTTAGTAGATGAAAGCAATGTCTTGGGATCACCTTTGTTGCAGTTGGTAGTCAAGAATGGTGAACGGTTACATCGGCGGGAAAGTTTACCTGAGATTCGCCAACGAACTGCGGCTACTGTGGCTAGTTTACCACCGGAAACTCGCCGTTTGGATGATCCAGTGGGGGTGGATGTGGAGATTTCTGACCAATTGCAGGAGTTGATTTTGAAGACGAACAAACGAACCGCAGAGGCGCAGAGGACACAGAGATGAGAATTGCTTTGTTTGGTACTAGTGCTGACCCGCCGACTGCTGGACATCAAAAGATTCTCAGGTGGTTATCTGAGGGTTATGATTGGGTAGCAGTTTGGGCGGCTGATAATCCTTTTAAGTCTCATCAAACACCTTTGGAACATCGGGCTACAATGCTGCGATTGTTAATTACGGATATTGATACTCCACGGCACAATATTGCTTTGGAACAGGATTTGAGTAGCTTTAGAACTCTGGAAACTTTGGAAAAAGCCAAGTCTCGCTGGGGTGAAGATGCTGAGTTTACTTTGGTAATTGGTTCTGATTTATTACATCAGTTACCGCGCTGGTATCACATTGAAGATTTGTTACAGCAAGTGCAACTGCTAATTGTTCCCCGGCCAGGATATGCCATAGATGAGTATAGCTTGGAAGCAGTGCAAAATCTGGGCGGTAACATTGCGATCGCTAGTTTAACTGGTATAGATGTTTCTTCCACCGCCTACCGTGAACATGGAGATACTCAAGCCCTAACTCCCCCTATTGTCGCTTATATTCATCAAGAGCATTTGTACAAATGCCAGGACGCAACCACAAAAAGTTACCAATTCAATTAAATCAACAACCTTTGGCCGATTTTAAGGTTGGTGTTGATAATGTCATTTTTTCTGTAGATACTGCCCAAAATCGGCTGTTAGTTCTCTTAATCATGCGACAGCAGGAACCATTTCTCAATTCTTGGAGTCTTCCCGGTACTCTGGTACGTCAAGGAGAGTCTTTAGAAGATGCTGCCTATCGAATTATGGCGGAGAAAATCAGGGTGAATAATCTTTATTTAGAACAGTTGTACACCTTTGGCGGTCCTCATCGCGATCCACGAGAAGCTAGTGGTAGTTATGGTGTACGTTATCTCTCAGTTAGTTATTTTGCCCTAGTCAGATTTGAAGAAGCAGAATTAATTGCTGATAAAGTCTCTGGGATTGCTTGGTATCCAGTTAAAGATGTCCCACAATTAGCCTTTGATCATAATCAAGTTTTGGCTTATGGACACAGACGTTTACGAAATAAGTTAGAGTATAGCCCGGTGGCTTTTGATGTTTTGCCAGCCAGCTTTACATTAAATGATTTGTATCAGTTATACACCACAGTTTTAGGCGACAATTTCGCCGATTATTCTAACTTTCGGGCGCGATTACTCAAGTTAGGTTTTTTATCCGATACAGGCATCAAGGTATCACGGGGTGCAGGTCGTCCGGCTACTTTATATAAGTTTGATGCTGAGGCTTTTGCACCTCTGAAAGACAAACCTTTAGTTTTTATTTGACTACTAAAATATCAGGAAATCCATTGTATAATCCCAAAACCTAAATCAAAAATGAAAATTGCGATCGCTCAACTAAATCCAATAATTGGTGATTTGCCTGGAAATGCCCAAAAAATTCTGTCAGCAGCCCAACAAGCCGCCGCTAAAGGTGCGCGTTTATTATTAACACCAGAACTTTCTTTGTGTGGTTATCCCCCAAGGGATTTATTACTAAATCCTAGTTTTGTAGCAGAGATGGGGATGATATTAAAACAACTAGCTACAGATTTACCACCTCATTTGGCTGTGTTGGTAGGAACTGTTTTACCAAATTTAAAAGCGCATACTACTGGCGGTAAAAGTTTATTTAATAGCATCGCTTTGTTAGCAGATGGCAAGGTAAAGCAATTCTTTCATAAACGGCTGTTACCTACTTATGATGTATTTGACGAAAATCGTTATTTTGAACCAGGGTTAGAAGCTAGTTATTTCACTTTAGATAACCTTGATATTGGTGTAACTATTTGCGAAGATTTATGGAACGATGAAGACTTTTTAGGTAAACGTAGTTATGCCATAAATCCTATTGCTGATTTAGCAAGTTTACGTGTTGATATAATTGTGAATCTATCTGCTTCACCCTATAGTCTTGGTAAGCAGCAATACCGAGAAGCAATGCTGAAGCATAGTGCGATACGTTTTGCCCAACCGATGATTTATACTAATCAAGTCGGGGGAAATGATGATTTGATTTTTGATGGGCGCAGTTTTGCTTTGAATCGTCAAGGTGAAGTTGTTTCTCGTGCTAATGGTTTTGCCAATGATTTAGTCATATTAGAATTTGATGAGACGCAGAGAGATTTACAGGTGAATTCTATCAAACCTGCATATCAGTCAGATGAGGAGGAAATTTGGCAGGCTTTGGTGTTGGGAGTACGAGACTATGCCCAAAAATGTCGTTTTTCTCAAGTGGTGCTGGGTTTAAGTGGGGGAATTGATTCGGCATTAGTGGCGGCGATCGCATCCGTAGCCCTTGGTAAAGAAAATGTCCTCGGTGTCCTCATGCCTTCTCCCTACAGTTCATCACATTCTGTGAGTGATGCTTTGGCATTAGCAGAAAATCTGGGCATTGAAACCACTATTTTAAAGATAGGGGAATTAATGCAAAGTTTTGATCACACCTTAGCTGATTTGTTTGCTGGGACTGAATTTGGTATTGCTGAGGAAAATATCCAGTCTCGGATTCGTGGTAATTTATTGATGGCGATCGCTAACAAATTTGGTTATCTTTTATTATCCACTGGTAACAAGTCAGAAATGGCAGTAGGTTACTGCACCCTTTACGGTGATATGAATGGCGGGTTAGCTGTAATCGCTGATGTTCCTAAAACCCGTGTTTATTCACTGTGCCATTGGTTAAATCGTCAAAATGAAATCATTCCCCAAAATATTCTCACTAAACCCCCTAGCGCTGAACTCAAACCCGGACAAGTAGACCAAGATTCTCTACCCGACTACGAAACTTTAGACAACATCTTGGAACACCTGATCCACAACCACCAATCAGCCGCCCAACTTGTGGCCGCAGGCCATGATCCGGTAATTGTCAACAGAGTCATTCAGATGGTGACACGGGCTGAATTTAAACGCCGACAAGCACCCCCAGGATTAAAAATTACTGATCGCGCCTTTGGTACTGGGTGGCGAATGCCAATTGCCAGTAATTGGGCGGCTGTCAAAAATACCTATCAAACTCAAACCACCCCTAACCCTAAATGATGCAGCTAGTAGGCGTTACTAGTGAATCTCAGCCAATATACGCCTTGATCACTGATAACTGATTCACCCTCCTAACTCCCGTAACATCCCATTTACCCGGTTCACTCCTGCCGAATCATTTCGCCGTTGATACAAGTCCCGTGCTTTCTGAAGCATATTATTGGCTTGTGCGGTTTGTCGTCGCTGTTTATACATAAGAGCCATAAACTCATAAGTTTGGGCGTTATTGGGATTCAGTTTAATGGCTTCTTCATAAGCCCAATTAGCGGCTGTAAAATTTCCCAAACGGGCTTGAGTGATACCTAATCCCAAATAAGCATTTAAATTATTACGGTTGAGTTGAACCGCACGACGGTAAGATTCTTTTGCTCCTTTGGTGTCACCCAAATTAGCTTTGATGTAACCCACAGCGTAATGATAATCACCATTATTAGCATTAATAGCGATCGCGCGACGATAAGAGGCTAGAGCTGGTTGAAAATTTCCTAGTTTGGCATAGAGGTAGCCGATACCAGAATGGATTTTAGCATTCCTTGGCTCAATTTTAGCTGCTTGTTGATAAATAGCGATCGCTCCATTATAGTCTCTAGCAGCTACAAGCCTCTGTCCTTCCTCAAAAAGTCTCTTTAATTGGAGGTTTGTGGTTTGGGCTATGAGTACCTGAGCCTGAGCCACCGAGGGGATACTAACGGCACTAAATCCTAAAAACAGAACACCAACTACAAGTGATATGCGTTTGTACACAGTAAAATTCCTGAATTTTTAGAGGACTTTTTTTTGTACATTAAAACAAAAATTGTGAATTTTGAAAACTGTATTGGTTTACTTTCACCAAATTTAAATAAATTGTCTATTCAGATACTTTTTCACAGCACAAAATATCCTGCATTTATAGTAAAGCACAGATTGATTATTATAAAGTATTCAGTATATCTCGCTAATCAATTTCTGATTGGACAAAATGCCTTTTATTGCCAGTGATTTTTGTACCGCCTTCCCCACCAGACAAATATCGCAACTGCCAAAGTGGTTAGGACATGAAAAAAGTTTAAAACCCAGTCACAGCAAGTATTTCAATTTTGACTTTTGCCATAGCAGGTATCTCGCCTTGCTATGATGCCACAAAGAGGCAGAGAGCAGGAGGATTTGGGACTCATCTCATCCCAGGGTTCACAGCAACTACATTGATCTATGAGATCAATCCAAAATCTAAAACTGAATAACGGTTTTTTATCCCTGTTCCCTGTTCCCTTTGGCAGAATGTTAATTTAACATAACAAATACAATAGAACCACTTATGATTGTAACTACGACTGATGTAATTCAAGGTGCTATTATTGAATCATACTTGGGTATTGTGACGGCAGAAGTCGTTTATGGTAGTAATTTTATCCGAGATTTTTTTGCCAGCATTCGAGATGTTATTGGTGGTCGAACTGCCAGCTATGAGCGTTTATTTGAGCAGGGACAGCGCAAAGCCATCGAAGAATTAGAACAACGCGCCCAGCGTTTAGGCGCAGATGCTGTGGTGGGGATTGAATTTGATACTGGCACAATCAATATTGATCAAAGCGGAGTTTTGTTACTGATTACAGCCACAGGTACTGCTGTAAAAATTCGTTAGCACTGTTCATGATATTTGCTTTCTAGCTAATGGGTAATATCTTCAATATAATTATCCATTAGCAAATTAGCGGTTTCTTATCTAAAAAATTAGACATAAAGCATAAATAAATTTAATAGATATTTATGAAGGAATTTTCATGAATCCTGCTGAAGATAGACTAATTAACTCCTTCTATTGATAGAGATTAAAAATTATATCTGGCAATTTAATTTTAAGCATAAGCATGAATCATCAAATCAATATAACGGAGAAAACACTTTGCTAATAAAGCAATGGAGAAAATAAACTATGTCATACATGAATCGCGTCGGCGATGATGTTATTAATGAACCAGCCGCAGGTAGAATAGCTGAATATCATGATCGAGTGCGCTGGGGTCCAATAATTGCTGGCGTGTTGGTAGCTTTAGCCACGCAATTAATTTTGAGTTCCTTATTTGGCGCTATCGGCGCGGGTGCAATTGCCGGTTCAGGAGCGCCTAGAACTATAACGCCTGATGTTGCGGCTAATGTGGGAATTTGGTCAACCCTGGCTTTGTTAATTTCCCTATTCGTTGGTGGCTGGGTGACAACTCGTACTTGTGGCCCCATGAACCGGAATACAGCCCTACTCAATGGCGCAATTCTCTGGGCTACTACCATCGCCCTGAGTTCTTGGCTATTAGCAAGTGGAGTCTGGGGTACTTTTGGTGTTGTAGCTCCCAATATTGCAGTAGCTGTACCTCCCCAGGCAGTTCAACCAGGTGCGCCCGTACCTCCAACTACTGTCACAGCTGAACAAGCCCGTCAAATTGCTGCGGCTACTTCCAGGGCTTTGTGGTGGTTTGTATTGGGTTCTTTGTTGAGTTTGGCGGCGGCTCTTATGGGTGCTGTTGTGGGCGCGCGCAGTCCTAGAACTCATAATTATCGGGCTTAGGAAAGTGCTGAGTGGGGAAAGTTTTGAGTAAGTTTCTTTCCCCCTGCTCCCTGCCTCTTCCTGGTATCTTTTACCATTTCAAATAAGAAGCTTCAATTCCTTGCTCTCGTTTAATTTTGGCATCCTTTTCAAACCAGGTAATTAGTTGCTGTGTGGTTAAGTCTTCCATCGCCACACCGTACTCTTGGGCGATATGCTTTAAAAGTTTGAGGGATGAAATTGTTAATCTGGTTAAAAATTTTTCTGAAGAAGATAGCAACGCTGCATCTACTTTTCCTGATTCTTCTAAGGAGAGGAATTGGGTTGTTGGTTGTTGCGGTGATGTATCCATATATTTAGTTTTTAAACCTAATTAAATATTGATTCATGGACAATAAAGAATTATTGATTGGTAAAAAGCCTTACCACTCAATTATTAGCCACGATTTAAACTGAATGAGATTGGGTTGGTCGAGCTTGCACTAAATAGCCGCAACGATGTTCACCATCGATAATCCAATGGGTGCGTTCTACGTGACAATCTGGTAGCACGGCTGCAAACATTTCTAATTCATGACCGCAGATGCTAGGGAAAGATTCAGCAACATCGGAAATGGCACAGTTATGTTCCATGAAGATAAAGCTATCCACTTGTGAGGATTCCACAGAGTGATATTCTGCCATGAATCCTTCGGCTTTTCTCAGATTCACTAAATTGGCTACACGCTCTTCTAATGATCCGTTACCGACGCGATCGCGGTATTCTTGAGCTTTACGCTCCCACTGTTTTTGTAAAATCGAGGTTACTTGGTCACGGCCTACGGTTTGGGCTAAAGTGTCCAGCAGTGAAACTGCAAATTCACCATAGCGATCGCTTTGATAATTGTTTAAACTCCGTTGCAGGCGATCGCGTCCCCGGCGGCTTAACTTATAGATATGCTGTGGCCGCCCCATACCTATTTGTACAGATGAATACAAAACTAGGTCTTCCGTCTCCAAATCTTTCAGATGACGACGAATTGCTTGCTTGCTGACATCTAAAACTTCGGCTAACTCAAAAGCAGTTGCTTGTGAGCGCTTAAGCAGATACTCAAGAATATCTTGCTTGGTTGAGGTCTGGTGAGTAGTCTCCATTTGCTCTACAAGACGCTGCATGAACGTCCCCAAAAATTTTTTTTAGAAAATTTGACTTTAACAACATTGTTGTTGTTAATTTAGCGTAAAATGAAAATAAATTAAACAACGATTATGTTGTTTTACTCCCTAAGTCCTATTTTAACAGCCGTGTAACCACTCGGAAACACGAAACAGGAAGAGGCTGAAACAGCCCGTCTCCCACCCTTAAAGAGATTTCCCGTAAACAGATTCCACAATTCCAATTCTGAACACAAGAGATTAATACCGATGAGTGCCACTGTCAAAACCTTAGTCAACCAACCCTACAAGTACGGCTTTGTTACAGATATTGAAGCTGACACTATCCCCCGTGGACTAAATGAGGACGTTGTTCGCTTGATCTCCGCCAAAAAGAACGAGCCACAGTTCATGTTAGATTTTCGCCTCAGATGTTATCGCCAGTGGCAAAAAATGACGGAACCAACTTGGCCAAGTGTCAAGTATCCAGCCATCGATTATCAGAATATTATCTACTATTCCGCGCCCAAGAAAAAGAAAGCCAAGCTCAACAGCTTAGATGAGGTAGATCCTACCCTGCTAGAAACCTTTGAGAAATTGGGTATTTCCCTCACCGAACAGAAGAGATTAGCAAATGTAGCTGTGGATGCAATTTTTGATAGCGTTTCTGTTGCTACCACCTTCAAAGAAAAACTCGCCGAAGATGGAGTTATCTTTTGCTCAATTTCAGAAGCCTTACAAGAACATCCCGAACTGGTGCAGAAGTATCTAGGTAGCGTCGTCCCCGCAGCAGATAATTATTTTGCGGCTTTGAATGGTGCTGTATTCAGTGATGGTTCTTTTGTCTATATTCCTAAAGGCGTAAAATGCCCAATGGAATTGTCTACATATTTCCGCATCAACTCCGGTGATACAGGACAGTTTGAACGGACTTTGATTGTAGCTGAAGAAGGTAGCTATGTTTCCTACCTAGAAGGTTGTACTGCACCGATGTATGATACTAACCAATTACACGCTGCGGTAGTGGAACTTGTCGCCCACGATAACGCGGAAATTAAATACTCCACTGTGCAGAACTGGTACGCCGGTGATGAAAAGGGTAAAGGTGGCATTTATAATTTCGTTACCAAGCGTGGTTTGTGTCAAGGTGTCAATTCTAAAATCTCCTGGACTCAAGTCGAAACAGGTTCAGCCATTACTTGGAAGTATCCTAGCTGTGTGTTAGTGGGTGATAACTCCGTGGGTGAATTTTACTCAGTGGCGCTGACAAATAATATGCAGCAAGCTGACACAGGTACAAAAATGATTCACGTGGGTAAAAATACTCGCAGTACAATTATTTCTAAAGGCATATCGGCGGGTAATTCTAGCAACAGTTATCGCGGTTTAGTGAAGGTGAATCCTACGGCTAAGGGTGCGAGAAATTATTCTCAGTGTGACTCAATGCTAATTGGCGATAATGCCCACGCGAACACTTTCCCTTATATTCAGGTGCAGAATAATTCTGGTAAGGTGGAGCATGAGGCTTCTACTTCTAAAATTGGGGAAGATCAACTGTTTTACTTCGCTCAACGGGGTATTTCCCCAGAGGACGCTATTTCAATGATGATTAGCGGTTTCTGTAAGGATGTTTTTAATCAGCTACCGATGGAGTTTGCTGTGGAAGCTGACAAGCTTTTGAGTATGAAGTTAGAAGGTAGTGTTGGTTAATGCTTGTAGTAAGCACTTTAGTGCTGCAATAAAGGCGCTTTAGCGCCTACTACAAACCAAATAGAGAAAGTTAAGAGAAGAACAAATGATTATTGAAAATAGCGAAGTTGTGCTGTCAGTTAAAGATTTGACGGCTAATGTTGATGGAACCCAGATTCTCAAGGGTTTAAATCTTGAGGTTCGCTCTGGAGAAGTTCACGCAATTATGGGGCCGAATGGTTCTGGGAAGAGTACTTTTTCTAAGGTTTTGGCTGGACACCCAGCTTATGAGGTGACTGGTGGTGAGGTGATTTTCCAAGGTCAGAATCTCTTGGAAATGGAACCGGAGGAACGAGCTAGAAGCGGTGTGTTTTTGGCGTTTCAATATCCGTTGGAAATTCCGGGTGTGAGTAATCTCGATTTTTTACGGGTAGCTTACAATTCTCGCCGCAAGGCTGAGGGTTTGGAAGAGTTGGACGCTTTTGATTTTGATGATTTGATTGAGGAAAAGTTGGAAGTTGTCAAAATGAATCCGGCTTTTCTCAACCGTAGTCTCAATGAAGGGTTTTCTGGTGGTGAGAAGAAGCGCAATGAAATTCTGCAAATGGCTCTGCTAGAACCAAAGTTGGGTATTCTGGATGAGACTGATTCGGGTTTGGATATTGATGCTTTGAGAATTGTGGCTGATGGTGTGAATCAATTGGCTAGTCCAGAAAATGCCACAATTATGATTACTCACTACCAACGTTTGCTCAATTACATTGTGCCTGACTATGTTCATGTGATGGCTCATGGTCGCATTCTCATGTGTGGTGGTAAGGATTTGGCTCTGGAATTGGAAGAGCGTGGTTATGACTGGGTACTAGAAGGTGCTGAGGTGGGTGTGTAATGACTATTCAAGTTTCTCCTAGTCCAGTTCCTAACTCGAATGCTGTGAGTTTGACTTCTACTTTGTTGGATAAAGATAGTTATTTGACTGGGTTGTTAGATGAAGTCACCGCAGTAAAGTCCGCAGATTTCTTGCAAGAATTACGCCAAGATGCGGCTAATTGGGTGCGTCATTCTAGTATCCCTAGTACTCGTGAGGAGGAATGGCGGTTTACTGATTTGTCAGCGCTGCGTCAAGTGCAGTTTCATGCGGAAACTCAATTAAAATCAGTTGATATCTCGGCTTTAACTTTACCAGAGGCTGTTAATAGTCGTTTGGTGTTTGTTAATGGTGTCTATGCGCCGGATTTATCCGCCGTTGCAGATTTACCTTCTGGGGTTGTTGTGGGTAATTTGGCGGGTTTTTCCAAGTCTCAGCAGGAGCGTGTTAAACAGTTTTTAGCTCAAGCGGAGGGTTCACAGGAGATTTTTACTGCTCTCAATACTGCTGGAATTTCTGATGCGGCGGTGGTTTGGGTGGCTAAGAATGTGATTGTGGAAACTCCTATTCATCTGTTATTTATTGCGGTTGCTGGGGAGAAAGCGACGATTTCTCAGCCTCGTTGTTTGGTGGTGGCGGAATCTGGTGGTAATGTGACTTTGGTGGAAGATTTTATTAACCGCAGAGGCGCAGAGGACGCAGAGGGGGTTTATTTTAGTAATGCGGTTACGGAAGTTTGGCTGGGTGAAAATGCTCAGGTGAGTCATACTAGAATTGAGCGGGAAGGTGCAGAGGCTTTTCATGTCGGGAAGACTGCTGTTACTCAAGCTCGTGATAGTCGATATACTTGTCATGCTTTGAGTTTTGGTGGTAAGTTATCGCGCCACAATTTAGAAATTTTGCAAACTGGTGAACAAACCGAAACGACTCTCAACGGTTTGACGATGATTTCTGATAGACAAGTGGCTGATACTCACAGTGCGATCGCACTTAATCATCCCCATAGTACCAGCACACAGTTACATAAGTGCATTGTAGGCGATCGCGCTCATGCAGTATTCAATGGCAAGGTGTTTGTGCCGAAAGCCGCGCAGTTAACAAATGCCGGTCAATTAAATCGCAATTTATTGTTATCATCTAAGGCCAGAGTTGATACTAAGCCTCAGTTGGAAATTACCGCCGACAACGTGAAATGCGCTCATGGTGCTACCGTTAGTCAATTGGAAGATGACGAAATATTTTATCTCCAAAGTCGGGGAATTAACGAAGATGATGCGCGTAAGTTGTTAATTAATGCCTTTGCTGCGGAAATTATCAACCAAATCCCCGTCAAATCTCTACAAGCAGTCCTATTAAACACAGTCAATAGTCTCAAGTCTTTGACTAATGACAAATAACTAATGACTAATTACCAATGACTTTCACCCCTACCAAAACCCTAGCTGATAAAGTTCGCGCTGATTTCCCGATATTGCATCAGGAAGTTAACTCGAAACCGTTGGTTTATCTGGATAATGCAGCTACTTCCCAAAAACCTTTGTTCGTGTTAAACATCCTACGGGATTATTACGAACAATATAATGCTAATGTGCATCGTGGCGCTCATACTCTAAGTGCTAAAGCCACTGATGCTTATGAAGGTGCGCGAGATAAAGTAGCTAAATTCATTAATGCTGCGTCACGTCAGGAAATTGTCTACACCCGCAACGCCAGTGAAGCCATTAACCTGGTAGCTTACAGCTGGGGGATGAACAATTTGCAAGCGGGGGACGAAATTATTATGTCGGTGATGGAACACCACAGTAATATTGTTCCTTGGCAACTTGTATCACAAAAAACGGGTGCGGTGTTAAAGTTTGTGGAATTGACACCAGAAGGAAGTTTTGATTTAGAACAGTTCAAAAACCTGATTTCTAACAAAACAAAATTAGTTGCTGTCAGTCATGTTTCTAATACTTTGGGCTGTATTAACCCAGTAGCAGAAATTGCCAAAATTACTCACCAATACGGTGCAAAATTCTTAGTTGATGCTTGCCAAAGTGTACCTCATATGCCTGTGGATGTGCAACAAATCGATTGTGATTGGTTAGTTGCTTCCGGTCATAAAATGTGCGCCCCCACTGGCATCGGATTTTTGTATGGTAAGTTGGAACTGTTAGAATCAATGCCGCCATTTTTCGGTGGTGGTGAGATGATTGCCGATGTGTATTTAGATCATTCTACCTACGCAGAATTACCCCATAAATTTGAAGCCGGTACTCCTGCAATTGCGGAAGCGATCGCCCTGGGGGCGGCAGTAGATTATCTTAGTAATATTGGCATGGATAAAATCCACGCCTACGAAGCCGAACTCACAGCGTATTTGTTCCAACAATTAGAGCAAATACCCCAAATCACAATTTACGGACCCAAACCCAACGCCAAGGGGGAAGGAAGGGCTGCATTAGCTGCATTTACAGCCGCAGATGTCCACCCCAACGACTTATCAACATTATTAGACCAAGAAGGTGTAGCAATTCGTTCGGGACACCATTGCACTCAACCATTACACCGTTACTTAGGTTTACCGGGAACCGCACGAGTAAGTTTATCTTTCTATAACACCCGCGAAGAAATTGATATTTTCATCAAAGCGCTGAAAGAAACTCTGGACTTTTTTGCTGGTTTTCTTGCTTAAAGATTAGGTGGGTAATTCCCACCTTTTTGATGTTTCGCGCCAAGTTCTATACTGCAAAACAGATAGCAAACTTAATTTAAAGGCCAAGCACAACGGACAGTTTTTTTGATGAACTACGTGAATATCGGCAGAAACTTGGTATACCTCCTACTGGTAGTAAGACAGATAAATCAACAATTGCTAAACTAGAAATAGATGGTCAAAAGTTTTTTGGTATTAATTCTGGTAGTAATCCTTATCCTCGCCAAATAACTTTTAAAGTCAATCCCATAACTAAAACTCATGCAGAAGCTGATGTTTTTCAACAAGCCAAAGATGCAGATGTTACAGCTATAAAAGCCCGTTTAGTTGTAGATAGAGACCTTTGTGACGCTTGTGGTTTAAGAGGGGGTGTAAATTCTATGGCTTGGCAGTTAGGTATAGAAGAATTAGAAATTATTAGTCCCAGTGGCAGTAAAATAATTAAAGTTACACCCCCAAAGAAAAGGAAGCAATAATGTTTGTATCAAACTTATCTGTAGAAAAATGGGTTGGTAATAAAAATGAAGGTTATTTAATTGAAAATCCCAGCTTCAGTCAAGTTGAAGAAGCTATTGGTGAATTAGATGGTAAGACCAAAACATTAGTCACATTGGGTGATGATGAAGCTTATATGAGTATTGGGGGTGGTAATTCAGGAAAATATATTGTTACTGCAACCTTAGATAATGAGAGTTTTTATACTCTTTTACATCAGCCAAAATACGATATCAAGACTTCTATATCTTCTAAAAATCAAATCACTGTACTTCATTTCTATAATGAATTAAAAAAACAAAGAGATAATCTAGACACTCATAAAGATAAAGTTATTTTTGTTTCACCTAAATTCTCAAAATCTAAGGATACAGAAGAATTAGTAGTTGGAGGTCAAGCAGGCAATTATCCTGTAAAAATGTGTGTTGATTTACTCGAATGTTTACTAGCTGCAATCACATTTGCTGAGTCAGGTCAACTTGAACCTTCATTGACTTGGAAAGAGGATGAATCTTTAGTTATAGTCTAATATATGATTTACTTGAATTTACAGCAGTAAATTAAATGTCATACAGTGATTTTACCCTCGACAAAGTTAGAAAACAGTTTGGTTTAACCATCTCAGACAAAGTTGATATTTTTGCATCTATTGCAGAGGTTGAATGTCCGCAACTTTTAACAGAAATATTACGAGAAAATATACCTTTAGGACTGGCTAGTAATACTGAAAAATCTCGTTCAGAAATGATCATTGCACCAATATTAATAGCTGTCAGAAAATATTTAAACAATGAAATTAGTTTATTCTCAGGAATTGATTTTACTGTAGATACTGCACAAGGTTTAAATGGTAATTGTGATTTTATTATTAGTCGTTCGTCAGAATTATTAATTGTTAATGCTCCAGTCATCACAATTGTGGAAGCTAAAAAAGAAAATATCAATGCAGGTTTAGGACAGTGTGTAGCGGAAATGATAGCTGCTCAATTGTTTAATGAACGAGAGGGGAATGATATTTCTACAATTTACGGAACTGTCACCACTGGTACTAACTGGAAATTTTTAAAACTTACGAAGCAATTGGTAGATATCGACTTGAGCGAATACTATATTAATAATATAGGTAAAATTATAGCAATTTTATCTAATATTGTCATGGAATAGGTATCTTAATATGCTTGTCCAGTCAACCCTTGCTGAACAAAGAACGGTTTTACATAACATCAGTTGGGAAACCTTTGAAGCTTTGCTGAGAGATACAGGTGAGGATAGAGGTTCTCGGCTTGCTTATGACTGCGGTACTTTAGAAATCATGACCCCACTGTTTGAACATGAAAACGCTAAAAGTAATTTTGGCAATTTTATTATTGCTTTAGCTGAAGAATTAGATATTGAAATTATAAGTGCTGGTTCCACAACACTGAAGCGGCGATTAGCAAATAGAGGTATAGAACCAGATAATTGTTATTATATTCAAAATGAACCAGCTATTAGAGGTCAGGAAACACTAAATTTAGAAACAGATCCTCCTCCTGATTTAGCCATTGAAATTGACATTACCAGTAGTTCAGTTAATAAATTGGGGATTTATGCAGCACTGGGTGTGACTGAATTGTGGACATATAACGGACAAGATTTAAAATTTTATCATTTGCTAGAAGGGCAATATATTGAGTGTAGCTTTAGTATTACCTTCCCCCTAATTTCAGTTAGTGATATCAGTCGATTTATTCAGCAGATAAAACACATGGGTGAAATTGCTTTATTGAAATCCTTCCGTGTTTGGTTGAGGGAGAAAGTACAGTAATTAGTTAGCAATTTCTCTGCATCATTGATTACGAATTACGAATTACAAATTACAAATTACGAATTATTAGATTGTTCCTTTTCATATTGCATAGCTTTAACATAATCACCCAAGGCTTCACAGTTAAATTTCAAACTTTTAAGGGTTTGTTGTTCAATGCGTTGGTCTTTAATTTTTCTAGCTAAAAGCAAACGTTCTTCATAATATTTAATTGCTTTTTTATAGTCACCTAAAGCTTCACAAGTAAACCCTAAACTGCTAAGAGATTGTTCTTCACCACGTATATCTTGCAGTTCTTTGGCTAATTGTAAACGCTCCTCATAATACAGAATAGCTTTGCCGTAATTGCCTGTAGCATAGCAAGCATAGCCCAAATTTTTTAGTAACTTGGAAGCACTGCGAATATGGTTAAGTAAACGTGCTATTCTGACACATTTTTCGTAGTAAGTGATCGCTTGTGGGTAATTGTCCAAAGCATAATAAGTATTACCGATATTTTTCAATACCTGTTCCATACCCCAATGATCTTGGAGTTCTTCAACAATTTCTAAACTGGCTTTTTGATATTCAATTGCTTGGGTAAATTTACCCGCAGCTTTATACACCAATCCTAAATTATTTAATGCTGCAACCTGACTCCGTTGATTTGACATTTCACGGGTAACTTTTAAGCACTCTTGCAAATATTCAATTGCCTGTTTATAGTCGTTTAGGTGACGGTAAGCATTACCCAAATGGGAAAGTATTTGTATTCGTATGGATAAATTTTGGTTTTTCTTTTCCAACTCTAAACACTGCTGGGAATAAGAAATTGTACTTTTGTAATCACTGGATGTGTAGGTTATGAGCGCTAAAAAACAGAGTACCTGTTGCTGTTGTTCTATATTACCAACAGCCTGAAACATCTGTAATGATTGTTTTAATGACTGTAACGCATCTGTGAAGTTACCTGCTTGTTGCTGTTGAACTCCTTGATGCAGTAATTGAGATGCTTCCGATAATTGGTGCTTACTTCCCTCTGGAAGTACCATTTCCCCCAAGGTACTTTGGTCAAATTCATTTCTAGTTCTATGGGATCTAATTTGTTTTAACGTCTTTTTCATACTAGGGTTAGATTCATCTTTCGACATCGACCAATACCTGTGAAGTTTTATGATAGACCTAGTGTTCCCAAAACTGTAGTTCTATTTTCATTGATGAAATATAAGCATTCCCAAATTCTGAGGTATTACAGCGCTTCCGGCTATTATGCAATACAGTTTTCTCCTTGTCCCTCTCCTATCATAGCTTTCAGCTTTGGGGATGTACCTCATAGCTGCCGGAAGTGCTGTAAGGGCCGAAAACAGGGGATGGATGCAGATGAACGTGCATCAATCAATACTTAGCATACTATAGGAATCCGGTTTGGTTTCTGTAGCTGGCGTGGCGTAGCCATATTTACTCATAAAGGTATAGGAAAAGACTGAGACGGGACTTCTATTTAAGACACTCCTTCTACGCACAATCTAAGGGCTGGCTTCCTTTCTGCTTCTTCTGTGATAGAGTTTACGGGGATAAATACGGTTTTTGGGTCAGAAGCGATCGCACTTTATCAGTCCGTGATGCTGAAAGTTTGGCTATTTACGAGAGGTCTGTGGCTACTGTGGGGTAGTGTTGGTAGCAATGGTTGCTGTCCTGAAACTGAACAATAATTTTTGTAATAGGTTGTACTAATCAGCATACATAAGGTAGATTAACTCGGAACCCATTATGAAGGATTCGTGTTTTCAGATTGCTGTTAGTCAATATTTAAATTGTCAGGTATTTTTGCAACTACTAACTAGGGATACATCAAAATCATGAAACCATTTCTTTTTGTCTCCGATTTAGATAACACCTTTGTAGGAGATGACAACGCTTTAGCCACACTGACAAAATCACTTGGTCAACATCGCCAAGAATACGGCACTAAAATTGTTTATGCTACGGGGCGATCGCCTATTCTTTACCGCGAACTCCAAAAAGAAAAAAATCTCATGGAACCGGATGCTTTGGTTCTCTCTGTGGGTACGGAAATTTATCTAGACGGTAAAGATACCCCTGATGCGGCTTGGTCAGAAATCCTCTCATCTGGATGGGATGGGGAATTAGTATTAAAAATCGCTCAGTCTTTTCCTGAGTTAGAACTGCAACCAAATTCAGAACAACGAGCTTTTAAAGTTAGTTTTTTCTTGCATCAAGAGGTAGCAGCAAATATCTTACCGCAACTAGAAGCAGAGTTGCTAAAATCTAAATTAAATATAAAATTAATCTATAGTAGCGGTATTGACCTTGACATTGTGCCTCTTACCAGCGATAAAGGTCAGGCAATGCAGTTCCTCCGTCAGAAGTGGAGCTTTGCAGCAGAACAAACAGTTGTCTGCGGTGATTCAGGTAATGATATTGCTTTATTCGCTGTCGGCGAGGAACGGGGAATCATAGTTGGGAATGCACGTCCAGAGTTACTTCAGTGGCACAACGAGTATCCCGCTAACTATCGTTACCTGGCACAAGCTGTTTGTGCTGGTGGAATTCTCGAAGGTTTAAAACATTTCGGTTTCTTAGAATGATTAGCTATCTCAAAGGGATTGTCGCTGGTATTCAAGCAATTGGCGGGGGTCGCATGATGTTGACTCTCGAAGTGAATAACTTGGGGTATGATTTGCAAGTTCCGCAACGCTTGGCAAAACAGTTGCCAGAGTTGGGCGGAGTCACCCAAATTTTTACCCATCTGCAAATTCGTGATGAAGTGCCGTTTCTCTATGGCTTTGCTTCACCCGCAGAACGGGATTTGTTCCGCCAATTGCTGACTGTAAGCGGTATTGGTACTGCTAGTGCGATCGCACTCTTGGACACTTTAGAAGTCCCAGATTTAGTCCAAGCCATTATCGCTGCCAATACCCAAATCTTAATTCAAGCCCCTGGTGTGGGCAAAAAAACCGCAGAACGTATCTGTTTGGAACTAAAAACTAAGTTAGTCGAATGGCGCAAATCGGCAGGGTTTTTCGTCGCCACAGGCGGCCCCGCACCAGGAATTTTAGAAGAAGTGCAAATGACTCTTTTTGCTTTGGGATATAGTGCCGATGAAGTTAGTCACGCCTTACACGTAGTCAGTGAAGATATTGGACTCACAAAAGACGCTTACGTAGAAGATTGGATTAAACAAGCGATCGCTCATCTTAGCAGCAGCGAAGAAGTTACTCATACGTAATTCGTAATTCGTAATTCGTAATTCGTAGTTCGTAATTCGTAGTTCGTAATTCGTAGTTCGTAATTCGTAATTAAGAAAGTCTGAGTTTTCAGGATTGCATCTATTCTTATTGGTATTGGTATAGCGGTTATCATGTCCGCCTAATTAGTTATCATTCTGTGCATCCGTGCAAAAACTGCAAAATTCTCTTTCCCCCTGCTCCCTGCTCCCCTGCTCCCCTGCTCCCTATGTCTCAAGACCCTTACAGTTGGATAGAAGCATCTCTAGCCACTATTCATAAAGCTAATTGGTATCGCTGTGTACAGACAATCGACGGTCGCCCCGGTGCTACTGTGCTTTTGGCTGGGGAAGAGGTGATTAATTTTGCTAGTAATGATTATTTGGGTTTGGCTGGGGATGAACGCTTGATTAAAGCGGCAATTTATGCTACTGAAAAATTGGGAACTGGTAGTACTGGTTCTCGATTAATCAGTGGACACCGGGAATTACATCGGGAATTGGAACAGGCGATCGCAGCTTGGAAACAAACAGAAGATGCGGTAGTATTTAGTTCAGGATATTTAGCAAATTTGGGTGCGATCGCGGCTTTAGTCGGTAAACGTGATTTAATTTTATCTGACCAGTATAATCATTCCAGTCTGAAAAATGGGGCAATTTTAAGCGGTGCAGAATTCCTGGAATATCCCCACTGTGATATAAAAGCGTTAAAAACTCAACTAAGTCAGCAACGCCAAAACTACAGACGTTGTTTAATAATTACTGATAGCGTCTTCAGTATGGATGGTGATTTATGTCCATTACCAATATTATTAGATATAGCAGATGAGTTTAGCTGTATGCTGCTCATAGATGAAGCACATAGTACTGCGGTACTCGGAAAAACTGGTGCAGGATGCGTAGAACATTTTCACAGCATAGGTAAAATATTAATTCAAATTGGCACATTAAGTAAAGCCTTGGGCAGTTTAGGTGGTTATGTAGCAGGAAGTGCCAACCTAATAGATTATTTACGAAATCGCGCCCCCACTTGGATTTACACTACCGCACTTTCACCCGCAGATACCGCCGCAGCTTTAACAGCAATTAAGATAGTACAACAAGAACCGCAACGTCTGACGCAACTATGGCGAAATGTGGATTATTTAAAAAGGTTAATTACAGAACAATTACCCCACCTGAAATTATTACCTACAGAATCACCCATAATCTGTTTACAGTTACCCAGTGCAGCAGATGCACTCAAAGTTGGAAAACAGCTAAGAAGTAAAGGCATTTTTGCCCCAGCTATTCGTCCCCCCACAGTCCCTACAAGTCGGATACGGATATCTGTGATGGCTACTCATGAAACCGCACATATTGAAAAATTGGTATCAATTCTCAGTGAAATTTTATAGCAACCATGCAAAAATTTAGCTTTGAAGTTAGCCCAGATTATCATGGATTTAGCAGAAAATCAGGTATTTCCAGAATATGAAAATAGACTAGCAGCGCAACCACTATTGTATAAAAAGTGGAACCACCCAAACCCAGCAGTAAATCTCTTTTAAGGTTCCGCTTCTCTTCTGTAATGAACATATCCATCGCTCCCATTTGCATCATCACAATTCCCAACACATTGGAGAGCCAATAGCCAATGATTGTGAAGGGTAAAAACCAATTAGGTTTAGCCCAGCTTACCAGATAACCAAACAACAGTGCGATCGGTAGATTAAAAAATATATCATTCCACCACGATAGGGGAGAAAGCATATAGCCAATCCCAACCAGTAATCCTCCTCGCAATTTTTTAAACACTCACACACTCCTCGCTAATTAAACTAAAACACATCTATTTTGCACCCATCAGATTTACTGAACATTTTGTGGGATGGGCATCTTGCCCGTCCTCATGATGCAAGTTAAGTGAGGAATTATATTAACTCAAGGGATTTCCAAGAAATAAATTATCCAAATAAACAAACCACAGAGACACAGAGGACACAGAGTCATGAGAGTTTGAGAGGTTTCTTGCGTTAGGTGGTTGGGTGTTTTTTTATTTGGAAGTCCCCAAACTCAAGATTCTGCTTTTGCCCAATTTTCTAAGTTAATACCTTGCACTCTTAACAAATCAGAATCATTAGAGACTAGAATTAAGCCGCGTGTAATTGCAGTTGCTGCAATCAATATATCTTGCTCTTGAATAGTGAAACCTCGGCGTTGTAAGTCCAAATGAATTTCGCAGGCTCTTTCAATAATCTCTAAATCATCTATTAATAACACTTGATAAATTTGACAAAACTTTTGAAATTCAGCTAACTGTCTACTAGCATTGATAGCTAAAAGACCTCGTTTGACTTCATAGTAAGTTATGCAACTAATAAATACATCTTGTCTGAGACGGCGAACTTCCCTAAATCTCTTGTCTACGGTGGCATTTTTCTTCAAAATGTAAGAAACAATATTTGAATCTAGTAAATAACTCACTTGAGCGGTCTTCCTTCTACCACGGCATCAAAAATTTCTATCTGCTCAGGTGTTAAATCATTCAAAGTCCCAGAAACTGACTCTAACATTAAAATACTATCAATTCTATCTGTCAAATCATCCTCTTTAATTTCCCTCATCTCTTCCGGTGAAAACTGCCCAAATAACTGTACCAACATTTCGATCATTTCACGTGGATTTAACTTAACTTGATATAAACTATTACCCTGAATCAACTTCTCCACAATTGGCGAGATTCGATTGTGTAACTCCTGATTGTAATTTAAAACTTCCTGCATAATTACCCTTCATATATAAACTCATTACCCCAATTATAATTAATTCCTCTCCGCGCCCCTCTGCGTTAAAAAAAGGGCAGACCTTTCAGCCCACCCCATAAAAACTTAAGAGAATATTTAGTTGCTAATTAACCCAACAAAGCCTTAGCCTTAGCCAAAACATTATCAACACTAAAGCCAAACTTCTCCATACAAACACCACCAGGAGCCGAAGCACCAAAAGTGTCGATACTAACAGTATCACCTTCACTACCAACATACTTATGCCAGCCGAAACTAGCAGCAGCTTCTACAGACAAACGCTTGGTGACAGCTTTAGGTAGAACAGACTCCTTATAAGCTGCATCTTGTGCGTCAAACAAATCACTGGAAGGCATAG
>NZ_JAYGHH010000045.1:32250-38432 GCF_034931045.1 Nodularia sp. UHCC 0506
CACGAACCTTCTTACCTTCGGCTGTCAATTTCTCCCCTGCGGTGACACAAAGGCTTAACTCTGAACCAGTACCAATCAAGATGATATCGGGAGTACCTTGGCAATCTACCACAGTGTAACCACCCTGAGCCACCTTCTCAACCGATGTACCTGCCAAGTTGGGAACAGCTTGACGGGTGAAGGCTAACAGAGAAGGAGCGTTTTCCTTAGCCTTGGTAATTGCGACTTTGTACGCGCCAGAGCATTCGTTACCATCTGCGGGACGAAGTACAGTCAGGTTAGGAATAGCACGCAAAGATGCCAAAGTTTCTATTGGTTGGTGAGTAGGGCCATCTTCACCTTGTCCGATGGAATCGTGAGTCATCACCCAAATTGCACCAACTTGAGACAAAGCAGATAAACGGATAGCAGCCCGCATATAATCTGTAAAAATCAAGAAGGTAGCACCGTAGGGAATTAATCCCGAACCATGCAGCGCCATACCATTACAGATAGCACCCATACCGTGTTCCCGGACACCAAAGTGGATGTTGGGGTTTTGGTATTGTCCTTTTTGGAAGTCGCCCTTGCCCTTCAATTCAGTTAAATTGGAGTGAGTCAAGTCAGCCGAACCACCGATTAACTCTGGTAAAACTGCTGCTAATTTATTGAGACAGTTTTCTGAGTGTTTGCGGGTGGGAAGTCCTTTATCTTCGGGGGTGTAGCTAGGCAGGACTTTATCCCAACCATCAGGCAGTTTAGCACTGAGGTAACGTTCAAATTCTGCCGCTTCTTGGGGATATTTGGCTTTGTAGTCAGCAAATGTCTTGTTCCACTCAGCTTCGTAGCTTGCGCCACGTTCTACTGCTTTGCGTGTGTGGTCAAGTGCATTTTGAGGAACTACAAAAGGTTCGTGTTCCCAGTTGAGTTGTTTACGAGTTAAGGCAATTTCGTCTGCACCCAAAGCCGCACCGTGAATACCAGCAGTGTTTTGCTTGTTGGGTGAACCATAACCAATGGTGGTAGTCACCTTAATCATAGTTGGCTTGTCGGTGACAGCTTTGGCTGCTTCAATTGCGTTGGCAATGGAATCTAAATCAGTGTTACCATTTGCAACGTGCAGGACGTGCCAGCCATAAGCTTCAAAGCGCTTGGAAACATCTTCGGTGAATGCTACATCTGTAGAACCATCGATGGAGATGTGGTTGTCGTCGTATAGAGCAATCAGTTTGCCTAATCCCAAGTGACCTGCGAAGGAAGCCGCTTCACCAGAGATACCTTCCATATTACAACCATCACCTAGAATTACATAGGTGTAATGGTCAACAATTTTGGCATCTGGTTTGTTATATTTGGCAGCTAGATGGGCTTCTGCCATTGCTAAACCAACTCCATTAGCAATACCTTGTCCCAAGGGGCCAGTTGTCACTTCTACACCAGGGGTTTCAAAGTTTTCTGGGTGTCCTGGGGTCTTAGACCCCCATTGACGAAATTGCTTGATATCTTCTATTGTGACGCTATCGTAACCTGTCAAATAAAGCAGGGCATACAGCAACATGGAACCATGACCGGCAGACAAGACAAAGCGATCGCGGTTGAACCACTTGGGATTTTTGGGATTAAACCGCATAAAGCGATCCCAGAGGACAAAAGCCATAGGAGCTGCGCCCATTGGCAGTCCTGGGTGTCCTGATTTAGCTTTTTCTACAGCATCAACTGCCAAAAAGCGGATCGAGTTAATACAAAGTTCTTCGAGGGATTGGGTTGCAACAGCCATAATCTCTTATTCTTAACGACAGGTTAACACTCTTGGAGCTTTTTTTCTAACTGGGGTTGTTCTGCACAGTTAACAGTTAACAGTTAAAGGTTATCAGTTTTCTTCACTCAACTTGGTAACTGAATCACTGATTGAATTTTCCCCATAGTATCTTTATCATCCCATTCCCCATTGTTGATGGACAAGCGGGATCTCCTGAGATTCTAGTGATCAATCAATCCAATTATTAGGTCATGATGAACCCTTGACCTAGCAATGAAAGGTATTTGTGATACTTTTGACAAAATAATCTCAGGAGAGCCGAAAAACGGCACAGTTGAAATTTTTAGGCGTACTTCTTAAAGGCTAGTGTGACGTTATGACCACCAAAGCCAAAAGAGTTGGATAAGGCGATCGCCACTGTTTGAGAGCGGCTGGTATTGGCTACGTAATCTAAATCACACTCTGGATCAGGATTTTCTAGATTGATGGTGGGAGGAATTTGATCATGTGCGATCGCTAACACTGTAGCAACTGCTTCAATACCTCCCGAACCGCCCAACAGATGACCTGTCATCGATTTAGTAGAACTGATAGCGATTTTATAGGCGTGATCGCCCAAAGCTGTTTTCATCGCCGCAGTTTCTGTGGAATCATTGGCTGGGGTGCTAGTACCATGAGCATTAATGTAGCTCACCATTTCGGGAGTGATACCACCATCTTTAAGCGCCAGTTGAATAGCTCTAGCAGCACCTGTACCACCGGGTACTGGAGAAGTGATATGGTAAGCGTCACAGGTCATACCATAGCCGACCATTTCTGCATAAATCTGAGCGCCACGACTGAGGGCGTGTTCTAGCTCTTCTAGTACAAGAATGCCCCCACCTTCACCCATGACAAATCCATCGCGATCGCGGTCGAAAGGACGACAAGCATGAGCCGGATCATCATTGCGCGTGGAAAGCGCTCGTGCTGCGGCAAAACCAGCTAAACCTAGAGGTGTAATTGCTGCCTCACAGCCCCCGCAAATCATCGCCTGAGCATAACCATTTTGAATCAGACGGAAGGCATCCCCAATGGCGTTGGAACCTGCGGCACAGGCAGTCACAGCACAGGAATTAGGCCCTTTAGCACCGATGTGAATTGCTGTTAATCCAGCCGCCATGTTAGCGATCATCATCGGAATCATAAATGGACTACAGCGATCTGGGCCACGGTTGAGGTAGATGGTTTGTTGGTCTTCCAACACCTTCAGTCCACCAATACCGGAGCCAATCATCACTCCTACCTGTTCGGCATTTAGTTCATTAATGACTAACTTGGCATCCGCAACAGCTTGTTTGGCAGCTGATACCCCAAATTGGGCAAACCGATCCATGCGCTTGGCTTCTTTTCGATCCATATAAGCGAGGGGATCGAAGTTTTTCACTTCCCCAGCAATGCGACAATCATGGCTAGAGGCATCAAAATGTGTGATATTGCCAATGCCACTGCGCCCGCTTAACAATCCTTGCCAATATTCATCTGGTGTATTACCAATTGGTGTAATCGCGCCAACACCAGTTACAACAACGCGTTTACGTTTATAATCTGTCATTTCTTAGTTAAAATTGGCGAGAAAGCTGCAAATAAAGAGACTGGGGACTGGGAAGCAGGTATGGTCAGAAACCCGATAATAGTTAATTAAGAAGATTTTTATCTATATTCAATTATTACCAGTACTTAATACCCAGTACCCCATCCCCATTACCCCTTATCCCCATAGGGGTTCCGAGATCCCCAATATTTGTTTAGGCGGATGCAGCAACTTTATCGTTGATGTAATCCACAGCCTCTTGAACCGTCGTAATTTTTTCGGCGGCTTCATCGGGAATTTCGATATCAAATTCTTCTTCTAATGCCATCACTAATTCAACGGTATCTAGGGAATCAGCCCCTAAATCATTGGCAAAATTAGCTTGTGGTGTAATTTTGTCTTGATCAACACTTAGTTGATCGACAACAATTTTCTTGACCTTTTCAAAAATTTCTGCTTGACTCATACGATAAATGTCCTTGACCAGTTGCTATTATGCGCTCTTGATGGGCGATGTGTTTTTAAGCATATACATCTTATCGGAAAGAGCGATCGCCCGTATACTACCAAGGGCTTTTCCTGAAGAAAAACTTAACTCTCAAGGATACACTCAGGCTCTGTGCTTCAGATAACGGTTATTATCAGGGCAACTGCCTTTAACCAAATATATTTTTATGCTAACTCAGACCCTAAAATACGCCTATTACCCTGGCTGTGTGGCTCAAGGAGCTTGCCGAGAGCTTTACTTATCAACTCAAGCCCTGACTCAAGCATTGGGCATTGAATTGATTGAACTTAAAAAAGCGTCCTGTTGTGGTTCAGGCACATTTAAAGAAGATTCCCAATTATTAGAAGATACTGTTAATGCCCGCAATATTGCCTTAGCAGAAGCATTAAATCTGCCCTTACTGACCCATTGCAGCACTTGTCAAGGTGTAATTGGTCATGTCAACGAAAACCTGAAACAATGTCAAACAGATAATCCTGGCTACATTGAGCAAGTAAATGGTTTGCTGCAAAAAGAAGGGTGTTCACCTTATCGTGGCACTAGCGAAGTTAAACATATTCTTTATGCCCTGCTCACAGATTATGGTGTAGAGGAAATTACCAAACGTGTCACACGTAAGTTGACGGGATTGAAATGTGCAGCTTTTTATGGCTGCTATCTCCTCCGCGCTCAAAAGTATATGCCCTATGATGACCCCTTCCACCCCGAAGGCATGGAAAATATGTTTCGGGCAGTAGGTGCAACACCAATTTATTACCGTGGTCGTACTCAGTGTTGCGGTTGGCCTCTTTCTAGTTACGCTACTAACCAATCTTTCCAAATGGCTGGGATGCACATTCAAGATGCTTTAGCCAACGGTGCGGATTGTATAGTTACTCCCTGTCCTCTGTGCCATCTGAACTTAGATTCTCGTCAGCCAGAAGTAGAAAAGGTGATTGAGAAACGGCTGGGTTTACCAATTTTGCATTTACCGCAGTTGATTGCGTTGGCTTTAGGAGTTAGTCCCAAGGAACTAGGTTTAGATCGTCACATCGTTTCTACCCAGCCAGTTTTAGAAAAATTAGGATTTTAACAGTTACCGAAAACCTAAGCCATCGCTGTTACCAACTGAAGCGATGGATCGGACTTTATCAAATTCAGGTAACTAAAATGTTGAATTAATTGCTCACTTTTTCCCTAGTTGCTTTTGTAATTGCCTGAAGGATTGATACATTTCCGGCAAACGATGATAAATAGCAGATGCTTTGAGATATAGTTTGTGAGGTACTGCTGGCATCCCGGAGACAATTTCTCCTGGTGCGACATCATGGTGAATTCCGGCTTGAGCAGAGGCGATCGCCCCATCACCAATTTTTACTTGATTGGCTACTCCTGATTGTCCTGCCAAAATAACACGATTCCCTACTTTCACGCCTCCGGCTAGTCCAGCTTGACCGGCGATCGCACAACCTGAACCAATTTGGCAACCATGTCCTATTTGTACCAAATTATCAATTATTGTATGACTACCTACTCTAGTTTCTCCCACGGCTGGGCGATCAATGGCACTATTAGAACCAACTTCTACATGATCTTCTAAGACTGTATAACCAGATTGTTCCATTTTTAGCCAGCCAGTACGGGTAGGCACAAAACCAAAGCCTTCTGCACCGATTACAGCCCCACTATGAATTACGCAATCCGCACCGATGCGGGTACGTTCATGAATGGTGCAGTTAGCGTGTAAGGTGGTGCGATCGCCTATTTTGACATCAGGATAAATAACGACATTGGGATGAATAATTACACCATTACCAATTTCTACACCATGCTGGACTACAACATGAGCGCCAATATAAACATCTTGACCTAGTTTGGCTGTGGGATGAATCACCGCACTAGGATGAATTTCTGGGCTAGGGCGATAGGGTTGATAAAAAAGTGCGATCGCTTGGGCAAACAACAATCGTGGATCTGGCGTGGCTATCCAAGCTATACCCCGTTCTTGTGCTTGTAACTGTAACGTTTTATCTTGAGGCAAAATTAAAGCACTAGCCTTTGTTTGGCTAACCAGAGACGCAAATTTTGCCCCTTCAACATAACTCAGATGACCAGGGACAGCTTCATCCAAAGCCGCTAAACCTGTGATTTCTGGGTCTTGGTGATTGCTGAGACTATTCTCTGTCGCAACTTCAGCAAGTTTACTGACGATTTCGTTAAATTTCATAGTTGTCCATCTAAGTCTAAAAAAATTGAAGCATAGAGAAGGATATTTATGTACAAGGATTCTTCAGCTCAAACGCATAAAAAATTTGGTATACGGAAAACTCAGTCACTGGAATACTGGGTTATTGACTTAAGTTCACCTAGCCAAATTTTTTAAA
>NZ_JAYGHH010000045.1:38616-42222 GCF_034931045.1 Nodularia sp. UHCC 0506
TTCCCTGTTCCCTGCCTCCACGACAAAACTTTTTCAGCAAGCCCTAAATATCAGTTACTAGTTCCCATCGCGTTACCGGCTAAATATGAGGTCGTCCAAGCACTTTGGAAGTTAAAACCACCGGTAATACCATCAATATCTAAAATTTCTCCGGCAAAGTAAAGACCAGGAATTAACTTACTTTCCATTGTCTTAAAGTTGACTTCTTTCAGGTTGACACCACCACAGGTGACAAATTCTTCCTTAAAAACTCCCTTACCTTGGATTAAATATTCTCCCTGAGTCAGTTCTTGGACTAGCTGATTTAATCGTTTTTTGGGTAATTCTGCCCAACGGTCTTCTGTATTAATGCCCGCACGGTCTACAATGTATTGCCAGAGACGATGGGGTAGTTCAACACCACGATGTAAGGCGATCGCCTTTTGTCCCCATTCTGACTTCACTGCTAGGATTTTTTGGCGCACTTCTTCTGGCTTGAAATCAGGCAACCAATTCACCAATAATGTGGCTTGATAGCGGTTGTCGTGGAGAAATCTTGCACCCCAAGCTGAAAGTTTGAGGACAGCCGGTCCACTCATCCCCCAGTGGGTAATTAACAATGGCCCAGTTTGTTCTAATAGAGGTTTTTCTGTACCAGCTAACCGTAACTGTACAGGGTTCATACTCACGCCAGCCAATGCTCTCAGCTTGGGATCGGGAATATTAAAGGTAAACAAAGAAGGTACAGGGGGTTCAATGTGATGACCAAACTCTCTGGCAATTTTATAACCTACAGGGTTGCTTCCTGTTGCCAATAGTAGGCGATCGCACTGTTTGGTTTCTCCCGATTTCAAGAGAATTTCAAATCCTGCTGCTGGGTTAACTTGTTTGACATCAACTACAGGTGTTCCCAAGCGTAATTCTACCCCAAATTTGGCTGTAGCTTTAATCAGACATTCCACAATAGTTTCGGAATTATCTGTAATGGGAAACATTCGGCCATCGGCTTCGGTTTTCAGCCGGACACCTTGTTCTGTAAACCAATCGACTGTATCTTGAGCTTGAAAGCGAGTGAAAGCACCCCTGAGCGCTTTTCCTCCTCTGGGGTAACTTTGGACTAATCGGGAGGGTTCAAAGCAAGCATGAGTGACGTTACAACGTCCTCCCCCAGATATCAGGACTTTCGCCAGTGGTTGACGACTAGCTTCGATTAACGTGACATGGGCGTGAGGATTAACTTTAGCACAAGCGATCGCGCCGAAAAACCCAGCAGCACCACCCCCAACAACTACAATATTTAACGGCAACAAATTAAAAAACGTCTCTATGATATGGCATCTAATTCTAGGCTAGTACAGCAAAGCATAAATAGGAACTCCATCAGATTTTTGACTTCCTCCCTGCTGTACTAGTGGTTCAAATAAATCTTTTGTCACGCCGCAAACTGGACAAACCCAATCCTCTGGGATATCTTCAAAGGGTGTTCCTGGGGATATACCACTATCAGGATCACCAATTTCGGGATCATATTCGTAGCCACAAACAGTACATATATACTTTTCCATAGTTTTTCGCTCTTTTCAGATGATTTTGAGACTACAAGCGCCACCAGGTTCTCTGCACATAGCTAATAATCCCTGTGGCGATCGCCCCTAGTAACAATAGTCCAATCACTCCACCTGGAATAAACGTCAAAATACCAATACCTCTAAGCACCCAAATAGCTAGTCCAATGCCGAGAAGAACTCCAAAAATTTGGGTTAATACCCGATTTAAAGAAGATTGATTCACTGAATTTACCTTTCAAATCTAGATTACTACTGCTTTATGTAACTAACTTTCTGTTTCTAACCTATTCAGGATTGCTGTAAAAACCAGATATTATAACCTATTTTTGGTAAAATTCACTCCCTTGAGCAATTAGATTTACTTTTTCTTTGTATTTGCGTCAACCAGACAATGTACTGGATCAACGGTGTATTGGTGTAATTCTAGCTGTTGCCAATTGGGTTTGCATCTCAAAGTGGTACTATTTTCAAGGAAAATAACTTATCGTTTTGATGAAGAGTGATAATAAATACGGTTTTTACAGTATTATTCCTGAATAATATCCTAACAATGATTAGTTGAGAACATTTAGCCATAAAACTAGAATTTAGTTGGTTGGACTAGTTCCTATCTAATGGTTCACAGTTTCAGTACTGACAGGTGAATAAGTTGAGGAGTAAGTAAAACTAATATGTCTGCGTTTCATATCTCAGACTCGATTACTAAAGGTTTGAATATGCCTTGGAGTCACGAAAAGAAATCGTCGCTGATGCAAGGTGAAATTTTGTTGCAAACGCAATCACATACAGCTTGCGGTGGATCTGTTACCGCCTGTATGTATTTACCACTATTGCGATCGCAGGTATGGCAGCAATTAACTGATTATCCTCGTTGGGTACAATATTTTCCTGACCTCACTAAAAGTGAAGTTTTGTCCAAAGGTGAAGTCAAGCGTCTGTATCAAGTAGCACAAAAGACGTTTTTATTTTTTACAGCTCAAGTCGAAATCTATCTTGACGTTGTAGAATTGCTGGGGCAACAAATTCAATTCCGAATGCATAAAGGAACTTTTGTTGATTTTACAGCCATGTTAGATTTAAAAGATTTTGGCAATGGCACTTTGTTGGCATATCAAGTACAAGCTACTCCTAATATCCCCATCCCTTCAATTTTCATGCAACAAGCTATGAATTTTGAATTGCCTGCCAATATGCGTAAAATGCGACAAGTTTTATGTAAGGTCAAATAAAGGCAATGTTACAGGCAAAAACAATTTTGGAATTTTGGTTTGGGCCTTCAGATGCACCAGATTATGGTAAACCCAAAGCTTATTGGTTTGGAGAAAAAGCAGAATTTGATCAGGAAATCCGCAATCAGTTTCTCCCTGATTACCAAAAAGCAATAGAGGGATATCTAGATGACTGGATTGATTCAGCCGAAACCTGTTTAGCACTGATTTTATTATTGGATCAATTTCCCCGAAATATGTTTCGTGGTAAGCCTGAAGCCTTTGCAACTGACTGGGAAGCACTTTCAGCAGCCCAATATGCAGTTGTACAAGGCTATGACTGCCAATTATTGCCTGTGCAACGCTGGTTTATTTATTTACCTTTTGAACATAGTGAAAACCTCGTCCATCAGCATCAGTGTGTGAAGCTATTTCAGCAACTGAGTCATGATCCTGATAGTGCTAAAGCAATTGAACACTCATTGATTCATCAAGAAATAATTACGCGTTTTGGTCGTTTTCCTCATCGCAATAGCATTTTAGGTCGTACTTCAACAGCATCAGAAAAGGAATTTTTACGGCAACCAAGTTCATGGTTTTAGTCTAGTACCGCAAGGCGGAAGTCAAAAGTCAAAAAGCTTTTACGTTGGGCTTTTGAACCTTTGAAAAAGGAACAGGGAATAGGGAAAAGTTTCAGTTATCTGTCATCCCTAAATTTTCTGATTTATTCAACCCAAAATTCACATTTTTGATGGTATATTCTTCAAAAGCCTTGCACCAACTTTCGGGTTTATCAGCCTCAAACCTTCGATTGATCTGGGTTTTATATTTAGGGCTGGCTGAAGAAATCT
>NZ_JAYGHH010000045.1:42405-47763 GCF_034931045.1 Nodularia sp. UHCC 0506
CAGCAAACCCTATTTATTCAGCAAGCACTAAGTAGGGGCGGGTTGCTGAAAATTATTATTGGTAATTGAGCATAGTCATAGCTTGTATCGCGTAGCCATACCCGCCCCTACATCAAGGTCTGAAGCCATGAAAACCGCTATATCAGGTAGTCAGCACTTCTACAGGTAAGCGACTGAAGGAAAGACGCTCATTCTGCACATCAACAAAAATGGTGTCGCCGTCGTTGAATTCACCACGTAAGATAGCTTTGGCAATTTGAGTTTCTAATTCTCTCTGAATGGCTCGTTTGAGTGGACGCGCTCCATATACAGGGTCGTATCCTACTTCGGCTAAAAAGTCAAGAGCAGAATCTGAGAGTTTCAACGACATCTTGCGTTGGCAAAGCCCACCGGAGGTATCGCTCAATCTTTTCCTTAATCTTTCTACTTGTAACAGGACAATTTGCCGCAGTTCTTTTTTATCCAAACCGTGGAAGATGATAATTTCGTCAATCCGGTTCAGGAATTCTGGACGGAAGCTATTTCGCATTGCTTCCATGACTCGGCGGCGCATTTCGTCATAATGTTCAGCTTCCCCAGCTACATCGAGAATATACTGAGAACCGATGTTACTTGTCATAATAATAATCGCGTTTTTGAAATCCACTGTCCGACCTTGGGCATCAGTGACACGACCATCATCAAGAATTTGCAGTAAGATATTGAACACGTCAGCGTGTGCTTTTTCGATTTCGTCGAAAAGAATCACAGCGTAAGGACGGCGACGAATGGCTTCAGTTAATTGCCCGCCTTCTTCGTAACCGACATATCCTGGAGGCGCACCAATTAACCGGGAAACTGCGTGTTTTTCCATATATTCAGACATATCAATCCGTACCAAAGATTCTTCAGTGTCGAACATATATGCTGCTAGGGCTTTGGCTAATTCGGTTTTACCTACACCTGTGGGACCGAGGAAAATAAAACTAGCAATGGGACGATTGGGGTCAGCTAGTCCTGCACGCGATCGCTGAATTGCATCGGCTACAGCTGTCACAGCTTCGGCTTGTCCAATAACTCGGTTATGCAGTTCATCTTCTAAGTGCAGCAGTTTTTCTTTCTCAGATTCCACTAACTTGCTGATGGGGATTCTTGTCCACTTAGAAATAATTTCGGCAATGTCAGCTTCTGTAACTTCCTCACGTAATAGAGATTTGCCAGTTCTTTGGACGTTGGCTAATTCTCCTTCTGCGGCTTCTAATTGACGGTGTAAATTGGTTAATTTGCCATATTTCAACTCGGCGGCGCGATTCAGGTCATAATCTCTTTCTGATTGCTGCACCTCTAAGTTAACTCGGTCAATTTCTTCTTTAATTGACTGAATTTTATTGATAATATCTTTTTCAGACTGCCATTGAGCTGTGAGGGTTCTTTGTTCTTCTTTGAGATCCGCCAGTTCCTTTTCAATTCTTTCTAAACGTTCTCTGGAAGCTGCATCTGTTTCTTTTTGCAAAGACAGCTTTTCCATTTCCAATTGCAAAATCTTGCGGTCGATTTCGTCTAATTCCTCTGGTTTAGAGGTAATTTCCATTTTCAAGCGGGCGGCGGCTTCGTCTACCAAGTCAATGGCTTTATCTGGGAGGAAGCGATCGCTAATATACCGACTGGACAATGTAGCGGCTGCAACTAAAGAACTATCAGAAATTCTCACCCCGTGGTGAACTTCATAGCGTTCTTTCAAACCGCGTAAAATCGAAATTGTATCTGCGACACTGGGCTGATCTACATAAACCTGCTGAAAGCGTCTTTCTAGAGCCGCATCTTTTTCAATATACTTGCGATATTCGTCTAAAGTGGTCGCCCCAATACAGCGCAATTCACCCCGTGCTAACATCGGTTTTAACAAATTACCGGCATCCATCGCCCCTTGAGTCGCACCCGCGCCGACCACAGTATGAATTTCATCAATAAATAAAACAATATTCCCGCCGGATTCCGTCACCTCTTTTAATACTGCTTTCAGGCGTTCTTCAAATTCGCCCCGAAATTTTGCCCCAGCGATTAAAGCCCCCATATCTAAAGAGATCAACTTGCGGTCTTTCAGGGACTGGGGGACATCACCAGCAATAATCCGTTGGGCTAGACCTTCCGCGATCGCAGTTTTACCAACACCCGGTTCACCAATTAACACAGGGTTATTCTTAGTCCGCCGGGAGAGAATTTGTACAGTGCGGCGAATTTCATCATCTCGTCCAATCACTGGATCAAGTTGACCTTTACGTGCTGCTTCTGTGAGGTCACGTCCATATTTTTCCAGTGCTTCATATTTGCCTTCTGGATTTTGGTCGGTCACTTTTTGACTCCCACGAATTTGCTTAATGATTTTCTTGAGTTTGCCTTCGTCTAAACCGAATTCTTGAAATAAACTTTTACCAAAGCGGTCATCTTTGGCATAAGCCAGCAATAAATGTTCAATGGAGATATATTCGTCTTTGAAGTCCTGACGAGATACATCTGCTCTATCTAATAGTGTATCTAAACTCCGTCCCAAAAATACGGATGTGCTGCTACCAGATACCTTTGGCTGGCGTTGGATAAATTGCTCGGTGCGTTCGCGGATTTTTTGCAAATCAACACCCGCCTTGGTTAAAATGCTGCTGGCTAGACCATCTTGTTCTAGCAAGGCTTTCATCAGGTGTTCACTTTCAATTTGCTGTTGCTGATATTGTTTAGCAATATCTGGGGTATGAGCGATCGCTTCCCAGGCTTTTTCGGTAAATTGATTAGGATTAGTGGGTTGCATAGGCTTTTCGATAAACCACTCCAAATATGAGGCGCACAGAGAACAAGAGCCAGTTTTGTTTATATATGGTTATTGTAGGAACAGAGACAGAAATACCAGGATCGGTCTTCACGTCTTCATAGAGTAGTATTATCGCCCGTTTTTGTTGAGTGTGGGAGTGCAGAGCTTTAATTGCCAACCATCTAACAATATTTGTAGCCTTGTGGGAGAGATAGGCTGACAAACCCACCTCCCCAAAGCGCTATTTCTTGGCAATTATCCACACGGCGTGAATTATTCCGGGAATATAACCCAAACAAGTTAACAGGATATTAATCCAAAAATCCAAACCAAAACCAACTTGCAAAAATACTCCCAGAGGTGGCAAGAAAACAGCACATAAAATCCGAACTAAATCCATATTAACCTCCTATAAAATTCACAACAATCAACCCATTAACTTATTATTTCACCACCACCATACAGCATTCCTAAATTGCTATTGAAAAATTCATCTTTTTTATCTTGGTGGTTCGTAATTCCCACAATAACATCAGCTTTTTGAATTAATAACACCTTCAAGTGTGGTAAACCGTACCCATCAGCCGCCGCTAATTTTGGCTTTGTAACCTAACTTAGTCAAAATATCCAGAATTTTCTGTTTATGCTCACCCTGAATTTCAATTTCATTATCTTTCACAGTCCCACCAGAACCGCATTGACTTTTCAACTGTTTCACTAAATCAGTCAAAACTTCTGGCTTAGTCTGGAAACCGCTAATCACAGTCACAGTTTTACCCTTACGTCCTTTACGGGAAGCTTGCACCTTCAGGTTTTGTTGCTGCGGAGGTAATTCCGGAATCCCTCTTTCCGTCGCCGCAGAGTTATCATTACCAAATTCACGGTAAACAAAGCGTTTGTTAGCAGATTTATCAGAAGACATAAAACCTTTGATTAAGAAAAAATTGCAGCACCAGGCGATTAGAATATTGCTAACGCAACGCCAAGGGCGAACGCAGCTACACGGGTTGAAAACATTGATTTTCTGTTAGTCCGCGCAGGCGGACTTTGTTTGTATAGCCATGACTGACCATCGCCAGGGCTGAGTATGCTTTTATAATAATTAAATCTATCCTGTCATCAAAAATTTTCCGTGACTACTACACCCCTCTCCCCCAGTTTCCCATCAAACACTCAGGTTCCCGACATCCTTGGACGCTTTGGACGCTTTGGCGGTAAGTACGTCCCGGAAACACTGATGCCGGCTTTAGCTGAATTAGAAACAGCTTATCAGCAATACCGCCATGACCCAAGTTTTCAAGCAGAATTACAAGATTTACTGCGAGATTATGTCGGACGCGCCACACCTTTGTATTTTGCAGAACGCCTCACTGCTCATTATGCCCGCCCAGATGGTACAGGAGCGCAAATTTACTTAAAGCGTGAAGACTTAAATCACACAGGCGCACATAAAATTAATAATGCCTTGGGTCAGGTATTGTTGGCGCGACGCATGGGTAAAAAAAGAGTAATTGCCGAAACAGGCGCAGGACAGCATGGAGTAGCAACAGCGACAGTTTGCGCTCGGTTTGGGCTGGAATGTGTAATTTACATGGGCGTTCACGATATGGAACGTCAAGCCTTGAATGTGTTCAGAATGCGCTTAATGGGGGCGGAAGTGCGTCCAGTGGAAGCAGGAACCGGAACCCTCAAAGATGCCACTTCTGAGGCTATCCGCGATTGGGTGACGAATGTAGAAACAACACACTACATTTTGGGTTCTGTCGCTGGCCCCCATCCTTACCCAATGATGGTACGCGATTTTCATGCTGTGATTGGTGTAGAAACTCGCGTTCAAGCAATGGAAAAATGGGGTGGTTTACCTGATATTCTCATAGCTTGTGTGGGTGGTGGTTCCAACGCCATGGGATTATTCCACGAGTTTGTGAATGAGTCTTCTATCCGGTTAATTGGGGTGGAAGCAGCTGGCGAAGGTGTCAATACAGAAAAACACGCTGCCACCTTGACAAAAGGACAGATTGGTGTATTGCATGGAGCAATGAGCTATTTGTTGCAAGATGCAGAAGGGCAAATCATTGAGGCGCATTCCATTAGTGCCGGTTTAGATTATCCTGGGGTGGGGCCAGAACATAGCTATTTGAAGGATATGGGAAGGGCTGAATATTATAGTGTGACTGATGCAGAGGCTTTAGAAGCGTTCCAGCGTCTATCTCGCCTAGAGGGAATTATACCAGCTTTGGAAACTGCTCATGCGATCGCTTATCTAGAAACCCTATGTCCTCAACTGAGTGGTAGTCCGCGAATTGTCCTCAACTGTTCTGGACGCGGTGATAAAGATGTACAAACGGTAGCCAAGTTTTTAATCCCCGAATAACTCTGATATCTTCCACCATTCTCAATCATCCAAAATTCACCAAACTCTTGTGGGATGAACTCTTGTGGGATGAACTCTTGTGGGGTGGGCATCTTGCCCGCCACTTTCCTTTTTATATTTCCTATCCTCTCTTGTGAGGTGGGCATCTTGCCTGCCCTCTCTTTATAGTTCCCATCCTCAAAACTTAAAATTGCATATTTAC
>NZ_JAYGHH010000046.1:0-3833 GCF_034931045.1 Nodularia sp. UHCC 0506
ACTAAGCGACCGCGAGCATCTAGCTAAAATGAATCTAGTTGCTGGACGTAAAGCTTTAGCATCAATGGCTTATCCCTCGGCGTTGAAGTATTTAAATATTGGCATTAATCTACTCGCCGATGATAGCTGGGAGACAAAATATCAGCTGACCTTTGCTTTGTATGAAACAGCAACAGAAGCCGCATATCTAGGTGGCAACTTTGAGGAAATGGAACAATTGGCAGAGGTAGTACTGCAACAAGCAAAAACTCTGCTAGAGAAAGTGAAAGTTTATGAAATCAAAATTCAGGCTTATACATCCCAGAATAGATTATTGGAAGCGATCGCGATCGCCCGGCAAGTTTTGCAATATTTTGGTCTAAATTTCCCTGATTCACCAAGCGAAAGAGATATCCAGCACAGTTTTCAAAAAACTACATTACTACTGGCAAATAAAACCGTTGAGGATTTGATCAACTTGCCATTGATGACCTCTGCAAAGCATCTGGCAATCATTCGCATTGTGTCGAGTATGATTCCTCCGACTTATATTGCAGATCCTTTATTATTCCCATTAATTATTCTCTCTCAGGTTAACTTATCAATTCAGTACGGCAACGCTCCTTTATCAGCTTTCTGCTATGCCTGTTATGGTATCCTCTTAAATGGCATCCAGAAAGATATTGAAGCAGCATTTCAGTTTGGTAATTTAGCACTTAAATTAGTTAATCAAATTAATTCTCAAGATATTGAAATCAAGACCTTGTATGTTTTAGGTGCATTTATTTTCCATAAAAAATCTCATATTCAAGAAAGTTCAGCAATTTTGTTAAAAGGATATAAAACCGCACTAGAAACAGGAGATTTTGCCTTTGTGGGCTACTGTATCAAGGAGATTTGTCTTCATTCGTATTTTACAGGAAAAGAATTAATCAACTTAGAAAAAGAAATTATTAACTATAGTCATGTCCTCCAAAATCTCAAGCAAGCAACGACATTAAACTATTGTCTAATTAGTTTACAAACTGTTATGAACTTGTTAGGTAAATCTGATCAAGCTTGTAATCTCATCGGCGAAGCATATAATGAAGATACATCACTATTTCTGCTAATTCAAGCCAATGATTTAAATGGACTCCACTATTACTATTTACATAAACTTATACTATGTTATTTATTTGGTAGCTTTATTGAAGCTCAAAAAAATATTATTCAAGGCAAAAAATATTTAGCGGGGGGTACAGGGTTTATCACTATACCTATATTTTCTTTTTATGAATCTCTCACAGCTTTGGCTATATATCCAACTGTCAAAAATGAGCCAGATACTTTACTTCAGCAGGTGGCAGATAACCAAGTAAATTTACGGCAATTGGCAGAACACGCGCCAATGAATTATCTGCATAAGTTTTATTTAGTAGAGGCAGAAAGATATCGGGTTAGAGGTGATTATTTCCAAGGAATGGAATTATATGAGCAAGCTATCTCTCTCGCCAAAAAACACAAGTATCTGAATGAAGAAGCTCTGGCTTACGAACTTGCAGCTAAGTTTTATTTAGCATGGGGAAAAACAAAGACGGCAAAAAATTATTTAACTTATGCTTACTATGCCTACATTCGCTGGGGAGCAATGGCTAAAGTGGCAGATTTGGTAAAACGCTATCCCCAATTGTTAGCTCCCAAACTCCAGCCAGAAAAAATTTAGCCTTGATCCGAGATAAAGAATATTTTTTGCAGGCAAATGGTAGGGGTAATTCCTGGGATATTATTTATTTTATCGAAAAATAAGTTTTTGAGTGATTTTGTGATTTTGTGATTGTTCTATTGGATGATTTTTTGCATAGTTGAGAAGAGCAGATGTTAATAAGTTAAAGATATCAAATACCTTTTCAACTAATTCTAAGGATGTTTGTTCATTATCTGCTGTGAGTAGTATTTTAGAAATACATTCCTCAGTTGCCGATGAATTCATAGTATGACCAGAGTCAATTAAAAAATGATGAATACCAAAATAACGATATTCTTGGCGTGTTAAAATTTTTAATTCCTGAGTAACTTGTTCGGTTGTCGAAAGAAAAATATCTGCTATTGCTTCTATTGTTTCAATCACTACCAGTTTATGAATAGGTCTGGCTTGATGAGTATGTTGATAGATTTTATAAATTGTTTGCCGTGAAACCTGTGTTTCATCGCTCCACAAGAAACTTAAGGCATCGTTGAAGTTGAGAGATATGTTAAAACCTAGTTTTTGCATATCTTCCAAAAACCATAGCCAGTGACCATCATCTTCATAGGTATGTTGGTTAATTATGGCTTGAATCGGATCATTGCTTGTTTCATCTCGCCAAACGGATTTATTTAACTCTCCAAAACCCATAACAAAGGGAGCGAAGCAAGGAGCAAAAGCCAATCTCTGCCTTGGGTCTATGCTTCTATCTTGTAAAAACTTAATAAATGGTGTGTGTCTGAATTTTTGCTTCTTCTCGTCGATTAATGCCAGTACTGATTTCATTTTTTTACTCGCTATATTTTTATTCGGTCAAGGTTGAATAAAGTTGAGAGCAACAACAGAATTTATACGTAAAAAGCAATATTACTTTATTACTACGTATAAATTTATTTATGTTGAACCAAATGCTTTTTAGCCAAGTTTGAATGCCAGTTACTCATCCATGCACTTAGTATTTAATATTTTCTTTATAAATGTTAATGGTAATTGTACTGAATTATTTTGAAAGTTTAATTTATATTAATACACTTAGTTTTATACAAATAAATAATGATTAATCATGGTAAATCTACTGTGTTTTTCCTATTAAGTTTGGGGTAAATGGTGCGAACTAAAAATAAGAAGGCAGAAAGGAATCCCCATAAATGAATTTAGGGGATTTAACCAAATTTTGTTTTGAGGACTGGAAATGGGAGCGATGGGAAAAAGTGAGATGCCTTCGTTTAGGCAGGGGGCAGGGAGATGGATTGTTGATTATGGTTACTAGAATCGCTAAAACTCGGTGGTCAAATGGGCAAGTTTAAATCAGCTGCGATCGCTGACAAATAAGGTTGAAAAATTGCCAAATTTTCCAGGTTCTCAAATTTACCTGTTACAGATTCAGGGTTAAAGGCTGTTGTAATTACATATATGGCTTTACCATCGAAGGCCACATGACTAATATGTTGTTCTTGGACTCCACCCTCTGGCTTGATTCCTACAAACCCATAGCGTATTCCCTGGAGTTTACCCACGGAGGTCTGTTGTGGTGGGTAGGCTGAAAACAGAATTTGATTTTTATAAGTATCCTGACGGTCTTGGAGAAAAGTAGTATTTAAATCTGCGACCCAAGCTTTGAGTGCCGTTAATAACTTGTTTTGGTATTCAAGACTTTGGTAATCTACATCTGAATCTAAGGGAATACCCGCATCTGTCAGATTTTTTTGGAAATTCGGATTGTTTTTCACCGGATAAATTGCAATTTCTACCGTACCCAAAAGTTCTTCTTGAGAGGAAACACATAGAAGGGGAGCATTTCCCTCACAAGGGGCAAATTTCCAGCCGTTGGGGGTAGATGTTTTCCCCAAAATTTTTTTCCAAGTATTTCCTTCCATCTGATTGGAAGTGATTGCAGGAGTAGTTGGAGGAGGACTGCTTTGAGTTGTCGTTGCTACAGCACTGGGATTTTCTACAACCGCAGGAGAAAACCGAGGGAGAATAGTTTTTACTCCCACTGGGGTTAAAGCTAATAAAATAGCACCGAGAAAGAGATGATAAACACGCAACATTTTTCGTGATAATCCTGAGCCAGAACTTGCAGACTAATGATAAAAGAAAAAGCAGGGAGAGTTTAAACAATAAATTA
>NZ_JAYGHH010000046.1:3938-14671 GCF_034931045.1 Nodularia sp. UHCC 0506
TATATCCCCCACCGTAAACTGTGCTAGTAACTGTTCTGCTGTTTCACATAGTAATTGGTGATGCTGACCGTTACTTGCCAGTAAACCGCCCCACTGATTAATATCATCTGTATTGTATTGCAACAAATTGCCATCGAAGTGAGTAAACTTACCACCAGCTTCTGTTAAAATTAATTCTGGTGCTGCTATGTCCCAATCTTTAGGGGCAGATTTACCCGATAAAGAAACGTAGACATCGGCCTGTTGTTCTATAATGGCGACAATTTTGCACCCTATACTGCCTACAGATTTGTAGTTTTGACAAGGAAAGTTTTGTAATAAGTAATCTAAAGATTCATTGCGGTGAGAGCGACTGGCAACTACAGTTAAATCTTCTATGGGCTTACCTGAAGATACTTGAATGGGAACAAAGCCATGACGGGTTTCCACAAATGTACCCTCACCTTTTATAGCAAAGTATAGCTTTTCGGTTTCCGGGATGGCAACTACTGCTAATATTGGACGCTTGTTTTTAACTAAAGCGATGTGAATGGCATACTCTCCAGTTTTATCAATAAAGTCTCGTGTACCATCTAAAGGATCAATAATCCACACCCATTCAGGGGATTCTTGATTCAGTTGTGATTTATAGGTTTCTTCGCTGATATAGGCAAAATCTTGATTACCCAAAGCGGCTTGTAACTGATCCAGAATATATTGACTCACCGCTACATCTGCAACAGTGACAGGCTCATTGTGTTTATACTGGATATCTAAATTTGGGTCTTTTGCTGTGCCGTGGTAATAAGACCTAAGTATGTCTGATGCACCCCAACTTATTTCACGTGCGATCGCTAATATTTCTGATAAATCCTGCATTAATTCTGCCTTAATTACTTAACTTAGTCTACTATTCAGCGCTTTCCATCCAACGACGCGTACCAAAAAATTGACAAGAGTTAGCAGCAATTTTAGCAGCCTGTCCTAAAGCATCAGTAAAACTTGCCTGTAAAATATAATGGCAGAAAGCACCGTGAAAAATATCTCCCGCCCCCAGGGTATCAACTGGCTGAATTTGCGGTACATCTACAGTACCAATTTGAGTGGAAGATAAATATTGAATGGGGTTTTCGCCGTGAGTAATTGCGATGTGGGGAATATCAAATGCACTCAGGTAGGTAAATACCTCAGCTTCGGTGTGGCAGTTGGGAGGATGAAAATTTGCTGAACATAGGGCATAATCCACAAAAGGCAAAATTTGCTCAAATCCTGGTTTCCAACTACCACCATCAATAACTATAGGGATATTTTCAGCTTTAGCCATTTTTGCTAGGTCAAGGCTAACTGCCATTTGATGCCCGTCAATTAAGACAATATCAATATCTTGGAGAATATCTGGCGGGATAGATGTTTTACTGGCTTGACTTTTGGCAGCATTTATGGAGATTACAGCGCGTTCACCTGTGCCTTGGGTGATCATGATTGAAGATACAGGTGGTGGTGTAATTATATTAGATTGAAGATCAGCGATCGCTACTTGATAATTAGCCAAATCTCCCCGAATCAGTTGCGTCATCGGATGAGAACCCAACACACCCAAAACTTGAGTTTGATTACCTAAATAACTGAAGGTAACAGCCGCATTGGTAGCGGGACCACCGGCTGCTAAAGTATAGTCAGTAGCGACAATTTTTTGATTATTTCTAGGGGCAGAATCAGCGAGGTAAATGAAATCCAAGGTGATTAAACCCACAAATAACCCACGCTGGGATTTAAGATTATTCATAATTTTTTTATAGAATGGGAATCCTCACTCTTAAAATATTCAGGGCGGGCAAGATGCCCACCCCACAAGATGGATAATTGATTTTATATAAATACTTATTGTCTCATTCATGCAGACTGACCCCAAACCAGGAACACTTTACATCGTCGGGACACCAATTGGCAATCTGGAAGATATCACCTTTCGGGCGGTGAGGATTTTGCAAACGGTAAATTTGATTGCGGCTGAAGACACGCGCCATACAGGAAAATTACTACAGCATTTTCAAATTAAAACACCCCAGATAAGTTACCACGAACATAATAGCCATAGCCGCATCCCGGAATTATTAGAGTATATGGGCAATGGACAGGCGATCGCACTAGTGAGTGATGCGGGAATGCCAGGAATTTCTGACCCTGGTTATGAATTGGTAAAAGCTTGTGTGGAGGTGGGTGTAACAGTTGTGCCTATTCCGGGGGCGAGTGCCGCCATTACCGCTTTAAGTGCAGCCGGTTTACCTACAGATAGGTTTGTTTTTGAAGGCTTTTTACCAGCTAAAGGGCAAAAACGCCGTGAATACTTAGAATTGATTCAGGCAGAATCCCGCACCTTAATTTTCTACGAATCACCGCACCGTTTACGAGAAAGTTTACAAGACTTGGCCACAGTTTGGGGAAGCGATCGTCAAATTGTCCTGGCACGGGAGTTAACTAAATTATACGAAGAATTTTGGCGCGGAACCATTGCCGAAGCGATCGCTCATTATAGCCAACGTGAACCCCAAGGCGAATATACTTTAGTTGTAGCCGGAATTACCGCCAGTCAACCCCAACTCACAGAAGAACAGCTAAAAGCCGAATTACTTCAGATTATCAGTCAGGGAACATCGCGATCGCAAGCTAGTAGGCAATTAGCAAAAATGACTTCATTACCCCGTCGCCAACTTTATCAACTAGCGCTTTCTTTAGATATTAATCCTGAGTAGACCAGCTGCTGCAACAAATAGGAAGTGAAGATTTTTGGTTTTTGTAGCTTGCGTGGCGTAGCCATATTTATTCGTAGAGGTAGGAAACAAGGAACAGCAAACCCTACCTAAGTTTAAGGCTAAAATTACAATTGAAAATATTGATTATGAGGATACAGCAAGAATGACCCAAGTCGTTCTAGGAGAAAATGAAGGTATTGATTCAGCTTTGCGTCGGTTTAAACGCCAGGTCTCTAAAGCTGGTATATTAGCTGATGTCAAATTCCACCGCCATTTTGAAACACCTTCAGAAAAGCGCAAGCGTAAGCTGGTATTAGCCAGACGAAATCGACGCTTTTAATCAACCTATTTCGGTTAGTACTGGTGTTGCTTGAGGGCAGAACCTCGAACAAGCAATAGCACCTGGCTGGATATTTTTATAGAAAATTGTTGAATATACCCCACCCCGATTCAGAGGTGAGGGTATATTACTTTATCAGTTATCAGTTATAGCAACCACCAAAACGGTTAAGACAGTTTAGATTGCTGAAAATCTTGAAATAACTGAGTTTTTACTCAGCACTCAGCACTCCGAACTCCGAACTCCGAACTCCGAACTCCGAACTCAGCACTCAATACTCAGCACTCAGCACTCAGCACTCAATACTCAACAGTGCTGCTATTACAACGATTCATTGCCTTTTCTACTCCCTGTTTAAGACTCAATTCTACACACTCAACCACAAACTGAAGTAAGACAGATATCAGTTGAGTTTCAGCAGCAGAAAATTTTCCTAAAACGTGAGAGATAGATTCAGAGTTATCGCTATCTTTTGGTTTACCAATGCCGATTCGTAAACGTGGGAAGTTTTGGGTATTCAGGTGTGAAATTGTACTCTTCATCCCATTGTGTCCCCCAGCCGAACCAGACAAGCGTAAACGAGTCTTACCCAAGGGTAAATCCATATCGTCATAAATCACCAGCACCGACTCAGGCGGCAATTTATACCAACTTGTCACCGCTTGAATTGATTGTCCAGAGCGATTCATATAAGTTAAGGGTTTGAGTAAACGGATTTTACGGCTACCTGGTGCCATACCCTCACCATACTCACCCTGAAATTTGCGATTTTCCCCTAAAGGAATATGCCAAGAACGAGAGAGTGCATCTATAGCAGCAAAGCCAATATTATGACGTGTTTGGTCATACTTCGGCTCTGGATTTCCTAACCCGACAATTAGTTGCGGAATTACTAAAGATGGTTTCGTAACAGCTTCTGTCATTTTGCCTAAATTCAATTTCTTCGCAGCACTTCACCTAACTCACAGGAGAAGAACTAGCAGCTTTGTAGGGTTTGTTGTCACGTAGCGCAACGCACCATTCTAGATAATCGGTGCGCTAGGACTAAAGTCATAACGCACCCGACTGGCGTGGCAACCTTAAAATAGTGCATTATGTTTCTCTTGTGGAACAGGCAAGATGCCTGTTCTGGGCGGGCTAGAAGCCCACCCCACAATATTTATGCTTATGCACAAAATTAACTGTGTCATGCTACTACCCAAATAAAAAGTTTTTGGACTTGTGTGAACACAGTAGCCTAACTCACAGAAGAAGAACCAGCAGTTTCCTGTTCAGATTTAGCGGCTTCAAGTTGCTTGGTTTCCAGTTCAGCCGAACTTTTCATAGCCTGTTCTATTTGTTCCGCTTCCCGTTTAAACTCGCTTTGAAATTCATTAGAAGCTTCTTGAAAACCGCGCACTGCTTTACCCACACTACGACCAATTTCTGGCAACTTCTTCGGGCCAAAGATTAACAATGCCACTACCATAATTAGACCCATTTCCGGCAGGCCAATACCAAATATATTCATGCGGTTTCTCCTATAAATATACAATGCAGTCAAGCTAGTACAGCGTGGCATAAATCAAGAAACCATTTAAAATCACTCAAAAGCCTGTTTCATGAGTTTTTTTAACTTTTAACTTTTAACTTTTGATTTTTGATTTTTGACTTCCGCCCTGCGGCACTAGGCTCTCCTCATCTATACCATGCTGACTTATTTAAGGCTAACGTTTTTGGTATCAAACGCATAAAAAAACCCGGACAAGCCGGGTACAGGTGCGCTGTATTTAATTAGCCGCCTAAACTGCGCCAATCAACCATTACGTCCTGAATTAACAGAGACTTGTTGTAAACTTGCAGAATAATCAGCAGAAACACGAAAAATAAGAGCATAAAAACACCCATTACAGGCGTAGTACCCCAACCCGGAGCTACCTTACCGTACTCAGAGTTTAAAGGTCTCAGGATATCTCCTAACCTAGTTCGTTGTGCCATAGTTCCCCTAAGATTCAGTTACCAAAGCTTTTTTTCATCTTCTGTAATATTCTACTATCATGAAGCACCTACCTGATAAATTGCGTCCAGTAAAATAAATTGAGTGAGTGACAGCTAAACAAATGTTAGAATGATCAAACTAAAGCACGTAATTGTGCCTATTGAAGCGAAAGCCCAAATAATAACACTCAATTTAATTGCAAATTTATGGAACAATTTATGGCTCTGGAACCCGCAACAGTTATTAGTATTTCCGTTGGCGCTGCCTTAGTCGCTGTTACTGGTTTTGCCATCTATATGTCCTTCGGTCCTCCTAGCAAGCAGTTGGCAGACCCTTTTGAAGACCACGAAGACTAGGGAGGAGTGCTGAGTGCTGAGTGCTGAGTGCTGAGTATAAACCCAGCAACTGTATTTCTCTTAGCAATCAACAATGTCCTCACATATATCAGTAGAACTATAGCTATTTACTGTTCACTTGGAAAGTGACAATTTTTTTAGGCTGTATTATTAAGTTTTGTTGCTCAGATGAGTTAAATTCTAACAAATCTGCTTCATTCCCTAAATACAGTCCTAAATCACTCTGTAAGGATAACTCGGCTATTTCTCCGTGACATTCGTAACACCGCAGGATTAATTGCTGGGGGTTATCTTCAGAGGGTTTGAAGGCCATTAAAATTAAATTTTCAGCTGATAAATTCAGGAAACTTACCCCTTCTGAACTGCTGAATTTTCTGGGATGTATTCCTGGCTGAGTCGTCGGGGGATTAATAATTACTTCTAAGGGAATATTCAACTCATAACCACGCTTGACTGTGTTGGCTGATTCCCAGCTACCTGCGTGGGGATATAAGGCGTAGGTAAATTCATGCCAGCCTCTATCTGTTTCTGGGTCAGGCCAGTTAGGACTGCGTAATAGTGTGAGGCGTAGTTGATTCGGTTGGCTATCATAACCGTATTTACAATCATTGAGTAAACTCACACCGTAAATATCTGGTTCTGTTTCCTTAGTTAAATCAGCCCAACGCAAAGCGGGAACTTCCCATTTTGCTTGTTCTGCGGGTGTTTGGGGTTTAGTTGGGCGACTAATTGCACCGCAGGGAATTTCATAGGTAGCAAAATCTGCTTCTATATTTAAAGGAAACGCGGCTTTCACCATGACCTGATTTTCTTGCCAGTTCACAATGGAGGCAATTTTCAAGATTGGTGAACCTACTTGGAGAATATAATCTTGGCAAAATTCCGATTCACCTAATTGACGCACTACACGGACACGATTTTGGACTAAGCCTTGTTCTAGCCATTGGATAGATTTTAGCTTTGTGGGTGGCAAAGGATGTTGGGCATAATTAGGATCAATATTCCAAGCATCCCAATATTGTCCACTATCTTGGAAGGCTTGTAGTTGATTACCCGCACCAGTTAAAATTTCCCGTTGTTGGATTTTGTCAAATACACTGGCTAAATCTCCGGTGTCAGCATTGACTGTAACTCGTAGAAATTCATTTTCTAAAATCCAGTCTGGAGAAATGGGAAGTTGGGGAGTGGGGGAACTGGGGGAAATCCAAAATATGCGATAGCCAACCGGGGGAATTTCCGTAGCGAGAAACAGCAGCTTTGATGATTCTGATATTTGAGAAATTATGGGTTTTCCGAAAATCTCGTAAACTTGCCAATGTGGGTGAGATGTGGGTAATGTGAGCGATACTACCTCAGAACGCTGCCAATTGAGAGCGTTAAAAATAAATATTGGTTGGGCTTCAGGGTGCGGGGGTGGGGGTAGAATAGTTTGGGATGCGATCGCTAATAAAGACTCTTGTAAAATTTGCGTTCCCACTTGTTCAACTTGCTGCCATTCTGGGAGTGCATCCTGATAAACTTGGGTAATGGAAGAACCAGGTAAAATATCGTGAAATTGGTTAAATAAAACTTTTTTCCAAGCGGTTTCAATTTCGGTTTTCGGATATATCGTCCCACAGCTAACAGTGGCTAAAGTGGCAAATAATTCAGCTTGATATAATAAATCTTCACAACGTCGATTCCAGCGTTTTTGGTCGGCGTGGGTAGTATAGCAACCGCGATGAAATTCTAAATATAGTTCATCATTCCAGGTGGGAAGAGAATGAGTTGCTTTATCTTGAATTTGCTGTAAATACTTTTCTGAGGTGGTAAATTCCATCTCTGGAAAAACGGTCGATTTTTGCCAGCGTCGAGCAGTTTCTAACATATCACGAGTCGGGCCGCCACCGTGGTCGCCGACACCGGGAAGCCAGAGAGAATCTTCTAAGCCGGTTTTGCTTTGCCATTCACAGGCATATTCTGCCATTTTTACCGGGTCAATTCCTTGGCCGATAAGTGCAGACATCACACTAAAGATTTTACTACCATCAGGCGATCGCCACCAAAAAGCGTCATAATCAAACTGGGTAGTATCATTCCACCGCAATTTCTGAGTCACAAAAAACTCAATTCCAGCATTCACAAACAACTGCGGTAAAGTCGCACAAAAACCAAAAGTATCCGGTAGCCAAGCCACAGCAGAAACTTTACCAAACTTAGCTTTTAGATAACGCTGACCATACAGCAACTGACGTACAATCGACTCACCAGAAATTAAATTCAATTCTGGTTCCACCCACAAACCGCCCACAACTTCCCAAACTCCAGCCGCAACCTGTGCTTGAATTTTCGCAAACAAATCCGGGCGATGTTCCTCAACCCAAGCATAAAGCGCCGGAGTAGAGTGACAAAAAATCAACTCCGGAAAATCAGCCTGTAACTTTAGCACCGATTCAAAAGTATTTTGTGCAGCCTTCCAAGTATCACTCACAGGCCAAAGCCATGCTAAATCCAAATGAGCATGACCCAATAAATATATTTTAGGATTTAAACCGCCGATAAACGCCGATAAACGCTGATAAACCTCCCGCAAACCTTTTCCCTCTTCCTCTGCGCCCTCTGCGCCTCTGCGGTTAGTTACTCCCCTCAAACCCTCAACCAAATCACCCAACCTATCCGGTGCAAACCGAGTTAAAAAAACCTGTAACACAGCCAACTCATCAGCCAAAAAGCCCGGATCAGGATTATGATCATTATAAGATTCAAAAACAAGGAGCGATCGCACCAAAGCACCATTATCATGCCCAGGACTCACCAAACGCAAAGCCACAACAAACTCCTCACCAGGAGTCACCCCTTGACTAAGCAGCAATCTTGGCGAACAATCAAATAAATCTCCCTCCAGCACTAACTCCCCATTTACGTAAATTTCAGCCAAATCTGCCCACCAAAGCAACGCCAGGCGCAAAGACAAACCAGCCAATGGATAACCCTGTAAATTTTGGGGAACCACAAACCTTTGCACCAACCAAAGCACTTTTTTGCCACCTGTCCAAGCAATATGTTCCTTAGCATTTAGCTGAACCAGTTGCCAATCAGATAAAGAAATATCAGTAATATCGCAGTCTGATTCCTGGTATAGCCAACGAGATTGAACATTAACTTGACAAAAAGAGCGTAGATGGTCAACAGTTGCCGAGATAAATTGAGTATGGGATTGCGACATGGGCAGAGTCATATTTCCGTTAACATTCTTGTTGGGTGGGAGACTAAACAACTAACAAATCACCATCATGTCTTCTGGTTACTCTGGCCGTTATCAAAGTAGACTACTTAACTTTGTCCACCTGCAAACTCGGCGGTTGACACAACAGTGGGATTACACCTACCGACATTTGCAAGTTGCAACGAAGTGGGGTGTAGAACTATTACTTTACCCCGTATACAGATTATTAAACCCCACAGAATCAGAAGGTAAAACTCTGGAGGGGAAAGAACCCCAAACTCCCCCCACAGTTGATACACCAATTCAACAAGTCTTAGAAGCAGTCAAGAATTTACCCTCTGAGTTAGACGAGACTGAAACCCCCCAAATATCAGCCCCTTTGAAGTTTGTGGGTTTTTTGTGGTCAAAACTTTTTCGTCATCCCCCTACCAGACCCTTAATTTCCGAAGATTCGCCAGAAAATATTCAGCCATATTTGCCAATCATGCGCGGAATTGCCACAAATTTGGTCAACCGAAATTTGGTACTTGTCACCGCCGAAAATGAAATTTTGGATATTTTGACACCCCAACAACAGGCAAAATTAGCAGACAGGATTATTGGTGAAGTTGGTAATTACTGGCATTCTTGGCAGTTAGCTGCAAATAAATCACAGAGTAAATTACTACAAAAAATTGACAGGATTTTAGGAAAACTTACTGGACACAGTTCAGTTAATATGCTGTCATTACCTGAAAGCACAACCAAAAATTTACTTAATACTGATAAATTAATTGGATTTTTAGACGCATCTATTGCCAACTGGGAAACCAAAGCTTTATTACCCATACAACAGCGCAGCCAGGAAATTATCCGAGTTGTCCAAACTCAGCTAAATATATTTGTTTATGGTAAAGCACAGGTAGCTGCTAGAGGAAATATAGCGGTTAATACTGATAGTTTAGAAACTCCAATATTAAATATTCCGGCTTTAATTGAAGCTGCAATTAATTACTTTTTTGGAGTTGGTAAAGATAAAAAAATTGCTCAGGGAAATAGTCCTGGAGAATCACGATATAATTTACCCCATCATCGCCGTTTCCAGAATAAAAATTTAGCCAAAGATGCTTGGTTGAATTTCGGTGATTTGTTTGGGAACTCTCCTATTTCATCTCAAAACTTGGGTGAAAGTCAACCAAAAGCCAAATCTGGTTGGTTGCAAAAGTCAAACTCCAACCGCCATCTCACCCAAAATCAAAAAAATTCGGTAAAATCCGCTAAAAAACCGAATTCTCAAGCCATAACCGAGAATAGTTATCATAGTCAAGTTGAGTTACAGCCTGATTGGATAGACGTTGAAGCAACTTTCATCGGCTATGAGAAACATCCTTTAGAGCAACTTCTAGAGTGGCTTGATCATGCTATACTCTGGCTCGAAGAAATTATCGTGAAAGTTTATCAGTTTTTACAAAGGTTATGGCGTGGTAAGTAAGAGTAAACTATCCATCATACGCGTAATAACTGTTTACAATTCACTGATTTAATTTGTGTGTCACAAATTGGCATTCTAGTTACTATAATTAATTCTTATGTTTCAAACTTAGATATTGGAACTTAATTTTTTTTAGTACTATTGGTGGTTTTTTGCGTGAAAATTATTGTCTACTGTAAATACTTCAACTTTAAAAATCCACTAGATAAACCAAAACAGGAAACATTTGTGGTTAACTTACCGCAAATTCCCAAGATTGGAGAAACAATTATAGTTGAAAGAATTTCTCCTCAAAAACAGTTTGTGATTATTTTTGAGTACATTGTGACAGCAGTACAGTTTAATGCTTCGAGGGAATCGAGTGATGCTGCTGACGCTCAAATTAGTGCATCTTTGAACCACTGTTGGGAAGGAACATCAAATTTCAAAGTGGATAACTTTTTAGAGAAATAAGTATTTCACACCATTTTTTTTACACGTGTGTGCCGAATTTCCTTCCTTCTTCCTTCTTCTCCCAAAGGGAGACGCTGCACTAACGTGTACTTTGTGTACTTTGTGTACTTTGTGGTTCGTTCCTCTTACATAGTAAAGACGCGATTAATCGCGTCTCTACAAATAGAAAGAATTAATTACGGCTGGCTGAAGAACTCT
>NZ_JAYGHH010000046.1:14843-21637 GCF_034931045.1 Nodularia sp. UHCC 0506
CAGCAAGCCCTAATTAACCACAGATGTAAGATTGAATTCCCCACGATTTACCACAACATATGATTGAGAAAATGACGGAAAAGTTTGAGTCCTTTTGGTTCTTGATAGTTAGTTGGTAAAAGATTCAGCATGGAATTTTGTAATACTGCCAAAACTTCATCTACTTCTTGACGCTTAATTTTGGAAGTTTGAGAAAAGTATAGCGGTTCTCCAAAGCGCACCGTTAACTTTTTTCCGAAATAAAGGTCATGAGTGCCGATTAGTACCACTGGTACGATTGGTACACCAGCCCGCAAAGCATAAATTACCGTTCCTCGCTTCAGGGGGTGTAATTGACCCTCAGTGCTTCCTAAGCGTCCTTCGGGAAACAATATCAGTCCGTCATCTTGAGACAAAATCCCCTGTACAATGCGGTCAATTTGGCGCAAAGTTTGGATATCGCCCCCGGTGGGGACATTTTCCTCAATTGCTTTCGCTAATTCTAGGAGGTCTTTTCTTCCGGCTTTAGCAGCTTCTATCACCGCTATTTCTTCTTTCCACATCCGTTCTAAAGGAATTACACCTCCCACTAAACGCAGGGTGAAACGTTTCCAAAACTTGTTATAAAGAGTACGAGCATCACCTAGAACGTAGTAGTGGGGATGGGTGGGGAGTTCGCCTAGCAGTAGCAAAGGGTCGATATGGTGGAGATGGTTAGCAGCGAGGATAGCGGGTGTTTGAGGTATCCTGTCCAGGTTTTCCACCCGGACTCGAAAAACAGCATGGATGAGCGATCGCAACACAAAACGACGTACTATAGCATGGAATCTAGTTTCTCCATGTCCCTGAGCTATAGCTTCCAGACGATGCAAAGTTGCTTTTATTGTATAATGAACAGCGCGATCGCTCGCTGCCGCCACACCTTCTTGTACTCGTTGAATGGTTGTTAGAGATAAATCGGCTGTTTTCTCATCGGGATTAATTGGGTAAGTCACCTCATCAGCTCCGTCGCCCGGAAAAGATTCGTTAGAAGAACTTTTAATAAAACCCTCTTTGAATTCATGAATATATCATAATTGTTCATGGCACAATAGGGAATTAAGAGCCAGTTAAAAGGTTTAATTACTCGTATCATCTGTGACAGAGTTAGAGTGAGAGTTAGAACGATAATTACAAGATTGTATTTTAATTAGAGTAGTATATGAGTAAGGATTACAAAAAGTGCAAGTTCTAAAAAGAGCCATCAAACCAGTAACCTATATATCGTTCCTCCATATCTACCCAACAACTTGGGGGACTGCTGGTGATATTTGTTTAGTCCGTAAATCTGTAGCTGATAACAGTGTCTCGAAATTCGTGGGTCATAAACTCCAACTAGTAATTCCCAAAGGAATGGAGCGTAATCAATTGGCGGGGGTTCCGGTAATTAAAGTTGCAGGTCATGTCGGTGACGGACATCCTAAAGATAAGCACTCAGAATGGGAGGCTTATGAAGGTGTAGATAGAGAAATAGCACTTGCAGCGATGAAACCTTGGGGATTCAAGTTAATTGAGTTTACAAATTAATCCTTAATCAACCGCAAATCAAGTCTGTAACCCGCCTGCGCGGGTTTCTCAGGTATTGCACACCGTCGGACAGTCAGGATATGTGCTGTTAGCGAAGTGGCGCGTTAGGCTGGGTAAAGTAATCTGGGATATTGCTGTATAGATTCCTCTTTAGGGCATTTTGGATATCCCGTTCAAGCAAGAATCCCCTAAATATAATTTTAAGAAGTCCCAACCCCCCCTGAATTACGAATTACGTTAGCGAAGCTCCTCCGTTCGTGTAGCGTTCCGCAGGAAAGGAGGCATTACGAATTACGAATTACGAATTACAAATTACGAATTACGAATTACAAATTACGAATTACCAAGGTAACTTACTTCCATCCCATGAGAAAAATTGTCCGCTATCACCTTCTTGAAGTTGGTCAATAACAGACAGCAATTGAGTTACACAAAGTTCGACTGAAAATAATTTTTCTGGTGGTACATTTCTCTGAAATGGACGGGATAGGCGTGTATCAGTTGTCCCAGGATGTAAAGTTACTATCAATGTTTTAGGACAACTTCTGCCATACTCAATTGCTGCTGTTCGCATAAACATATTGAGTGCGGTTTTAGAAGCCCGATAGCCATACCAGCCACCAATTTTATTGTCACCAATACTAGCTAATTTAGCAGAAATACTGGCAAAAACACTATTTTCATTATGGCGAAATAAAGGTAACAGGTGTTTAGCTAGAAGAATAGAACCAACACTGTTAATTTGGAAGTAACGCAGCAAATTTTCGGAATTAATTTGTTTTAAACTTTTTTCAGGTTGGAAAGTGCCGTCATGCAATATTCCCACACAGTTAATCACTAAATGTAATTTATTGACTTCGGCTTTAATTCGTTGAACAACTTCGGCAATTTGCGATTCTTCAGTAATATCCAAAGATACACAAATTAATTTATTAGAATATTTTTTTTCTAAAGCGATTAATTCTCCGGCTGATTCCAGTTGACGATAAGTTGCATAAACTTTAGCAATTCTATCATCTTCTAGCAATTTGATCACAAGCCCCAAACCTATACCTTGGCTAGATCCCACAATTAAGGCATTGACAGAATTATTATCAGCTATATACGACATGATTTTAATTTCATCTGAATTTATTTACCTATACAAAATCTACTAAAAATCCGGTCAAGGACAGATTCAGTAACCTGTTCTCCAGTAATTTCTCCTAACGCTTGAATTGCACCACGTAAGTCAATTGTCCAGAAATCAAGGGGTAATTGATCTGTAATTGTTGTTTGTACCTGTTCTAAAGATATTTTAGCTTGAGTTAGGGCTGCTGCTTGTCTTTGGTTAATTGCTAAATCCAGATCAGCCGCTTGCACTTTCCCTGTTTGTACTATGTTTAAAATTGCCATTTCCAAGGCATCAATGCCTTGATTTTCTGCTGCAATTGTGGTAACAGTTTGGTGAATATTTTGGGGATATTTCCCAAAGTTAAGAGATGCTGTTTCTACAAGATCAATTTTATTAATTACTAGAATTAAAGGGCGATGTTGGACTTGTTCGTAAATTGCTTGGTCATCCTGAGTCCATCCGGCAGCAGCGTCAATAGTTAATAATACTAAATCAGCTGCATTTGCCGCCCGACGCGATCGCTCTACGCCAATTTTTTCTACTTGGTCTATTGTTTCCCGAATCCCGGCTGTATCTAAGACTTGCACAGGTATTCCCCCGACCACAAGCTGAGATTCCACCACATCACGGGTTGTCCCTGGTAAGTCAGTTACAATGGCGCGATCGCTCTGACTCCAAGCATTCAATAAGCTGGATTTACCAACATTTGGTCGTCCCACAATTGCCACTTTTAAACCAGTTCGCAGCAGTTCCCCTTTATCCTTTGTGGCTAAAAATTTAGTAATTTCTGCGGCAACGTGATCAATATCTGATATTATGGCTTTATAATCCAACGGTGGTAAGTCTTCTTCAAAATCAATTCGAGCTTCAATCTCTGCCAGAATATCTAAACAGTGGTTGCGTAACTGCCGAATCGGAGAGGCTAATTTTCCTTGTAAACCAGCTAAAGCAGTTTGAGCAGCTTGGGGCGATCGCGCACCCACTAAATCAGCAATGCTTTCAGCTTGGGTTAAATCTAGTCGTCCATTCAAAAAGGCTCGGAGCGTAAATTCACCGGGTTGAGCAAGCCTAGCACCATGTTCTAGACACAATTGTAAGACCTGCTGCACTGCCATAATTCCGCCGTGACAATGGAATTCTACCACATCTTCACGAGTGTAAGAACGGGGGGCTTGCATAATTAATAACAGCGCTTCATCCACCAATGCTTGTGTCTGGGGATGGCGGATATAACCGTAAAGAACGCGGTGACTTTCCCAAACTTGCTGACCAGGGGCGGAAAATAGAGCTTGTGCGATCGCCATTGCTTGGGAACCAGACACCCGTACAATACTAACGCTACCCTGTTGGGGAATTACAGCCGTGGCGATCGCGGCGATGGTTCCAGTAATAGCTAAGAGTTCCGACATGAGCGCCCTTGTTAGCAAAACATTTGATATATATGCTATTAGCGTAGCAGCAGTTTTATCATAGTCAATTAAGGAGACTTGATATTAAGAGTAGAGATTTGCCGTATCAATCACAACTCTTAACTCATATTTTAAAGAGAGGGACTCACTGTGGAACAACAAATTGATTGCGCTCAAGCCTGCGTGAACGGCTGTATATTAGGGGATAAATGCCCCCATATCAAGTTTAGAGAAGCCACAAGCAAATTTATCGAAGAGACATCTTTAGACCAAATGCTGATCATGGCAGAAGAACGCTTGCGGAAAAAAATGACCGAACCACCAAAATGGGTTTTACCCGAAGATTTCTAAACTCAGGGAGTAGTTAGAGACGTGATTAATCGCGTCTCTACAAAGCATACAGTTCAGTCAAGCATTTCTTCCTTTTCTTTCTTGACTTTGCGTCCTTGGCGTTCTTGGCGGTATGCGCTACGCGCACGCTACGCGAACGTTAAAAAATTTGACTTAAACAAAGCGGAATAGATAGATACACGGTGATTTTCTACTGAGTTTGAAAGATATTTTGCACCATTTTCTTATCCGTACTTGCAGCAGCTTGATCTAAAGCAGCAATTTCGCCAGAATCTAACAACCAACCCAAAGCACCAATATTTTGCTGCGCCTGTTCTAGACTTTTCGCCCCAGGGATAGGAATAGTACCCTTACAGATACACCAATTAATTGCTACCTGAGACATAGTTTTATTTCTAAATTCTGCCACCTCTCGTAAACATTCTAAGAGCGATCGCACTCCAGGTAAAAGCTGCCTAAATAATAAACCCCGGATACCCTTGGGTAAACTGCCTTTTTCCGCATATTTTCCCGTTAAAATCCCCAACGCCAGAGGACTATAGGCAATTAACTTTATCCCCAATTCGTCACAAACATCCTTCAACCCTAATTCCGTCACCGGATAGGTAGATAGTAAAGAATACTGAACTTGCAGAGTTTTAATAGGAACACCCCGCGCCGCAAACTTTTGATGTACCCGTTGCAGACGTTTCGGACCATAATTAGATAAACCGACCCCCTGCACTAGACCTTGTTCGTATAAATCAGCCAAACCATCTAACAAACCTGATTCTTGCCAAGGTGCATAATTAGCCGTAGACCAGTGCATTTGCACCAAATCGACATTTTTGCCCAAACGTTGCGCCGAAGCCTGACAAGCCTTAACCATTGCTTGACGAGTCCATCTCCAAGGGTAAGCCGCCAGCTTAGTAGCAATGCAAATCTTATCTTGATTTACCCCTTGATATTCCTGAGTAAATCGCCCCAACAGTAACTCACTGCGTCCATTTAATCGCCCAGTCCCGTAAGAATCACCAGTATCAAACAAAGTTACACCATTGCTGACACAGAGATTAAAAACAGCTTGTAACTGTTCATCCATGCTTTCATCATATCCCCAGAGTAATTGATTACCCCATGCCCAAGTGCCACAGCCCATACTGGGTAGAGATAGTTCTTGGCTAATCTGCATATTGACTCATTGTAGACATCCCTAACAATTAATTATCTTCATATCTTGTACCGGGCGACTAGAAGTCGCGGCTATACAAACAAAGTCCGCCTGCGCGGACTAAGAGAAAATTAGGGTTTTTAACCCACGAAGGTGGGTTTCGTCTGTGTAGCCGCGATTTCCAATCGCCTGGGCTAAGAGAAAATCAAAGTTTTTAACCCACGAAGGTGGGTTTCGTCTGTGTAGCCGCGATTTCAATCGCCAGGGCTTATTTCAATTCGGTCGATGTTCAATCGACACAACAAAAAACGCGATAAATGCTAAAGTCTGAAAATTGGGGTCAACTTGAGAACTTAAACCAAAAAACTAATTAAACTATGGAAGCGCAAATCAGTAGTAACGAAATCATGGCTATGCGGGAAATCTTGCAAGATTACAAACCCGCACAGTATGCCCTAGATAACTTAGCCAGACACAACGGTAAAGTTGAACGCTCATTTGAGGATTTATGGATTGAGAAAAATGGCAAAACATTAATGTCAGAAGGCAAATCAATCTGGAAAGTCACGCTGAATGTACTGCGTCAAGAACTCTGCGGTGATGATGGCTTTCGTGGTCAACTCAAAGAATATACGAAAAATCCAGGGAGTTCACCGTTGCTATCAGGTTTGATTGTCTCTCTAGTCGGTCTTGCAACCACCAATGGATTACCAATTGATCCCGCGATCGCCACTGTGATTGTTTTGTATATACTTAAAATAGGATTAAATATATTTTGTGACTACACAGAACCACCTGCGGACAAGGTTGGAACTCTCCCACAGGGAGACTAATATGGTTTAGTTTTATCTTTAAATCTTAGCCCTTTCTTCGCTTGCGGGGAGGGGGAATGCGTCACGTCGCTTCGCTCCGAATTCAAAATTCAAAATTCAAAATTCAAAATTAAATACCCCACGGATAAGTCCGGGGGCTTGAATTGCTGTAATGATCAATCTGGTAATTTGTCTAGATTTTCTCGTGTCATCGCTGCATAATATTCATCCTGATACTCAACATATATATCTAACGCTGTTTGCAAGTTAGCCCTCGCCTCTGGGTAGTTTTCCTCTGCTGCTGCAAGTAGTCCCAATTGACCGTAGGTGCTGGCTTGTTCATAGCGATCGCCATATTCGATTTTGATATTCAAAGCCTGTTGATAATTGCGTCGTGCTTCTTCATATTCTCG
>NZ_JAYGHH010000046.1:21975-28318 GCF_034931045.1 Nodularia sp. UHCC 0506
TAAATCTTGGGCAACCATTCCCAAATTGTGGTAGGTACCGGCTTGTTCATAGCGATGGCCATATTCGATGTCGATATTCAAAGCCAGTTGAAAATTACGCCGTGCTTGTTCATATTCTCGCAATTCTTCGGCAACTCTTCCCAACTGGTGGTAGGTGGTGGCTTGCCAACGTTGTTTTTGTCTTTCTTCTTCACCCACTAAGGTAGGATAAATTTCTAAAGTCTTTTCGTAAGAACATTTAGCTTGCTGGTACTGCTTTGCCTTCAGTTGACAATTACCCAGGCTACCAATTGCCAGTGCTATCTGATAACCTAATTTACCCTGGATAAATGCCGGGGGATAATTTTCTAAGTTTTGACAAACCATTTCTGCCAATTTGAGGTTACTTTGGTGATCACTAATCAATTTAAAGTATTGATATAAACAAAAGTAGATCCTAATACTTTCTTGTTTCCGCAAACAAATTAGCAGAGCATGATAAAGGTTTTCATATTCCCAATTAAAGAATAATATACCCGTTTGACGTTCTTGAGCATCTTTAGAATCCATGAGACGTTGATAATATCCTGCCAAACCTATATAGTGGTTTTTAAACCCTTTTTCTAAAGCTGCCTGTATTGTCTCATCAACAGATGCTAACTTAGTCTTTAAAAAGTAGGGGAAAATAGGTTGAATTTTTAGTAAATCATGATTATTCTCAATTAGTGAGAGTAAACCCCAGTTAATTGCTTCTTGAATGGCATCATCTAATTTATCAAAATAATAATCATTTAATGGTTCTAGCTTTTGTAGTTCCTCGATGTAACCCGGAATAGTTCCACGGAAAATAAACCCACTAAAAGGAGCCAAACACAGTAACAATTTCTGTGCATCTGGTGACAAATTACTGTGAGAATATTCCACACATTTCAAAATACTCTTGGTCTTATCCTCACTCACCACATCCAAATTGACATCAGCCCCTTGCAACCCCTGCAAAATCTCCTGGGGTGATTGCCTTTGCAAATTCGTCAACACAACTTCCATCGCCAGGGGATACCCTGCCAACAATTTCATCAATTTTTCAAAATCGGCATCTTGACGAATCCCATCAACAAGGTGTGCAGCTACATTCCGTTCTAAAATTTTCTCTGCTAATTCCGTCCTGGCTTCTTGATCTAATCCTTGTAACTCATAAATATTCTGTTTAAAAGTCTGAGATTGTAGCCATTCTTCCCGACTCCGTGAACCCAAGACCACCCGCGTTTTACCACCTACCAACTTCCCTATAAAATCCCGGATTTGCTGACGTTCTACCTCTGGCAAAGTATTTTGAATCGCCAGTTGTTGTCCAGTCACCGATTCCAAATTATCCAAAATCACAGCGTAAGCTGCACCCCGCAAATCTGCCACTAATTTCCCTACCTGTGCAGGCTGACTCATGGCTTGAAACTTCGGCTGTTCAAATTTACCATACACCTGCTGACCAATATCAAACAAAATTTGTGTCAGCGTCCAGGCTTTTTGGTCATAGCCAAAATAAAATACATCCTCAACAAAATGTGTCCTCTGCCACCATTCCCTTAAATAATTTAACAAAGTTGTTTTACCTGTTCCCCCCATACCTTGCAACAGCAAAACATTATGCCTGAGCAAAGCTTTCTCAATTTTGAGAATCTCCAAATCCCGACCAATAAATCCATATTCCGGCAAGGAGAAACGATACTGAATAGCAACAGATTCGTAATATTTCTCTTCTTCTTCTGGTGTAAACTGCCGTAAATTAAAATTCACTACCTGATGAGAATAAACCACAGGTAATAACCAATCTTCTAAATTAATATATTTATTGAAATAGGCTTTACGTTCTTTATCATTGAACAGTTCCAGCCTCCCCAGCCTGATAGCTTCAGTCATGGGTTTATGATCAAACAAATGTTGATAAAGCTGTGACATCATCAACTTTGCCGCCGACACAGTGACAGAATACCCCATTGCCACCACCATCTGCATCCCTGCGGTCATTAACCGGCTTCCCAGACTGGTTTCACGAGTATCTTCACTTAACCCCTCCTCGCTGGCGGAGTTCTTCACCTGTTTCCCCGACTGACAAGCATTGAGAATACACACAGGAATCCCCTTTCCTGTCAACAATGCGGCTAACTCTGAAGCTTCTAGCAAATCAACCTTTCCCTGAGACTCGCCCTCAAAGCAGACGAAAGCTTTCACCCCATCAAAGGGCTGCAAATCACCACGTCCATAGCGCCCTTTATAAAAATAGCGTTCAGGTTTGCTGGAAGACTGAACCTGTTGATAATTTAGCAGCGCCCCGTGCATATCCAAATGAATGACGTGATAAAATCCCGCACCTTTTTCTTGCAAATGCTTAGACAAACTTTCGTAAGTTCCCGGACGCAGCAACTCAACATTTACCCGCAAATTGCTATTGTCAATCAATTCCAGCAACGGGCGAGAAATTGTCCGATAGCCCACATCCCTTTCCTCATCAGGACGCGCCACCACCACCAGCAGATTAATCACAGGCGATGACTGCACATTAGCTGAAACTGGTGGTGCAGGTCTGACATTCTTCCGCAACATTACACAGTCTACCGCCAGTGGTCGGCTTAAATCTGGGTCTTGTAGAGCTTCCCAGTGTAAAGCGTGAAATTCTGGGGTTTTCGCCACAATTTCAATCTGTACTTGACTCAGATTACCCCGCAGTTGTCGATATAAGCTGTAAGCATTGAAATCTGCCTGAAAAACCTGCTTAAATAGGCTTTCACCGTATATTTTAACGCTGGCTGCTGCCCTCTCTGCAATGACAGTATCACTAAAAGGAAACGTTACCCATTCTTCAAAATACCACTCAAGTTCTTTTTCTTCCTTGGGGGTAAAGGGGTCAGTAATCGTAACTGGGTATTCTCCGCCATCAAATTTGAGAATGGCTGCAAATCCGGTATCTATTCGCCCTTCTTCCCGAATTGTGATGACTGTCATGGGTTAAGCTTGTCCGCACGTATGATTACATACCTACATACTACATAATCTTGCTTGAGATTTTCGGATAAACAGAAAAAACAGCGCTTTACATCAGTTTTCAGGTAAATATACAGGAGTTACGCAAAATTATGAGAAAACAAACCACAAAGGACACAAAGGACACAAAGTAAAGAGGGTTTCAGAGAGTTCTTGCGTAAGTCCTAATATATTGTGTGATTACCAAGAGAAATGCTGTTTGATTACGTCTAGGGGTGAACAGTACCAATAATCTATATGGGAAATAATCAAGTTATTAGCGTTTATTTCTAGTTCACTCCAGCCGGAGATGGAAATGCGGGGTTTCCACGGGATGGGTGTATTCCAGCTAAGTTTCCACTCGGTTTTTATGGTGTTTTCTAAACGTTGAATATCATGTACATCCATCTGAGGATTAATGAACCATGTCTGGATGAATTTAATCATCTGCTGATAACGTTTCACTCCCCGAAATTTATTTAATGGATCTTGAAAATAAACGTCTTCGGCGTAAATGCTGTATGTTTGGTTTTCTGGAAACCTTTGATAGTCTTCTTTGAGAATTTCAATTATATCCATATAGAAATCCTATTTGAGTTTTGAACGGGATTTTTTTTAACAAACCACAGAGACACAGAGATCACAGAGGAAGAGAGAAATGTTCACATCTTATTTAGGATCGCTATATATTAATATATGTTTGGGTGAGAATATTCAAAATCACAAATAAATTGGGATTTTATTCACGTTTAATCTCGATTTCATTCCATAAGCGTTCTAACTGACGTTGCCAAGCTGTTAATACTTGTTCTCTGGCTGCTGTGGTTTGGTCAATTTCACCTAACAATCCTTCTGCATAAAAACGGTCTAGATTTTGCATGGTAGCTGCAAGAGATTGTCCTTGCTGTTTTGCTGTCAAGATAATTTGCCGGATGCGACTTTCAATCAGACGATTGAAGACATTATCTAAACCAGCTTCGTATAAAGATATCAGTCGCGCGATCGCACTGGCAAAATCTGCGCTAACCAACGTCTCACTATTGTGTTGATACACTGCCCAAACTACGCCATCAAACAAGGCATAACGGACTTCTTGGGTGTCATCAAAGTTGGCTTCTAGAAACTGTGCTAAAAACGGTTGGGCTTCTTGGATCGGTACAATGGGCAGTAGAATTCGTAACCAAGTATTATCTTCGGAAAGCAGCACCAATAGCCGAAAACTAGGGGTGTCCACTTGCCAAGATCCAGGAGCGATCGCTTTAACTTCTGCTGTATCAAACAATTCTGCCAGCGTACCTGCAATTTCTTCTAGTATCATAATATGTTTTGAGCTTCTAGTATCTAGGGTAACGCGTTGAGGTTTTTTGCAGCTAGAAGATGGTTAAAGCCCCACCTTTTCTACAGAACTTCCGCAAATGGCAAACTCACACATCCAGAAATACCCCATCATTTTAGGCAAACTGGACAAAGAAGATATTACTATTCAATTAAGACATAAAACCTGAAAATATGTCTAATTTAATTTTTTTTAGGATTGATTTTCTCAAAATTTATCACTAAAACTAGCAGTAACAGTTCAGCAAATCATAGCTTAATTGTTTACCAAGTTAATTAACGCGCAGCATATCGAGGAGCTAATAATATGGCAAGCATCAATCTTTACGAATTAAACACTACTGGTTCTGAATTGTTTCAAGATTCTGAAAGCTTTCTGAATGAATTAAAGGATGTAGACTTTATCTCTGGTGGAGAAAGTTCTCAACAGAGTGACCCTGGTTACTACGATCCTGTTAGTGGTCTTTCAATACTTACTAAACTGGCCGAGGCATTTGTTACCACTTATGCAATTGGTCATATTACCATGTTAGCTAAGTCATTTAGTTATGGACACTAATGGCTTCTAAGAAGTTCAGGACACCATAGCAATTCTCAATAATTACTGAACAAGCATATTCCCGATTTCTTGAAGAAGTCGGGAATTTAAGTTGATATAAGACTTTTGTACGGGCTGCAATACGCCCCTCCTTCACGGCGGTACTAGTGAGAAACAAACCTAATTTGGGAATACTCAATTAAGTTGTGAGGATGGCATAGTGGTAGAAGAAAGAGCATATTGGCTGGCTTGGACGCGAATTTCTGGGGTAGGGCCAGTGTTATTGCGACGGTTACACCAGCATTTTGGCACACTAGCCACAGCTTGGAATGCTACCAAATCCCAGTTAGGAGAAGTTGAAGGTTTTGGTTTTCAGACATTAGGGAAAGTAGTTGAACAGCGATCGCGTCTACATCCAGAACAATTACTGATCCAACACCAGGAAGAAAACCCCCATTTCTGGACACCAGCCGATGCAGATTATCCCCGGTTGTTACTGGAAACTCCCAGCCCACCGCCAATGTTGTACTATCGTGGTGAAGTTGAATTGCTAGAAAATCTGGGGCAAAAACCCCTAGTCGGGATTGTGGGAACACGCCGACCTTCAGATTATGGTATTCGCTGGACTCGCCAGATTAGCACAGCTTTAGCAAAAAATGGCTTTACAGTTGTATCTGGTATGGCGGAGGGCATCGATACAGAAAGCCATCTCGCTACGATGAAAGCCGGGGGAAGGACAATCGCCGTTTTAGGTACTGGTGTCGATGTGATTTATCCCCAGAAAAATCGAGATTTATACAAACAGATTTTAAATCAAGGTTTAGTTGTGAGTGAATATCCAGCCAAAACACCACCTGATCGCACCCACTTTCCTCGCCGTAATCGCATTATTGCAGGTTTAAGTCGTGCAGTTTTGGTTATGGAAGCACCTGTTAAATCAGGGGCATTAATTACAGCCTCCTATGCGAATGAATTTGGTAGAGATGTTTATGCATTACCTGGAAAAATAGATGATTATCCATCTCAAGGATGTTTAAAATTACTCAATCAAGGTGCTTCTTTGATTCTTAAAGAACTGGATGAATTGTTAAAAATGCTGGGAGCAATCCCAAAAATTGACACGATTGATACTACACCAATTCCAGAACCAATCAAGTTGCCGGATTTACCCCCAGAATTGCAACAAGTGATGAATGCGATCGCCTGTGATGTTTTGCCCTTTGATTCTCTTGTGCAAAAAACAGGGATGAATACTGGCTCAGTTTCCAGTGCATTATTACAGTTGGAACTTATGGGTTTAGTTTCTCAACTTCCCGGAATGCGATATCAGAAAAGTTAAACAACAAAATATACTTTCCCTCACGGAAGAGGCAGGGTGCAGGGTGCAGGGGGGAGTCAGAGATTACTTTAAATTTCCAGTTACTTAACAGCCAGCTTGTATGTGTTCAGCAATTTTTATTCATATCGGTTAGT
>NZ_JAYGHH010000046.1:28343-34590 GCF_034931045.1 Nodularia sp. UHCC 0506
CACAGATAAAACTATCCGTAGGTTGTAATTAATGACGCTGAGTTATCTTTCCTCTGGGCGATGTTTATTATGCCTAAATTGTTGATGATTTATACATAGGTTCGTTTAGAGATGGAAAAGAATGCGTAAAATTAATATTGGTTTGACAGAAGAGCAGCGTCAAGGTGTAGTCAATCTGTTAAATCAAGATTTAGCAGATTCCTACGTTTTGATCGTAAAAACCAAAAAGTACCATTGGGATGTAGTCGGCCCTCAATTCCGCAGTTTGCATGAACTTTGGGAAGAACAGTACGAAAAGCTGACCGAAAATATTGATGCTTTAGCAGAACGGGTTCGGGCTTTGGGCGGTTTCCCAGTGGGGACAATGGAAGGATTTCTCAAGATTGCTACTCTCAAAGAACATAGTGGAGAGGTTCCCCTAGCAACAGAGATGGTAGCTCAACTCGGAGAAAATCACGAGCAGGTGATTCGTAATTTAAGAGATCATGTGGATCAGTGCAGTGAGCAATTTCATGATGAAGGAACTTCTGACTTTTTAACGGGACTGATGGAAGAGCATGAAGAAATGGCTTGGATGCTGCGCTCATTCATTGAAGGACAAGCTTTAGAACCTAACGGTGTACAACCAACCGCAGAAACTAAAACCCCTGTAGGTGTGTAGCACTAGTACCGCCGTGAAATCAAAAGTCATTGAACTTTTTTAAATAGTATATCTATTTACACCAGGCCGTACTAGGTAAATAAACTGCGAAGTCAGGGAAGATTGATTATTTAAAGTTGGCGCAGCAAAGTCAATCTTCTCATAACTGTTTAATTTGTCTATAAAAAAAATAAGTTTTAAGGAGTATAAAAGTGCCAGAAGTTTATCAAGCAGAACGTACCATATCAGCTGTATTTAAAGAACAAAAGCAAATTGACCAGGTGATTCGACGTTTATTAGATAGGGGTGTGCCTAGAGATAATATTTCAGTAATGGGCAAAAACTTCCAATCAGAAACGCGAATTTCTGGTTTTATTACGAAGAAAGATGTGATTCTGGGAGGCTTGAGAACAGGAGCAATTTTCGGTTCCTTGTTTGGCTCGTTTCTCAGCTTGCTGACTGGTGTGGGTGTACTGTTCGTTCCCTTTGTTGGCCCGATTGTGGCAGCTGGCCCCATTGGTGCGTTGTTGCTAGGGGCTGCGAGTGGAGCGATCGCTGGTAGCGCTGGTGCTGGACTTGTATCAGCTTTAACTGCTTGGGGAATGCCTGAAGATAAAGCCGCAGTTTATCAAACACGCTTACAAGCTGGTGAGTTTATCTTAATGACAGAAGTGCCAAGCGATCGCATAGGAGAATTTCAGTTACTAATTGAAGGTAGTGGTGGCGAAGAAATTCACACAACTGATAAAACATTGACTCATCCTTGTTCTGGACCATGTAACAGCCCAGAGGATTTGTCTCCTGAAGTTCGCTCTCACCTTTCTCCAGAAGCCCAACGTACATTCATGGATCGCTACAATGCCGTGTTAGATCAGACAAGTGATGAGTTCACTGCTGAACAAACGGCTTGGGAGGCTGTTCACGAACAGTTTGATGAAAATGAAAGCGGTGTTTGGTCAAAGGCTAAGGTAAATGTTTAGCTAAAAATATAAACTTAATATTCGTCTAAAACTCCACCTTGTCTAAAAAAGTGGAGTTTTTCTGTTTGCTCCTAATAACTTGGCTTTCACCACGATTATCTGTTCTCTCTTACTAATGACTGGTACGATCAGTTAACAAACCCCATAAAAAAATAGCAACTATTGCACCAATAATCGCCACAATTATACCAGGAATACTTAACGTTGCCGCAGTGAATTGTAATCTCCCTGTTTCTAAGAGAGTTACAATAGTTCCCCCGATTAAAGCCCCAATAATACCCAAAAGCATGGTTGCAATGATTCCACCGCCCTGACGGCCAGGGTAAATAGCTTTAGCAATAGCTCCAGCAATCAAACCTAGAATTATCCAAGCAATGAGGTTCATGATTTAAATGTTCAAAAGGTTTATAAATAATTTATTCATTTTCAACTAATTTTCCTTCTACCATAAGAAGTAGCTCTCATTTTCAGCCAAAAAATCCAGGTTCTGATATAACAAACTGACTATTGAAATCAACTTTGAGAAATTTATGTTTGAATTTTTTATGTCTTTTTTATGAAGACATCTTAGATTAATTATTGCCACATCTTCATATATATTGCATAAATTTTATTTTATAAATGGTTATTGTTAGGTAATATTTACGATTTCTTAAAAATGAAATACTTGATACTTTTTTATTTATGAATAAGGATTTATGATATACCACTAAACATGGATAAGTTGTGTTTTGTTTGGCTGGTTTTTTCAAAACTATGCCTATTGGTATATAATACTAACAAAATCATGACATTTTTTTAAAACAATCCGGGCATAAGTATTATGAATCAACAAGTCGAAATCGTAAAACTCGGTGGGATTGTCAACACTACCAACTCACAAGAGCTACGACAATATATTAACCAATTACTAGAAAGTGGTGCAAAAACAATTTTAGTTGATTGTCAAGATGTTTCATTTATGGATAGCTCTGCCTTGGGAAGTTTGGTATTAGCTTTCAAAACGTTACGAGCAGCAAACACGAGGCTAGTTCTATGTTCTATTAATGAACAAATCAGAATATTATTTGAATTAACGGGTATGGATAAAGTGTTTGAGATATTTTCAAATCAAGATGAATTTAATCAATCCTTACTTTCTAAAAAATGATTAATCAAAATTAATTTGTAGAATTGATAAATCATCTTCAAATGCCTCTTTGGAGTTCAACGCGATCAAATAATTCAATACCTGATCGAGTTGGCGATCAACTGTGTGTTGTAAGCTAACAAGTATTTGAATAAAACCATCCAAACTCCAAAGTGTGCCATCTACTTTCGTGATTTCGTAAGCACCATCACTAAAAATATAAAGGCTGCTCGATTTATCAATATTACAATACGCATCCTCATATTTTGCCTCTGGAAACATTCCCACTGGCATACCAGGGGTTCTGAGTAATTGAATGTCCGTGTTTTTAGGAGATGTGCCTGATACTAATACTGCTGGTGGATGACCAGCACTTGCATACACTAACTGCCGCTTAACTCGGTGATAAACTCCATACCAAATAGTAAAATATTTATCATTTTGGTAATTCATCTGGAAGGTTTGATTTAAAGCTTTGAGTACAGCACTTGGTTGATAATAATTCAAACCTTTTAAGGCGCGGGAACGTAACAGATTTAGTACGGAAATTGAAGGCAGGGCGGCTTTAAGTCCATGACCGGCGGTATCTAGTAAGTATATAGCTAGATAGTCAGAATCTAGCCAGAAGTAATCGAAACTATCGCCACCAAGTTGTCGGGAAGGAATGAAACGAGAATTGATGCTGAAGGGTTCGGTGGTTGGTAAAGGCAGAAGCGATCGCATATATTCTGCTGCTTCCGCTAATTCTGTTTCTAAAAGCAACTTTTGGGTATGTAAATCCTGACTTAATTGATGCAGGCGCAATCCGGCTCGAACTCTTGCTTTTAATTCATTCTGTTCAATAGGTTTGGAAATAAAATCATCAGCACCTGCATCTAGTCCCTTGACTCGATCAGCGATGGAATCTAAAGATGTTAAAAAAATAAAGAATGTAGTGGACAAATTGGGGTCTGTCTTCATGCGCTTACAGACTTCTAATCCGTTCAATCCTGGCATGATCCAATCACAAATTACTAGCGCTGGATGGTAAGCGATCGCTAGGGCAATTCCTTCTTCTCCATTACTAGCAGTAACTACCTTATAGCCCTGTTTTTCTAACATCCTTTTTAGGAGTGTCTGAATAGAAATGTCATCATCAATTACCAGGATTTGAAACATATAAAATGCAAATTTGAAAATTAATAAGAATATCCTAAATTTTAGAGTTATTGAGCAAATGTTATGGAGGTGACAAGGGATTTATCCATAAGAGAATGGCACGTTTTAGCTGGTTCAAATCGCGGTATACTTCTTGTCTAAACCATTGCCCTAAAGCGTCTAAGGGGGTAAATGACGCTCCTGATTGCCATTTGATATCTTGACCTAAAGGTGTAGTGTGATTGCCTGGTAAGGTTTGTGTTGTCACCATGCCAGAAAAACGGGCTTGTAAGATTTTAGTTAAAGGTGCTGATTGGTCAATGGTATCGTTGCTGAATTTTATTAATAAATTGCGGCGGATATTGTAGCTTTCCTGGATCATCTGGTTTGTTTCTAGTGGTGAGGGTGTAAACTCAACCAAGAAAGTAGAATTTAACTGTTCCACTAAAGGAATAGCTTCCTTCGCGGCGTAGTTATTGAAGGAAATTAAAATATTCCCGGCACGTTCTACAGGTAGCAGACTCCCGATGAGTAAGTGTAGTTTACAACCCATACTATGCCCTAGTCCATAAGTAGGGAGATAAACCTGGCGTAACGCCCTAGAGTCTTGTAATCTTTCTATGGTGCGTTCAAAGTTTAGTAGTACTGTTTTAGCGATCGCAATATGATCCAAGGTATTCACAAATGGAGTAGCAATAATAACATACCCCTTATCCGCAAGTTGTTCTAGTAGCCAGCGATAAGTCAGATGGGGTGCAGTGGCGACAAATGCACCTCCCAAAAAATGGATGATCCCGATGGGTTTTGGGGGAATCAGTACCCAGTTACCTCTAATGTCTTTCCAGTCCATACTTATAGGCGATCGCTAAATTCACACCTCTTTATGTTAGACCGTTGGTTGCAGTCCTGGGGGGTTAACCGCAAGGCAGAAGTCAAAAAGCTGATTTTATCTGCTAGGCTTGAGTTTGCAGCCTTTTCATCTCAAGTTGCACATCTAAGGCAATTTGCAAAGCTTCATTGAGCAACCTACCATGTTCGGTAGCCTCTTCTGTCACTTGCATTGCTGTTAAAGTGGCTAAATTATTCGCAAATAGTTCTGTATTCCTGAGAATGAAATTCTTGTTTTCTCTTAAAATTCTTTCTGTCTTCAAAGCCCTAACTAAATCGGTTCTGGTGAGTTTTAGGGCAGCGATCACTCTTTCTCTTTCTTGAATAACTACTCCTGGGTTTCCAGCTGCTTCTATTTGATCATTAATATCTATAGCTTTGATGACGGCATTATATCTATCAACATCATTTAAAAGTATTTCTAAAGCATTGGTCATATTCTGATTAATTACTTTAAGTTTTTTCCACCATAATAAATACAAAACAATCTGTGTAACTCCACCACCCCATAAACATAAAATTATTAACAAAACCCAGGATGGAATTGACATCCAAGTAGCAAATAGTTTCAGAATTAGATCAAACAGCAAATAACTAAAGACAAAAATAGAACAACTAATAAAAACTACAGTAGCTCCTTCAGAACCCTTGATCTTCTCTAAAATTCTTTGAGCAAATTTTCTTAAAGGATTGCTAATAATAATTAATTCATCTTTAACAGGTAAATTAGTCAACTTTTGCAATTCTTTATGACTAATATCTAAGCCATGTAAATCATTACGCACAGCTTTCCCCATCCTCACCAGAATACTTATTTAGTACAATATAGCAATCAAATTTATTGATGGCTCGTTAAATTATAATTTCTACCATTTTTTTTATTGAACTAATTGCTACAAAACTCAAGATTGGGTACTATTTGATACTATTTTTTGTCAGGACATTAGTTATATTCTCAGAATATATTTTGTTGATATATTATTAAATATAGCATTTTTATTTTTCAACATAGTGACTAATGTTTCCTTAATGGTATCAGCCCCAGCCGCAAGGCGGAAGTTAAAAATCTGATTATGTAAGCTGTTTATTGGCTGGGCATGATTGTTTTATTGACGCTGTGCTGTAACAGTTAAGGTATATTCTTGTCGAACATCAACACAGAGATAAAAAAGTCAGTCATAAAAATTAATACCCAAGTAGTTACAACTGCTGTTGTTGCTGATTCTCCAACTTCTTTTGCTCCCCCCTTAGTAGTTAGTCCCCAACTACAACCATTAATGGCAACTATAGCTCCAAAAATCAGACCTTTTACTAAAACCATGAGTAAATCTGATGGTTCTAAAAAAGTTCTCACAGATTCTAAAAAAGCTTCAGGATCAATATTGTAAAATTGTGCTGCGGCAAAAACTCCGCCAGCGATACCCATAATTAAAGCAAAAACCATCATAATTGGCATCATTAAAATGCAAGCAA
>NZ_JAYGHH010000046.1:34615-47414 GCF_034931045.1 Nodularia sp. UHCC 0506
ACTCTAGGAAGTACTAAGTAATCAATGGGATTGGTTCTCAGCATATAAAGTGCGTCAATTTGTTCTGTAACTCGCATAGCACCTATTTCTGCTGCAAAAGCTGAACCTACTTGTCCCGCAATAATACTAGCTGTTAAAAGTGGTGCTAATTCTCTGCAAAAAGCTAATGCAAAAGCACCCCCAACTGCATCTAACGCCCCAAATCTGACCAATTCTCTAGCAGTTTGAATAGTAAAAATCATACCTGAAAATCCACTGACTAGGATAACCGGAGAAACAGAAGCCGGGCCAGCTGTCACCATGTGCTGTAAGATTTTGCGGTAATAAGTTTTTCCTTGGAGTAAATGCAGCAGTACTTGACCAAAAAGTAGCAATGCGGCGAAACAGCGTATAATCCATAATTCATCTAATTTTTTTTTAGGTTGCATTACCGCCCTTCAGACTGAATTTTTGTCTCTATATACAGAATGTGATACAAATTTGCAGAAATTTAGTGCTTTTGTTTAGAGTTCAATCAGTATAAACTGAGCCTCGTAATTAGCTTACCGGAAATTGTGCTGTGTATCAAAATATTTTGCCACTAGAGAAGCCGAAATTTTGTGTAGTTAATGACATCGCAAAATTAAGCTATAGGACTCCTATTTAAATTTTGAACAAAACTCCGTATTCCTTGATTCCTTCTTCCCTGTTCCCTGTTCCCTGTTCCCTGTTCCCTACCTCTACGAGTAAATTCATAAACCAAACCGGATTCCTATAGTTAAATTGGTATATAGAAAGCCTGATGATTGAGGGAAACCAAGATGGCAGTTTATTCAATCAATCGGGGTTGAGAAGTTTTGTAATTTTTATACATAAAATATATACTTATATTTTTTAACTTATTTAACAAGTTGGGGTTATTTTTTTGTCATTTATTTAGAGTTGCTGTTAAAAAAAGAATATTCATGTCATGAATAGATAAATTAAATAAAAATACGTAAGTAGAGCAGCAGGAATAATTCAATGTTTGTAGTAAGGACTTTAGTCCTTATTTGAGGGCTGTAGCCCTCACTACGAAACAATCTCAATATTTTTACATTACTTAATGTACTTTGATTTATTCTCGCCTACTTACTTAATTAATAAAATAATGATTTTTTGAGAGATAATATTTTTTGATCTTAGTCAACTATCTAAAGGAAGATCAAAAAAATAATGGTTTGACCTTAAGCTAGTTGTGTCATTGAGTTAAACTTGAGAACATTTACTGTATATTTATGGAAAATATTTTTTAAATACTATTTAGATGCCTTGGTGGATCACTTGAGTGGTACTGATATTTTTCAGGTTTTTTGGCAAAATGGCGATTAAATACTTCAAATTATGCTAACTTGCCACTATCAAACAAATCATAAATCATGAGGTTTTTTTATGAGCAAATAATTATGTTCTCAAAATTTTTAATTCCCAGTAATTTAAATTTTGTCTTCATACTTGGGATATGGAAATAGGGTTTGCTGTTCGCGTAGTGTGCCGTTAGGCATAAAAATTTTGTCGTGGAGGCAGGGAACAGGGAACAGTTATCTGTCATCCCTAAATTCACACTTTTGATGGTACACCCTTTAAAAGCCTTGCACATACTTTCGGGTTTATCAGCCTCAAACCTTCGATTTATCTGGGTTTTATATTTGCAAGCCCGAAATCAACCTAAAAGTCGTGTGTCTAACCTTGTCTACTCAGGCTTACATACTATAAAGTTCAACTTTTTTGAGGAGAATATTTTCATGTTTAGTTTCCGGAGTTGGTCATCAGTAAGTGCAACTTTGTTAGCCTTGGGAGTGACAGTGGCCATCTATCCTATGACAGTTTCGGCTCAAAATAGGGTTCCTAATAAAATCTCGCCTGCTTTAGTTGCTAATTTGTCTGATATTAGTTCAGATTATTGGGCTAGTCCATTTATTAAGGCTTTAGCTGCAAGAAATATCATCACTGGTTTTCCTGATGGCACGTTTAGACCAAATCAACCTGTGAGTCGGGCAGAATTTGCGGCTATGCTTCAAAAATCTTTTAATCAAGACCCTGTAAGGCAAATAAGTCCCGCAGGTTTTACAGATGTTAGTGATAGCTTTTGGGCTAGTTCGGCAATTCAGGAAGCCTATGAAACTGGATTTATGTCAGGTTATCCGGGAAACTTATTTCTACCAAATCAGCAAATTCGCAAAGTTGAGGCGATAGTTGCTTTAACAACTGGTTTGGGTTTGGAAACTAACAAGAATCCATTAGGTGTAGTGAATACTTACTACAGAGATGCTTCTGCAATCCCGAACTATGCATTAAATAATGTTGCAGCAGCCACAGAAGCCAATATTGTTGTCAATTACCCCAATGTCAACCTTCTCAACCCCCTAGACCCTTTAACTCGTGCTGAAGCGGCGGCCATTTTGTATCAAGCTTTAGTGAGACAGGGACAAATGCAAGCCCTGACTAGTAATGAGATGGCGACTAACTATATAGTGGGGGTTACACAGAATCAAACGGCTCAAGATATTGTTGCGATCGCCGCATCTAGTGCATTTTTTAGCAATTTGACTTCTTTATTGCAAACATCGAGTTTAGCAGGTATTTTACAACAACCAGGCCCTTATACAGTTTTTGCTCCGACAGATCAAGCATTTGCGGCTTTACCTGCGGGAACGCTAGAGGAGTTACAGCAACCGGAGAACAGAGAATTATTGATTCAGATTTTAAGATATCATGTGGTTCCTGGGGAGGTAACTGCTAATCAACTTTCAGATGGACAGTTGAGAACTTTTGAGGATGTACCCGTAAATATTAAAGTGGATAGAACCACTAATCAAATTGCGGTTAATGATGCGAATGTGATTCAGTCGAATATCGATGCTAGTAATGGTGTTATCCATGTAATTAATGAAGTCCTCATACCACCTAATTTGGGAGTAAGTCAGCAGCCGCAAGCACAAATTACTCCTGATATAACTCCAGGTGTCACTACTCGTGGTGGTTCTAGTTATGTGGGAGTTGCGGGTAACATTGGTGTAAGTGGTAATTCCACTCTTAGTGAAAGTAACTATGCAGTGTTGAGCAAAATTGGGCTGACAAATACTATCTCGGTGCGTGCCTCGGTGATATTAGGGGGCGATACACTATTTTTAGTTCCCGTAACTTTAGATTTTTCTCCCCGTTCTGCAAATCCCTTGGGTGGAGAACAGTTATCTATCTCTCCCTATTTAGGTGCTGGCGTAGCTATTGAAGGTGGGGGCGATTCTAATGTGGGTTTTTTGTTAACTGGTGGTGTGGATTTGCCTTTGAGCGATCGCTTTACAGCTACAGGTGCTGTAAATGCCGCATTTTTGGATCAGACTGATATTGGTTTGTTACTGGGAATCGGCTATAACTTTTAATAGTTATCAGTTAGATCATGTCTGCTTAATTGCGAATTTAACGCAGCACCTGGAAGGATAAGTATTTATAGCAACTGCCCAGGAAGTTAGGATATTGTTGATTGCTGAAAGCCTTACTCAGCACTCAGCACTCAAAACTCAGCACTCAGCACTCAGCACTTTATATTAGCTGTTAATGAGGATGAACAGGGAATAGCCGCAGATAGAAAAAACGAAGGCGATCGCTACAGAAAAAATAACGACATCCCGGACAATAAATAAAATCCAATCTTTTCTGAGTTCTTGTCTAAACTTGAGTTCCCGCAGCTGGCGTTCTAGTTCCGCGTCTGCTGGCGATTGTAAGTTGACTGGTGATATCACTGCTTTTTTATCTGCGTCCATTGTTCTTTAATAGCAATTTTTAAGCACTTTTCAAGACTGTTGTAGGTATTAGCACACTGTCCTGTATTTTTCCTATGCCCAGTAAACAAGTCTCTTGATTGTAAACTCTGGTTATACCCGAAAAATCCACTGTTACAGGTATTTTTTGTCCCTGACACCATTTTTGAGCAGATATGGCGGGTAATGTGACGGATGGTAAATGTTGTAAGGCGATATCGGGAATACTAGGTTGAAATGTCTCGGTTTGTAATTGTGTTTCTAAGTCAGTCAATGTGAGACTATCTGTGAGGTTGAAACCACTACTGGCTGTGCGGATTAAGGCGGCCAGAGTCCCGCCAGTTTCTAAAATTGCGCCTAAGTCACGGGCGATCGCTCTAATATATGTACCACTTCCACAGGCGATCGCCACATCTATTTCGGGAAAATCTCCACCTCGCCAATCTAAAATTTCTGTGTGAAAAATTTCCACTGTGCGTTTAGGTACTTCCACTATTTCTCCTTGACGTGCTAAGTCATACAAGCGTTTTCCATCAACTTGAATGGCGCTGTAAATTGGGGGGATTTGCTCAATTTTGCCTTGAAATTGTGCCATTGCAGTTTTAACATCGGCAAAATCCAATTCCGGACAGGGTTGAGAAGTCAGGATTTCACCTTGTAAATCGTCGGTTGTGGTCTGCACACCTAAACGAATTGTGGCTTTATAGGCTTTGTTTTCTGGTAAATATTGTAATAATCTGGTTGCTGTACCCAGGGCGATGGGTAAGACTCCGGTAGCGGCTGGATCTAAAGTGCCGGCGTGTCCTACACGTTTGAGGCGCAGGAGTTTTCGCACCCGTGCCACGCAGTCGTGAGATGTCCAATCAAAGGGTTTGTTTAAGTTGAGAAAACCTTGCACAGTAAAATACTATATTATAACAGATAATTTGACTTTAACTCATGAGGGAAAATAAATTATGTATTTTTTGGGTTAGACTCAAGCCTAGAGATTCACTAGTAATGGTTTGAATATACGCTGCATTGAGATAGGGCAGGTATTGTTGTGATTTACCGACAACATAAGTTTGGAAGAAAGGTAAACTTAAAACCTTCATGTAGTCACGTGCTTGGGAAGCATCCCCAATTAAATCTTTGGGTAATGATACTTGCTGGCTGGCTGGATTTCCATTCCCAATGGTAGAAAAGTGGGTTCCACCTAGTAGCATAACTAGGTACTTTTGGGGAGTTCTTAACCAGGAAAAAGGTTGAATTTGCTCGTATAAAGCTGGTGCAACAGTATCATCACTACTACCGATAATCATGACAGGGGTTTTGATGTGGCTGAAACCAGCTTGACCAAAAATTGAACTCGTGATGGGGTTAACTGCGATCGCGGCTTTTACTCTGTCATCCTGCAAGTTATACTCGTGATTGGATTTATTCTGTAATGCCAAGGCACTGCATTGGAAGAGTAAAGACATATTCCAGGATTTTTGTAGTAGTTCTGGTGTACAGTCTTGCTGTAATTGTTGAAAGTTAATTTTAGCACCAGCTAAAGCTAAGGCTGTGTAACCCCCTAAAGATTGACCAAAGACTCCCACTTGTTGCAGATTTAGCCGATTTTGAAACCGTGAATCAGACTGGTTGATTTTTTCCAGTTCATTTAAGACATATTTTATATCTAAAGGTTGGTGTTTAAATTCATCTGGTTTGATGATTTCTCTGGTATGTTTACGCAATGATGTTGGCAATTGTTTCGCACTGCTACCCGGATGATTAGGAACAACTACGGCTAATCCGTGGGAAGCTAGATGTGTAGCTAAATATTCAAAGTTACTGCTGTCTGTACCCAAACCATGAGATATTACAATTACGGATACTGGATTTTGGACATGGGGAATGTAAACATCAGTCAGTAATAAGCGATCGCGTTGTGAATCAAAAAATCTCAGGGTGTGTTTTTGTAACTCAAACTGTCCCTGATTGCGTAAATCTGCTAATTGGAGAAAATCTAGGGATTTTGAGATGTTAGCAGCTTCTATATTAGACTGTTTTGTGACTGCTGCGATCGCGCGTTGAGTCTGATTAACGACATTTTCCAATTCCTGAGCGATGGCAAAGCTACGCCTTAAATTAATATTAATGTTGTGACAGTGATATTGCCGCAACAGATTTAAAAGTGTAAAACCTCCAGGTTCAGCAGCAGCAGCAATTAATGCTGACCTTAAAAAGTTAAATTTACGTTTTGGTTGATGAGATGCGGGTTGAATTACTTGCGCCAACCGTTTTACCAGAAATTCGCCTTCAGGTGTGTAGAGAAATTGAGAAACTAAAACTGGACTAACTTTTACGGGTGTGAGTAAAATTTTTTGCAATTCTTGAAACTGTTTTGCTGGCAGATATTGCTGATAGAATGCTAATTCATCGTCAATTACACCATTTTCGGCGTATTTTTCCAAAGCACTGACTGAAATCGACGTTTCTATGGTGGAAAAGGTCGTATAAATTCGCTCTGCTGCAATTATAGAAGTATTAATTGCAAATGTCGGCAGGAGTATTGCCAGAACTAGCCAGAGCGAATTTTTTTTCAGGTTGCTTGTCCAATTACCAAACAAACTATTCATCGCTCAACTGTTTTGGGGATGTTGTTTCACGAAGCGTTGGCTTTGGTAGTTATTTAGACACCCTGGACAATTAAAGTGGGGTACAAGTAGTGATAATTAAACGCAGATAAACGCAGATAATTTTGTACTTTATTACGCTGGAAAATGCTAGAGTAGATTTTATTGCTTAAGAGGTTAAATTATAATATATTCGACATCCAAATTATAACAAATAAAGAATTATTTTGCTGCGATATTTAAAGATTATTTTTTATATAATTAATCAGATTTACCCAAGGCGATCGCTATTGAACCAGTTACTACTAAAGCTGCGCCTAATATGCCAATTAAAGTTAAGTTTTCTGAGGGAATTAGAGAAGGTAAAAATACTGCTACAAACCCTACAGCAGTCAAGGTAATAATAGGGACTAAAGCTAATACTGCACTGACTCTTGAGGCTTCCCAATGTTCTAAAGATTCGGCAAAAGCACCATAGGCAATTAAAGTATTAAAAGCACAAAATAACAGGGTTAATAAATAAAAGTTATTTAATTTTAAAATGGTTGCTGGTTGAGCAAAGGGTGTGAATAATAAAGCACATCCACCGTAGATAATCAGCATGATGTGAGCGGAAGATAAAGATTGTAATAATTGCTTTTGAGATAAAGCATAAATAGCCCAAGCTGCTGCACCCAAAGCAATCAAAGCACTCCCGAAAATGTATGTACCCTGTGCTGTGATTAAATTGGCAAGTTGTTCGCGAAAAAATACAATATAACCAGAGGAAAGTATACTAACACCAATCCATTGACGTAGTGTATAACGTTCTTGAAAAATCACTAAACCACCTAAACCTAATAACAGGGTCGATAATTGAATCAAAACTTGTGCGTTAGCAGGTGATGTTAACGCTAGACCTTGCATAAATAGGAAGTAATTAAATGCTAAAAATAAAGTAGCGATCGCTAATAATTTACCAGAACTAGAACGCAATTGCTGTAAATTAGGTAATTTACCTCGCACTCCTAAAAATGCAGCCAGTAGTGCAAATGACACCAAAAAGCGAAACCAAATAATCGTATAGACATCAAGAACCTGTAAACTTACTGTCAGCGCAATAGGTAAAATTCCCCATAAAAACACTGTTAACAGCGATAATCCTAGACCCAAACGCCAGCGACCGGAACTTTGATGCATAGTTTGTAATTCGTAATTCGTAATTCGTAGTTCGTAATTCGTAGTTCGTAATATTTCCTGCGGAAACGCTACGCTAACGTAGTTTGTAATTCGTAGTTCTTATACAGACACAAATCATAAAACTCTTGTGGTCTGGGCAAAGATGCCCGCTATTGGTATACTTCAACTAGAAGAAATCAACCATTCCTGGAGAGGAAGCGGCAAATATTTGTGTAGCGGCTAATAAGGCTGTTTCTGTAGCTTGGAGTTTTCCTGTTAGTTGTAATTGCTGGGGACTAAAGAGGTTGGTATATAGAGGTGCTAATCCTTTAATGTCTAACTGCAACTCACCTTTGCCACCTTGAGTAACTTTTCCACGGCTATTAGCGACAGATAAAATAAATTTACCATTATTGGCAGGTAGTAAGTCATCTTTAACAGCCAAATGTAGTTCAGCTGAAACTCCTGGCGGATACGCCCGCATTTCTAACGCTTTGACTAAATTGATTATCCGCAGCATCCAGCGCTGATGATGGGCAATTTTAGCGGTTTGCTCTGGTAGCAGCAATGTGAGAGAATCAATCACAGAACTCTTCCATCGCACTTTGTCAATTTGGGAGCGATGATTGGCAATAAAAGTCCAAAAAGTTCTGACAGCAGCATTTGTGAGCATTGTCCAATCTCTCACACTCAGCACTGTGGTATTCTGGGTACGTTCTTGAGTGAAGATGATATAACCTTGGGGTTGGTCTTTGTCACCCATCAAATAACCATAGACTGTTTCTCGGCTATCTGGTTGAGTTAAACCTTGCCAAATCGCTGAATGTCTTTCTAAATAACCATGAGTGAATTTGGCTTGCTGCTGATATAGGTTATGAAAGATTAAATGATTTTTCGGGTCTACGGGTTGTAAAGGTAAAGGTTTTTCTCGTACCTGGATATTTTCAGTAGAAATTTCCCAAGTGCAATAACTCCCAGCTTGTTCGTATCCGGCTTTGCGGTAAAGACGTTGAGTAGCGGGATAGAGAACCGAAATCGGCACTTCCTGTTGATAAAGTTCCTGGATAGTTTTTTCGATAAGTGCGATCGCAGCGCCACTACCACGATATTCTGGAGCAATACCCACAGCCGCAATTCCGGTCATCGGGACACACTCACCACCCCACCATTGACCCATCGGAATAATTGCTAGTCCACCGACAACCTGCTGGTTTTGATAAATAGCACGTAACTTATCTACACCAATACGCGGTATGTAGATTTCGCTATCACCAGACGACATGATAAAACACTGTTCTAGGATAGACCCCAGGTGCTGGATATCCTTTTTATCAGTCAGTGTGCTGTATTGGAATTTATCTGTGTTCATCTGTGATTAATTAAATTTTCGTTTATATATAAACAAAATAAACCAGACGCGATTTATCGCGTCTCTACAAGGCAATATCTTATCTTCTCTCCGCGTCCTCTGCGCCTCTGTGGTTCGTTCGTCACTCTGACAACATCTCCAACAATAGCGACTCATTCAACTGAGTAATTCCCAAACCTTGCGCCTTCTCCAATTTAGAACCAGCATCTTCACCCACTAGCAAATAATCAGTTTTTTTACTCACCGAATTAGTTACCTTACCCCCAGCCTTTTGAATTAACGCCTTTGCCTCATCCCGTGATAAACTGGGTAGAGTACCAGTAATTACAAAAGTTTTACCGGCTAAAACTTGATTATTATTAGTAGTTGTTGTCGTTTCCTCCGTAGCAGCTAATTGTAATCCTGCGGCTTTGAGACGTTCAATCAAAACTTGATTTGCGTCAATGCGAAACCACTGATATACAGATTGAGCGATTTCTGCACCAATGCCGTAAATTCCGGCAATATCTGATTGCTTGGCGGTTGCTAAATCTTCTACGGTGGGATACTTCTGAGTTAATAATTGAGCATTCACACTGCCAACGTGACGGATGCCTAAACCATATAATACCCTAGACCAAGGTTGGTTTTTTGATTGGGCGATCGCATCAATTAATTTTTGGGCTGATTTTTGCCCCATTCTTTCTAATGCACACAATCTTTCTGTTGTCAAGTCATATAAATCAGCAACAGAATGCACCAAATGTCTATCTACTAGTTGATGTACCAGTTTTTCGCCCATACCTTTAATATCCAAAGCATCCCGACTTACCCAGTGTTCAATTTCGCCTCGGAGGATAGCCGGACAGGAAGCATTCACGCAGCGAGTTACCGCCTCACCTGATTCTCGCACAACTGCTTGACCGCAGACTGGGCAATGGGTGGGCATTTCAAAAGGCATGGTATCATCTGGACGCAGTTCTTTTAATACCCGCACCACTTCCGGGATAATTTCCCCAGCTTTCCGCACAATCACAGTATCACCAATGCGGATATCTAATTGCTGGATGCGATCGCTATTATGTAAAGTAGCACGGGAAACAGTGGTTCCAGCTAATTGAACCGGACGCATTTCCGCCAAAGGTGTTAACGCCCCAGTGCGTCCCACATTCACAGAGATATTTTCCACCCGTGTTGGTGCTTCCTCAGCTGCGTACTTTAAAGCAATCGCCCATCTAGGGAACTTTTGAGTAAAACCAAGCTGTTCTTGTAACTTAAAAGGATTTAACTTTACCACTACCCCATCAGTCATGTAGGGTAGGTTGAGTCTTTTTGTATCCCAGGATTGATAATATTCGGCTACTTCTGTTAATGAACTACAGAGTTTGTGATTAGGGTTAACGGGAAAACCCATTTGTTCTAATAATTTCAAAGCTTCCCATTGAGTATTAGCAATACTGGCATCATCCAGACCAGAAATGTGCAATGTATAAGCAAAAAAATCCAAGCGTCGTTGGGCGACAATGCGGGGGTCTAATTGCCTAAGTGTACCAGCTGCGGCATTGCGGGGATTAGCAAATAAATTCTCACCGGCTTTTTGTCGTTCCGCATTAATTTGTTTAAACACTTCCAAAGGTAGAAACACCTCTCCGCGAACTTCCACCTTTCCTAAACTTTGTGAACCAGCGAAATTCAAACGCAAGGGAATTGAACGAATTGTCCGCACATTTTGGGTAATATCTTCACCGACTTCCCCATCACCCCTTGTTACCCCCCTGACCAGCAGACCATTTTCATAAGTCAAAGCCAAAGCCGAACCATCAATTTTCAGTTCCGAGACATACTCTACCGCTTCTATTTTCGGTGCTTGTCGCCGCCAACGCTGATCCCATATTTGCAATTCATCAATATTAAAAGCATTCTCCAGACTGTAGAGAGGAATATTATGACGTACCGAAGTAAAATGTGTAGCTGGTTTTTCACCCACGCGCTGAGTCGGACTATCCGGTGTAATTAATTCTGAATACCGAGTTTCTAACTCTTGTAATTCTCGATAAAGCTGGTCATAGACAGCATCCTCCATCATGGGAGCATCTAAGACATAATAAGCATAGCTAGCTTGTTGCAACAGCTGGCGCAGTTCTTCTACACGCTTAACTTCCGACTGACTTTGTATCATTATCCTGATTGCAAATTACCTAGCAGATAGACAGACTTAATTTTCCCAGATTACTCGCTTTTATACGAGTCAGGCTTCTATCAGCAGAACTAAAATTTACAATTGCCATAGACGCTGAAAAAACCTACTTTAATTTTACTAGCTTATTCCTCATATTTCTTCTCTTGCGCCTCTGCGCCTCTGCGTGGTCAAAAAAATTCGTGTAACTATTGATTGGGTAAATTATTATTCCCCAGATATTTAGCTTTTAACTCTTCCAACTCTTTATCTATGACGCTGTTATTAGCAGGTAGAGAAATGGGTTTTGGTGGTTGCGCTTGATTTGGTTGAGGTTTAGCAGCACCCAAAATTTGAGTTTTCACTTCTTCCAGTTCCAAATCAATTTGACTAGAAGATTTACTCACAGAAGTGGGTGGTGCTGTTGGCGCTGGTTTAGCGACTGCTGGCGATTGATTTAAATCTTTGAGGACTTCATCTGCTGTTTGATAACGCCGCATGGGGATACTGACTAGCATCTTTTCCAGGATGCGATGTAATTTAAGACTCAGAGGAGTTTTGAGAAATTTTTGCCACATCCAAGTATCATGATTAATATCATAAGAATCGAAAGGCGATCGCGCAGTTAAAAGATGAACACAAGTAGCACCTAAACTGTAGATATCGCTGGCAAAAATCGCCCTACCCCTCATTTGTTCCGGGGCGACATATTCGGGAGTACCAATACTCGTACCTGTTTGATTTAAAGCCGTACCAGTGGCAGATTTAGAAGCGCCAAAATCTACCAAGACTAATTTAGCATGGCGATCGCGTAAAATATTTTCTGGCTTAATATCCCGGTGAATCACACCTCTAGAATGGCAAAATTGTAAAACTGGTAATAAATCTTGAAGTAATTGCCATATCTGCGATTCACTAAAAGCCCCATTTTGCTGCAATTCCTGGGCTAAATTCGGCCCGTCAATAAATGCTTGTACCAGATACTGTCGGTCATCTTGGGTAAAATACGCTAAAAGTGCCGGAATTTGAGGATGTTGTCCCAAATCATCTAACTGTACTGCTTCTAAAGTAAATAACTCCACAGCCTTCTGCACAGTATTAGTACCTTGGGCTTGGGGGTAGAATTGCTTAATCACGCAGGGCGGTTTAGAAGGTTTATCCTCATCCACCGCTAAGAAAGTTTTACCAAAACCACCTTGTCCGATAGGTTTAATGGCGCGGTAGCGGTCTTTCAGCAGTAATTTTGAACCACAACTCAAGCAAAACTTGACATCATCAGCATTTTCTGGATAAAGACAACGGGAATTTAGGCAATACAGCACTTCCGGCAGCTATGAGGTACATTTCCAAAGCTGAAAGCTATGATAGGAGCGGGACAAGGAGAAAACTGTATTGCATAATAGCCGGAAGCGCTGTAACTCATGGAAGTTTGGCACTCTTACTATCTTTATTTTGCCTTGTCTGAGGCAGAAGCGTGATAAATTAGGTTCACGCAAAGGCGCAAAGGCGCAAAGGCGCAAAGGTAGGAAGAAAAATAAAAACCAAACTCACTCTCGAAGAATTTCTTGCACTTCCCGAAAGTGAACTTGCTTATGAGTTTGTTGACGGTGAAGCTGTACCGAAATATAAAAATGAGCAAATGTCTCCTAAATTTTTTCATGGCGCAACCACAGGAGCATTATTTATTCTATTATCCAGATGGGCGCAAGAAAAAGGTCGCGTTGTCGTGGAATGGGGG
>NZ_JAYGHH010000047.1:0-2139 GCF_034931045.1 Nodularia sp. UHCC 0506
AGGGATTAATCATGTCGGTGTCGGTGATAATTTCTTTGAATTAGGAGGACATTCTTTAATCGCCACTCGCGTCATGTCCCGAATCCGGCAAGTTTTTCAAGTAGAATTGCCTTTACGTTGCTTGTTTGAAAAACCAACAATTGCTGGGTTAGCCACAGAAATTGAAACAGCCAATCAAGCAGGGTTAGAAACTCAAACCACAAATATAGAGCGGATAGAGCGATGGAATACGCCACAATTACCGCTATCATTTGCTCAACAGAGGTTATGGTTCCTAGCTCAATTAGAACCAGATAGCCCTTTCTATAACATCCCTGCGGCTGTGCGCCTCCAAGGAGAATTAAATTTCAACGCATTACAACAAAGCTTCAATGAAATTGTGCGCCGCCATGAAGTATTAAGAACCAATTTCCAGACAGTTGCAGGGCAAGCAGTAGTTGTAATCTCTGAAGCAAAGCCCTTAATCTTACCAACCATCGATATTAGCAAGTTACCTTTAAATCAGCAAGAAGTAGAAATTAAACAACAGACTGCACAAGAAGTGCAACAACCATTCGACATTAGCAGCGATTACCTACTGAGAGTTAAACTATTACGTCTGAATGAACAAGAACACATACTACTACTGACGATGCACCACATCGTCTCTGATAGATGGTCAATCGGCGTTTTTGTACAAGAAGTTTCAGTACTTTATACAGCTTTCTGTGTTGGAAAACCCGCTTCACTCCCAGAATTGCTCATCCAATATGTAGATTTTGCCATGTGGCAACGAAAATGGTTGCAGGGTGAGGTTCTCCAAGGCCAACTCGCCTACTGGAAAAAGCAATTAGGTAGTAATTTGCCCGTACTGCAATTACCAACAATTCGTCCACGTTCGGAAGTAAAAACCAATTCGGGTAAAGCTTTATCTTTCGCCATTTCTTCTCAAAAATCCAAAGCACTCCAAGCACTGTCACGTCAAGAAGGTGTAACTTTATTTATGACTCTGCTGGCAGGTTTTAAGGTGTTGCTTCAACGTTATACAAATCAAGATGACATTGTTGTAGGTACTGACGTTGCTAACCGTAACCGGGCTGAGATAGAACCGTTAATTGGGTTTTTTGTGAATTTGCTGGTTTTACGCACTCACCTTGGAGATAACCCTAGTTTCCGGGAGTTACTTAAGAAAGTTCGTTCTTGTTTATTAGGAGCTTATGCTCATCAAGATTTACCCTTTGATGAGTTGGTGAAGGCATTACAACCTGATCGCAGCTTGAATAACACTTCGCCACTGTTTCAGGTATTATTTGTTCTCCAAAATACTCCCATGCCACCCTTAGAATTGCCAGGGCTAACATTACATCTGTTAGAAGTTGAAAGTAAAATTTCTAAATTTGATTTAGCGCTATTTTTGACAGAAACTGAACAGGGCATATTAGGTGAATGGCAATATAACGCTGATTTATTTGATGAAAAAATGATTAGTTGTATGACGGAGCATTTTAAGACGCTACTTAATAGTATTGTGGAACAACCTGATCTCCAAATTAACAATCTAGAAATGCTAACTAACAGTGAAAGTGAGCAACAAGCTATGCAAAAAAAAGAACGCAAAGCATTCAAACGGGAAAAATTAATGAGCGTTTCTCCCAAGGCTATTAGCCTATTACCAGAAAAGTTAATTAAGATTGATTATTTCCACCCAAGTCAAACATTACCTTTAGTGATTCAGCCTAACGATGATGAAATCAATTTAGTGAGTTGGGTTCAAAATAATCGGGAATTTATAGAAAAAGAATTGCTCAAACATGGAGCTATTTTATTTAGAGGTTTTGATGTTGATTCTGAATCTAAATTTGAAAGTTTTGCCCAGGCAATTTATCCAGATTTGTTTGGAGAGTATGGAGACTTGCCTCGTAAGGTGAAAGGAGGTAAAGTCTATGGTTCTACCCCTTATCCATCTGATAAAGCCATCCTTTTCCATAATGAAAGCTCTCACTCGCATCAGTTCCCTTTAAAGATTTGGTTTTGCTGTTTACAACCATCTGAACAAGGTGGAGAAACGCCAATTGTAGACTGTCGTCAGGCTTACCAAAAACTTAGCCCAAAGCTCCGAGATAGACTGGCTGAAAAACAGTTACTTTATGTTCGGCACTA
>NZ_JAYGHH010000047.1:2164-20664 GCF_034931045.1 Nodularia sp. UHCC 0506
GGTGGTCTTGATGTCAGTTGGCAAGAATTTTTTCAAACTGATGATAAATTGGCGGTAGAAAATTACTGTAATCAAGCTAAAATTAATTTTAAATGGTACAATAATGATAGTTTAGTTACTCGGCAAATTCGTCCAGCTTTAGCAGTACATCCTAAGACTGGCGAACAAGTATTTTTTAATCAAATACAGTTGCATCACATATCATATTTAGATGCAGAAGTGAGAAAATCTTTATTATCTTTGTATACAAATGAAGAGTTGCCACGTAATGTTTATTATGGTGACGGAACTCCTATAGAAGAATCAGTGATTACAGAGATTAATGAAATTTATCAACAGTGTACAACCAGCTTTTCTTGGCAGAAAAGAGATGTTTTAATGCTAGATAATATGCTGGCTGCACATGGACGTTATCCATATTTAGGGCAACGTAAAATTATGGTGGCAATGGGGGAAATGATTCAAGGTGAAAATGTTATATATGTCAAAGAGAAGGAGTAATTAAATGATAAGTTCCACTGCTAAAGGTTTTAGGATTTCTCCCCATCAAAAACGTCTTTGGTTATTACAACAAGATAGTTCTGCATATGTAACTCAAGGTGCTATTCTGATAGAAGGAAATTTCCAAGCAGATATTTTCAAAAAAGCATTACAAATAGTAGTCAATCGGCATGAAATTCTGCGGACAAGTTTTTGTCAATTGCCTAGTAGAAAGTACCCTGTTATGGTTGTCTCAGATAGTAGTGTTACTTTGCCTGTATGGAAAAATATAGATTTAAGTTTTTGTAGTGAACAGGAATATCTATGGAAGATTGAAGAACTGTTTCAGCAAGATAGACATATAGGTTTTGACCTGGAGCAAGGTTTAACATTTCGTTTATATTTACTTGAATTTTCACCAAGTTTGCATACTTTGGTGGTTTCATTACCTGCACTTGTGGCAGATATACAAACAATTAAAAATTTAGTGCGTGAAATTAGTAGTTCTTATTCTAATTGTTTAGAAGAGCAAGAATTAGATGAGCAACCAGTGCAATTTATTCAGTTTTCAGAATGGCACAACCAATTACTTGTAGATGAGGATGCAGAAAAAGCTAAAAATTATTGGGATGAGCAAAAAGTTTCTACATTCAGTAATTTTAGATTACCTTTTGAGAAAAAATTATTAAACCAATCAAAATTTGAGGTTGGTTGTTACCAATTCAAGGGAGATTTTGAACTGATAGCAAAAATTGAAACATTAGCTCAAAAGTATGATACTTCCACTGCTGTCATATTATTAGTTTGTTGGCAAACGCTGATTTGGCGACTCACAGGAGAATCCGATATTATCATTGGCATGGGTTGTAATCTCAGACAATATGAGGAATTGGATGAGGTACTAGGATTGCTGGCAAGCTGGATACCAATTAAAAATTATTTGACACCAGAATTGAATTTAGGAGAACTTTTAGAGAGTGTTAAAAAGACTTTAGATAGTACAGCAGAATGGCAAGATTATTTTGTTTCTGAATCTTTAGAGAATGACAATAATTTAGCGTTTCCTATTGGTTTTGAGTTTGAACAATTAACTGAAAAGTTATTTGCTCATGATGTTTCATTTTCTTTAAAAAAATTCTATAGTTGTATTGAACCATTCAAAATTAAGTTGACTTGTACTCAAGATAAAAATACTTTAATAGCAGATTTCTACTACGATATTAATTATTTTTCTCAAGATACTATTGAGCGCCTTGCCGGACAATTTCAAACTTTATTGACGAGTGTAACCAATAACCCAGAACAAAAAATTAGTCAATTAGAAATTATTAGCCCAAGCGATCGCCAACAACTGCTAAATTTTAACCAAATCCAGATTGATTATCCCACAGATCGGTGCATTCACCAACTGTTTGCAGAACAGGTAGAAAAAACACCTGATCAGATTGCCGTTGTGTTTGAAGACCAGCATCTAACCTATGCACAGCTAAACCACAAAGCTAATCAATTAGCTCATTACTTACAAAAACTGGGAGTCAAACCAGAAGTGGTAGTTGGATTGTGCCTAGAGCGATCGCTGGAAATGATCGTGGGATTGCTTGGTATTATCAAAGCAGGTGCAGCTTACCTACCATTAGACCCCAACTTACCAACTTCTGGTATTGCTTGGCGATCGCAGGATGCTGAAGCACCCATACTACTAACACAACAACAGTTAGTTGACCGTTTTGCTGAATGCACAGCCAAAATCATCAGCCTAGATAGCGATTGGGAAATTATTAATCAAGAAACTAACGAGAATTTGACGAGCCAAGTTAGACCTGACAATTCAGTATATGTCATCTACACTTCTGGCTCCACAGGTGTTCCCAAAGGAGTTGTTGTTGAACATCAGCAATTACTTAACTATCTGTACAACATCCAAGAAATCTTAAATCTCCCTGCTGATGCGAGTTTTGCCACTGTCTCCACCTTAGCCGCAGACTTAGGTAACACCGTGATCTTTCCTTCGTTGTGTGGTGGTGGATGTCTGCATCTGATTTCTAGCGATCGCGCTTCTGATCCTCAAGCTTTAGCAGATTACTTTTACCATCATCCCATCGACTGCCTCAAAATTGTACCTTCACACCTGAAAGCGCTGCTAACATCACAGACAAATAAGCCAATTCTCCCCCGCCAGCGATTAGTGCTAGGAGGTGAAGCCACCAGTTGGAATTTGATTGAGCAGATTCGGCAGTTAGCACCAGAGTGTCAAATTATTAACCACTATGGCCCCACCGAAACCACTGTCGGTGTCACCACCTTCACAGTTAGTCAAGAAGCAACAAGCCAGGAATATCAAACAGTTCCCATTGGTCGTCCACTGGCTAACACCCAAATCTATTTACTCGACTCTCTGGGGCAATTAGTGCCGATGGGAGTACCTGGAGAACTGCACATTGGTGGTGCGGCTTTAGCACGAGGTTATTTAAACCAACCAAATTTAACTGCTGAGAAATTCATTAATCATCCTTTTATTCCGGGAAAAAAACTGTACAAAACCGGAGATTTAGCACGTTACCTCAACGATGGCAATATTGAATTTCTGGGACGAATTGACCACCAAATTAAAATCCACGGCTTCCGAATTGAGTTAGGAGAAATTGAAGTTTCGTTATTAAAACACCCTGCGGTGAGCGAAACCGTAGTGACAGCACAGGAAGATGAAGCCGGCAACAAACGCTTAGTAGCTTATGTAGTGCCTAAACATGAATTAGACCCTACAACTACTGAACTGCGCCAATTTCTCCTAGAGTTGTTACCTGAGTATATGGTGCCTGCTTTTTTTGTGCAGCTAAAGGCTCTACCTTTGACAGCTAATGGTAAGGTGAATCACCAGTTACTACCTGCGCCGGACACATCCAGGACTGTTTTAAAAGAAACATACATAGCACCACGCACACCCAATGAAAAAATACTGGCTAAAATTTGGGCGGAAGTTCTCAGAGTTGAGCAAGTTGGCATTTATGACAACTTCTTCGAGTTAGGTGGTGATTCAATTATCAGTATTCAAATTGTTGCCAGGGCTAATCAAGCAGGTCTCAAGCTCAAACCTAAGCAACTGTTTGAACACCAAACAATTGTGGAATTAGCAGCAGCAGCTGGCACTAATCTTTTGATTATGGCTGAACAGGAGACAATAACTGGTTCTTTGCCTCTAACACCAATCCAGCATTGGTTTTTTGCACAAAATCAGCCCGAACCACACCACTGGAACCAAGCAGTTTTATTGCAAGTCAGGCGATCGCTTGACCCGATATGCTTAGAAAAGACAGTCCAGCAATTATTGCTATATCATGACGCACTGCGTCTGCGTTTTAGACAAACAGAATCTGGTTGGCAACAAATCAACGCTGACTTTGAGAATGTGATGCCCTTGACGCATATAGATTTGTCAACACTGCCAGAAACAGAGCAACAGCAAGCGTTAGAAACAGCCGTAGCAGAATTACAAACTAGCTTTGACCTATCCTCAAACCCCTTGGTACGGGTAGCATTATTTAGTTTGGGTGCATCAAAACCCAGTCGCCTGTTAATTCTCATCCACCACTTAGCTGTTGATGGTGTGTCTTGGCGGATTTTGCTGGAAGACTTCCAAACAGTTTATGAACAACTGGAACGGGGAGAAATCACACAATTGCCACCCAAAACTACCTCTTTTAAACGATGGGCAGAGTTACTAACAGACTACGCCAACTCAGCAGAGGTGCAGCAAGAGTGGGATTATTGGCTGACTCAAACTCCAAAATTATCTTCTTCCTTGCCAGTGGATTATTCAGGAGGTGAAAACACCGTTGCTTCTGAAAAAATAGTTTCAGTATCCTTGAGTAAAGCAGAAACTCAAGCGCTGCTCCAGGAAGTTCCATCTGCCTATAGTACACAAATCAACGAAGTTTTGCTGACAGCACTAGCCCAAGCTTTTGCCGAGTTAACAGGAGAGAATTCCCTGTTAGTGGAGATGGAAGGTCACGGACGGGAGGAAATCTGCGATAACGTTGACCTCTCACGCACAGTTGGCTGGTTTACAACTCATTTCCCAGTTCTGTTGGATTTAGGGAAAAATCTCGACCCTGGAACCGCATTAAAACTCATCAAAGAGCAATTGCGTAGTATACCGCATCGAGGGATTGGTTATGGCTTGTTGCGCTACCTCAACGAAGACCATAATATGAGTGACCAACTGGCAAAACTGCCGCAACCGCAAGTGAAATTCAACTACTTGGGTCAATTTGACCAAGTTATGTCAGAGTCATCACTATTTGAACCAGCTGATGAGTCTACTGGCCCAGACCGCAGCTTGCAAGGTAGACGCGATCGCTTACTGGTAGTTAACAGTTTAATTAGTTCCGGTCAGCTGCAACTGAATTGGAGTTATAGCGACAATATCCATCGTCGAACCACCATTGAAACTTTAGCTGAGAATTTTGTTCAGGCGTTGCGTGAAATTATCACTCATTGCCAATCTCCAGAGGCTGGAGGATACACGCCTTCTGATTTTCCCCAAATGCAGTTTAGCTCAGAAGAATTTGACGAACTGCTGGCAGAACTATAATGATTAAAAATATGGAAAATAAAAAGAATATAGAAGATATTTATCCCCTTGCGCCCATGCAGCAAGGCATACTTTTTCACAGTCTTTATTCACCCAATTCAGGACTATATGTAGCTCAAATTGGCTGTACTCTGAGCGGTTTTCTCAATGTCCCGGCATTAAAGAAAGCCTTGCAATTGACCATGAAGCAACATTCAGTATTGCGTACTTCTTTTCATTGGGAACGTCGTGATCAACCGTTTCAAGTCGTTTATCGCCATGTAGACTTGCCTTGGGAGCAACATGATTGGCGGGGAGTTCCTCCAGCCGAGCAACAACAATTATTAGAGAATTTCCTCCAGAGGGATCGAAACCAGGATTTTGACCTGAACAAACCGCCGCTCATGCGGGTAACACTGATCCAATTAGCTGATGACCAACACCAATTTGTCTGGAGCAAACATCATCTAATTCTAGATGGGTGGTCAACGGCAATTCTTTTTAAGGAAATTTTTGATGCTTATGAAGCGGTGCATCAAGGTAGCGATTTACCTCTAATCCGCAGCAGACCTTACGGTGATTATGTTGCTTGGCTACAGCAACAAGATTTATCGTCAGCCAAAACTTTCTGGCGGCGGATGCTTAAAGGTTTTACTGCACATACGGTTTTAAAAGTTGCCCGGAATTTTGGCGACTCTAGCGGCCAGGTAGACCACGATGAGCAGCAGATCCAGGTATCGGAAGCGACAACATCTGCACTTAAGTCTTTGGCTCAACAGCATCAGCTAACCTTAAACACTCTTGTCCAAGGGGCTTTTGCTCTACTCTTAAGTCGCTACAGTGGAGAGGAAGATATTTTATTTGGGGTAACTTCTTCTGGTCGTCCACCAACTCTAGCTGGTGTTGAGTCAATGGTAGGTGTTTTTATTAATACCCTGCCCCTCAGAGTCAATGCCAATCCTGAAGATTTTCTGCTACCTTGGCTGAAGCAGTTGCAAACTCAACAAATTGAGGCACGAGAATACGACTATAGCCCCTTAGTAGAAGTCCAAGCATGGAGTGAAGTTCCACGAGGTACACCTTTATTTGAGAGTATCTTAGTCTTTGAAAATTATCCTGTAGATTCTTCTTTACCAAAGCAAAGTGAAAATTTGGGTATTCGTGAAGTTCGCTTTGTAGAATCAATCAATTACCCCTTGACGATGCTGGTAAATGGTGGTGATGAGTTATCAGTGAATATTTGGTATGATTGCCAACGTTTTGATGACAGTACTATTACTCGGATGTTGGGACATTTCGAGACTTTGCTAACAGAGATGGTTGCTAATCCTGAGCAGCGCCTCAAGGATTTGCAGTTATTGACACAATCTGAGCGACATCAATTGTTGGTAGAGTGGAATGATACTCAGGTAGATTATCCTCAAGACAAGTGTATTCACCAGTTGTTTGAGGCACAGGTAGAGCAAACACCAGATGCCATTGCTGTTGTATTTGAAGACCAACAGCTGACCTACCAAGAACTGAATCAGCGCGCGAATCAATTAGCGCACCACTTGCAAAGGCGAGGAGTGGGGACAGAGGTACTGGTGGGGATTTGCCTAGAGCGATCGCTGGATATGATTATTGCTCTATTAGGTATCCTCAAGGCTGGAGGCGCATACATTCCCCTAGATCCTGATTATCCGGCAGAGCGATCGCAGTTTATCCTTCAAGATGCTCAAATATCAATTTTAATCACTCAAAATAAATTACTAAATTCATTACCTAAAAATAACGCAGAAATTTTTTGTATAGATACGCAATTAATTGATATACCAGAAAGCCATAATCCCTTAGTTAAAGTTCACACCACTCAACTAGCCTACGTAATTTATACCTCTGGTTCCACAGGTACACCCAAAGGCGTGCAAGTTCTGCACAGAGGACTGACAAACTTTTTGGCCAGCATGGCGAAAACGCCAGGATTAACGGCAAAAGATACCCTCTTAGCAGTAACCACCTTAGCCTTTGACATTGCCGCCTTAGAGATTTTCCTACCATTAATTGTTGGTGCTTGTCTCGTAGTTGTACCACGGGAGGTAACACTGGATGGAGTCCAACTGGCAGACACCATAGAACAACATCAAATCACCGTCATGCAAGCCACTCCTGCAACTTGGGGGTTACTTCTTAACAGTGGTTGGAGTGGAAAAGAAAATTTAAAAATTCTCTGCGGTGGAGAAGCTTTAGATTACTCCCTCGCCCAACAGTTGTTGTCATTGAGTCAAGAAGTCTGGAACCTATACGGACCGACTGAAACCACCATTTGGTCAGCTGCCAAAAAACTCATTCCCCATGAGTCTGTTAGTATTGGTCGTCCCATCGCCAATACCCAAATTTACTTGCTAAATCAGTACCTCCAACCAGTGCCTGTAGGTGTGCCTGGGGAGTTATATATTAATGGTGATGGACTAGCTAGAGGCTATCTCAACCGTCCCGAACTGACGGCACAAAAATTTATTTCCCATCCCTTGAAAACAGCATCAGGAAATCGTCTTTATCAAACTGGGGATTTAGCCCGATATCTACCCAGTGGAGATATTGAGTATATCGGTCGCATTGATAATCAGGTAAAGATTCGGGGCTTTCGCATTGAGTTGGGGGAAATTGAAACAGTTCTGAGTCAATACCCAGGGATACGAGAAACGGTGGTTCTGCTTCGGGAGGAACAACCAGGGAATAAGTACTTGGTTGCTTATATTGTTTATCAGACTGAGCAAGTCCTGACAACCAGTGAAATACGAAACTACCTCAAGGGGCGAATACCTAATTATATGATGCCCACGGCTTTTGTCGTCCTAGAAAGCCTACCCTTAACACCTAACGGGAAAGTAGATCGTCGCTCCCTACCTGCGCCCAATACAGCCAGACCAGAATTTGATCAAAGTTTTGTCCCTCCTCGCACCCCTGTAGAGGAATTATTGGCTGGAATCTGGTCTCAAGTTCTTTCTCTAGAGCAAGTTGGCATTCACGACAACTTTTTTGAGTTAGGTGGGCATTCATTGCTGGCGACTCAAGTCATGTCTCGTTTGTACAAAGCCTTTCAGATAGATATACCACTGCGCTATTTATTCGAGTCGCCGACTATTGCTGGATTAGCAGAACATATTGAGACAGGAATCAGAGTTGGATCAGAACTCACAGTTGTGCCTTTGGAGCCTGCTGCACGGGGTCAAGATTTGCCCCTATCCTTTTCTCAACAACGCCTCTGGCTACTGGACAAATTGGAGCCTAATAACTCGTTATATAATATTCCGGCAGCAGTACGCCTCACAGGTTTACTGAACATCACAGCACTAGAACAAAGTTTCAATGAGCTGATTAAGCGTCATGAAGTTTTGCGAACTAGATTTGTGACCGAAGATGGGCAACCATTACAGGTAATTGAACCCACTTTAAGTTTGACCTTAGAATTAGTAGATTTGCGTTCACGAAGTGTCTCTTTCAGAGAATCGCTTTCGCAGACAGAACGAGAAACTGAGGTTGAGAAATTAGCCCAAGAGGAAGCTAATCGACCTTTTGAACTATCCAAAAGTCCCTTGCTACGAAGTGTGTTGCTGCAACTGGATGATACAGAGTATGTGTTACTAGTCACCATGCACCACATTATCTCTGATGCTTGGTCTGTAACCATCCTCATTCGAGAACTGGGGGAACTCTACACAGCTTTTGCTGCAAATCAGCCCTCTCCACTCACTGCACTTCCCATCCAATATGCTGATTTTGCAATTTGGCAGCATCAATACTTACAGGGAGATACCCTCAAAACTCAGTTGACCTACTGGACGCAGCAACTAAAGGGCGCTCCTCCCTTACTGCAATTACCGACAGATAGACCACGACCACCACTCAGAACTTTTCGGGGTGCAACCCAATCTTTCACTCTACCCAAACCCCTCACAGAAAAAATCAAAACCCTCAGCAACCGCGAAGAGGTAACTTTATTCATGACTCTGCTCGCAGCTTTCAAGACTTTACTCTATTGCTATACAGGGCAGGAAGATATCATAGTCGGCTCACCCATTGCCAATCGCACTAGAACCGAACTGGAAGAACTAATAGGATTTTTTGTGAATACTTTAGTTTTGCGGACTGATTTATCTGATAATCCTAGTTTCCGTGAGTTATTAGGTCGGGTACGCGCACATACATTAAAAGCTTACACTCACCAAGACTTACCATTTGAAAAACTTCTAGAAGAGTTACAACCTGAGCGAAATCCCAGTTACAATCCGTTATTTCAAGTGTGGTTTGTCCTCCAAAATGTGTCCATGCCATCCTTAGAATTGGCAGATTTAAATATCACTTCATTAAATATTCATAGTGATAGAGCAAAGCATGATTTAAGGCTGGAGTTAGCAGAAAGTGAAGAGGGGTTAATTGGCTCAATTGGTTACAGAATAGACTTATTTGAACAGGCTACTATCGCTCGCATGGCGAAAGATTTTGAAAATCTTTTAGTCCAAGTTACCGCACAACCCAAGATTAAGTTAAGCGAACTCGTAGAAATTTTGACTGCAACAGATAGACAACAACAAATACTCAAAGAAAAAGAGCTAGAAGATGTGAGCCGAAACAAGCTTAAGATGACTAAACGCAAGTCTATCCGTAGTATTTAAATTCAGTGAAATTTTATCATTAATCAGAAAGTAAAAATGCAACAAGAAATCATCGAAGGTTATCAACTATCGCCTCAACAAAGGCATTTGTGGTCGTTACAACAACTTGCTTCAACACTAGCTTATCGCTCCCAATTTTCTCTGATGATTGAGGGAAATTTTAATCACAAAATTTTAGAGATTGCCTTAGAAAAACTTGTCAATCGACATGAAATCCTGCGGACAAACTTTTGTTTTTTACCTGGAATGACAATTCCACTCCAAGTCATAGCTGATGACAGTAAACTCCCAGTTAATTATTTTGATTTCAGCAATTTAGAACTTCAACAACAAGATGCCAAAATTGCAGCGCTTTTTAAGGATGTACTACAATTACCTGTTAACTTTGAACAGCAGCCAACCTGTAATGTATATTTAATCAATTTGTCCCCAAATCAGCATATATTACTGTTTAGTTTACCATCTCTCTGTGCCGATACTGTAACTATCTTTAAATTAGCAAAAGAAATTAGTTATTTATATGCAGCATCTTGTGATGATCAAGAATTAACTGATGAACTAACACAATATGCAGATTTTGCTCAATGGCAAAATGAAATAATTGCCGATGAACAGACAAAAACAGGAGTCGAATATTGGCAGTTTCTAGATATTGAACATATTTTGAAGATCCAACTACCCTTTGAAAATAAAATTACCCAAAAATCTATATTTGACCCTCAAAGGGTAACTTTAAATATTCATCCAGATTTAGTAGCTAAAATTGCAGCTTTAGCTCAGAAGCAGGAGACTACAATTTCTACATTGTTACTAGCTTGCTGGCAAATTATGTTATCACGCCTGACTGGAGAATCAAAAATGATTGTCGGTCAGGCTTTCGATGGAAGAAAATATGAAGAATTAGAGTCAGCAATAGGACTATTTGCTAAATATTTACCATTAATTTGTGATCTAAAAAATGAGTTGCAAATTAGTGAGGTTATAAATCAAGTCAACCAATTAGTCAAGGATGCCTACAAATGGCAAGAATATTTTGATTGGGAGCAACTCAATTTTTCTAACAAAAGCATAGAATTAGGATTTTTACCTTTTATTTTTGAATTTTTAACATATCCAGAAAAATATTCTCAGAGTGGAATTACATTTGCAGTTTTGCAGCACCATGTCTGTTTTGACAAATTTAAACTTAAATTATCTTGTGTGCATCGAGATGATTATTTAGCATTATATTTTTACTACGATTCATCTTTATTTAACTTAGAAGTTATTGAACGTTTAGCCAGCCAATTTCAGACCTTGTTGCAAAATGTCATCAATCAACCAGAAGTGGCAATTGGCAAGTTAGAAATTCTCAATCATGCTGAACGACAACAGTTATTAATTGAGTTCAACCAAACTCAAACTGACTATTCGCCAGATAAATGTATTCACTATTTATTTGAACAACAAGCAGACCAGACACCAGACAAAATTGCTGTGGTTTTTGAAGACCAGCAGATGACTTATGCTGAACTTAATGCCAAGGCTAACCAACTAGCTCATTATCTCCAGGAACTGGGAGTCCGTCCTGATGTGTTGGTGGGGTTATTTGTTGAGCGATCGCTTGAATTAATAGTTGGACTCCTTGCTATACTAAAAGCTGGTGGAGCGTACCTACCCCTAGATCCCACATTACCAAAACCAGCCTTAGCTGTGAGGTTACAAAATGCCCAACCGCCAATACTATTAACCCAACAGCAGTTAGTTGAGACGCTACCAGATTACCCTGGAAAAACAGTATCTTTAGACACCGACTGGCACAACATTTCCCAGGAAAGCCAGGAGAATCTGATTAGTGAAGTGGGCATAAAGAATTTAGTCTATGTCCTGTTTACTTCCGGTTCTACAGGTCAACCCAAAGGAGTTGGTGTTGAACATCAACAACTGTTTAACTATATTCATGGCATCGAAGATAGACTAGACCTCAACGAATGCAACAGCTTTGCGACAATTACCACCTTTGCTGCTGACTTAGGCAACACCACAATTTTTCCTTGTCTGTGCAGTGGTGGATGTCTACATATAGTGTCATCACAAAGAGCATCCAATCCAGAGGCATTAGCAGATTATTTTTATCGTCACCCCATCGATTGTTTAAAAATCGTCCCTTCTCACCTGACAGCCTTACTAGCATCTTCTCAAGCTCAACACATATTACCAAAACAGCGCCTGATTCTGGGTGGTGAAGCTTGCCGTTGGGATTTAATTGAGCAAATTCAGCAATTAGAGCCAGAATGCTTAATTTTTAATCATTATGGTCCAACAGAAGCTACTGTTGGCGTGCTGACTTATCCAGTCCAGCTAGAACAAACAAATCATTATTCTAAAACTGTCCCTCTAGGACAACCAATTGGTAACACACAGATATATCTGTTGGACTCTTATCTGCAACCAGTACCCATAGGCGTACCAGGCGAATTGTATATTGGTGGTGCAGGTGTAGCCAGAGGCTATTTAAATGAACCTGATTTAACTAGCGAAAAGTTTATTTTTCATTCTTTTGAAGAGGTAGAAGGCAACTTCCAAAATACCAGAGTTTACAAAACTGGGGATTTAGCTCGCTACCTACCTGATGGAAACATTGAATTTCTCGGAAGGATTGACCACCAAGTTAAAATTCATGGCTACCGCATTGAGCTGGGAGAAATAGAAGCGACCCTAAAACAACACCAAGCGGTGCGAGACACTGTGGTACTGGTTCGTCATGAATCCGGGAACCAGCGTCTGGTAGCTTATGTTGTGCCTGAAAAACAATCTGCTCCCAAAACTACTGAATTGCGGGACTTCTTGTCACAAAGGCTACCTGATTACATGATTCCATCTGTCTTTGTACGCCTGAAAGCCCTGCCACTGCTACCCAACGGTAAATTAGACCGTCAGTCCCTGCCAGCACCCGATATGAATCGCTCAGATTTAGAGGAAACTTTTGTAGCTCCCAGCACTGCTGTGGAAAAAATGTTGGCACAGATTTGGGCGAAAGTTCTCAGACTGGAACAGGTAGGAATTCACGATAATTTCTTCGAGTTGGGTGGAGATTCCATCCTCAGTATGCAGATTATCGCCAAAGCTAACCAAGCTGGTCTACAGATTACTCCCAAGCATCTGTTTGAACACCAGACAATTGCTGAGTTAGCAGCAATAGCTATCAAAAACCGAATTATTCCAGCTGCACAGGGGCTAGTGACAGGTGAAGTACCGCTTACACCGATTCAGCACTGGTTTTTTGCACAAAATCTTCTCGATTCCCATCACTGGAATCAATCAATCCTGCTACAAGTTCACCAATCTCTCGACCCTGCACTTTTAGAACAGGTAGTTAAGCATTTGTTGGTATATCACGATGCGCTGCGCCTCAGTTTTGTTCGCCAAGAATCCACTTGGCAGCAGGTTAACGCTAACCTCAATGAAGTAGTGCCATTTACGGTAGTAGATTTGTCAGGGGTGTTAGAAACCGAACAAGGGGCGGCAATAGCAGCTACAGCAAATAAACTACAAACTAGCCTCAATTTAAGCTCAGGTTCGCTAATGCAGGTGGCTTTCTTTAACTTGGGAGATACTCAACCCAGCCGACTGCTAATAATTATCCACCACTTAGCCGTGGATGGGGTTTCATGGCGGATTTTGTTGTCTGACCTGCAAACTGCTTACCAACAAATTAGTCAAGGTAAGGCAATAAAACTACCACCCAAAACTACTTCCTTCAAACATTGGGCAGAAAAATTGCAGGAATACGCCCATTCAACGGCATTACAACAAGAACTAGAATACTGGTTAGCGATCGCTCCTGAACAATTTGCCCAAATTCCGGTAGATTTTCCTGAAGAAGATAACACAGTAGCTCAGTCACACACTATAACAGTAGCCCTTAGTCAAGAAGAAACCCAAGTTTTGCTCCAGAAAGTCCCGAAAATTTATCAAACCCAGATTAATGATGTCTTACTCACAGCGCTGGTACAAGCCTTTAAACCCTGGACAAACGCAAGGTTGCTAGTTGACCTAGAAGGACATGGGCGAGAAGAAATCTTTGAAGATGTAGACTTGTTGCGTACTGTCGGCTGGTTTACTACCATTTTCCCTGTTTTCTTAGATGTCAGTAAAACCAATGGTGTTGAAGAAGCAGTGACAGCAGTAAAAGAACAGCTACGCCAGATTCCCAATCGAGGTATTGGCTATGGTGTGCTGCGTTATCTCAAGAGTGAGTCACGACTACATCAAATCCAAGCCAATGTCAGATTTAATTACTTGGGTCAGACTGACCAAGTATTTGAATCATCTATGTTTGCACCAGCCTCAGAGTCTACTGAACCAGGCCGCAGCTTGAAAGGAAACCGCAGCTATTTACTAGATATCAACGGCATTGTGGCACAAGGACAATTACAACTAAATTGGACATATAGCCAGGCCATTCATCGCCGAGCCACAATTGAGTCTCTGTCTGAGGGTTTTATGCAAGCGCTACGCGAAATCATTGCTCACTGTCAGGAAACTAAATTAAATCCCTACATACCTTCAGGTTTTAGCCAACAAGAACTGGAAGCATCCTTGGTCAGAATTCAACCAAATGGTACGAAAAGACCTTTATTTTTTGTCCATCCTGTGGGTGGAACTGTCTTTTGCTATCACGAATTAGCCCGTTGTTTAGGTTCTGAGCAACCATTTTATGGACTACAAGCACCAGGTTTATATGGAGAACGTGAACCTTATACTTGCATTGAAGACATGGCTGGCCACTACATTGCAACGCTACGTCTAGTGCAGCCAGAAGGTCCCTATCTTTTAGCTGGCTGGTCAATGGGAAGCTTCGTAGCTTTTGAAATGGCAAATCAATTACAACAACAAGGTTTAACAGTAGAATTGCTGTGTTTGTTTGATAATAGAGCGCCTACAACTAGTAATAAAACTGTAGATATAAATAATTATGATCATACTGAGATGTTAGCCAACTTTGCCAAAGGGATAGCCAACTCCACTGGCAAGAGTCTCTCAGGTTCTTATTCCAAGCTTCAGCAATTAGAATCAGAAGAGCAATTACATTATGTGTTAGAACAATTACAGATGGCTGACCTCATGCCTGCCGATATGAGTCAAGAGCAGTTTCAGATGTTTTTGAAGGTTTACAAAAGCAACGTCCAATGTATGTTAAGTTACTCACCGAAACAGGTCTATCCAAAGCGGATTATTCTCTTTCGCGCCAGTGATAGCAGTTCTGATGATCGAGATCATACTAGCTTAGGTTGGAGCCAGTTTTCCTCTGAGCCAATAGAAACCATCATGGTTCCAGGCGATCATTACTCGATGTTTGCCAAACCTAATGTTAAAATTTTGGCAGAAAGTTTGTGTAATCTTCTCCAATAGAGATAGTTAATTGATCAATGGATAGAAAATACAAGAAGGGGAAAGCAAAATTTAGAGGATCGAGGACATTTAAAACCAGTAGATTAATAGAGTACAGAGCATAACTAGTTAATATCCAAAGGCACTTATGTATCAATACGGAAACGAAGATACCACAATTTACAAAGTTGTAGTTAATCATGAAGAACAATATTCAATTTGGCCATTTGATCGTGAAAATCCTGTTGGTTGGAGGGATGTTGGTAAAAGCGGACTGAAGCAAGAATGTCTAGACTATATAGAAGAAGTCTGGACTGACATGAGACCACTAAGTCTTAGGAAAAAAATGCAGGAAATGGCCGATAATAGCTAGGGTTTGCTGTTCGCGTAGCGTGCCGTTAGACATAAAAGTTATTTGTGAGGATAGGGAACAGGGTTTTGAGGATTTATCTTGGTGAAAATATTCTGACTATACACCAATTTTTTGCAAAAAATTATACTACTCAACCGTCACACTTTTAGCTAAATTTCGGGGCTGGTCAACATCCAAACCGCGACGCGCCGCAATATGATAAGCCAAGAGTTGCAAAGGAATCACTGTGAGAATCGGTGAGAGTAGTTCATCCACTTCGGAAACCGGGAGCAAATCATTAAAGATTTCCGCCGCTTCGCCATCATTACTGGGAGTCACACCAATTAAACGGGAATCTCTGGCTTTGGCTTCTTGGGCATTAGAAAGCACCTTTTCATATACAGTACCAGGAACTGCGATCGCCACCACTGGAACTTTCGCTTCTAATAACGCAATGGGGCCATGTTTCATTTCTCCGGCTGGATAACCTTCAGCATGAATATAACTGATTTCCTTTAATTTTAAGGCTCCTTCTAAAGCAATGGGAAAGTTGATGCCCCTACCTAAAAAGATAAAATCTGTGGTGTCTGCAAATTCATGTGCTAAGTGTTCAGTTAAACTTTCCTGACTTTGCAAAGTCGCCTCAATTTGTTGAGGAATTTGGCGCAACCCGTTAATAATTTCTGCTAATCTCTCTGGGGAAACTGTTTGACGACGAGCCGCTAAATCCAATGCCAAAGCGTAAAATGCCATCAATTGGGCGGTAAAAGTTTTCGTTGCTGCTACCCCAATTTCAATTCCTGCTAAGGTGTTGATTACATGGGGAACCATTAAACCCAGGCTACTTTCTGGGCGATTGGTAATCCCTAATAGTCGCGCTTGATACTTGAGTTCTTTCCCCTGACGGCGTTCTTTTTCCATCCCTAAAGCTGCTAAAGTATCAGCTGTTTCACCGGATTGGGTAACACCAATAATTAAGGTATTTGCTGTTAAGGGTGAAGGTGCATAGCGATATTCAGAAGCATAATGTACCTGAGTGGAAATTCCCGCTAGTTGTTCAATCAAGTATTTTCCCAGTAATGCGGCGTGCCAACTTGTACCACAGGCAACAATATTAATTTGTTCTAAATCTGCATAAAATTCAGGAGGTAAGCCCAGGTTAATTGGTGAAACTGACTCGGCAGAATTACTATCAGTATCAAAGTAAGCGGCTAAACTAGCTCGGACTACTCCCGGTTGCTCATAAATTTCTTTGAGCATAAAGTGTTTGAATCCCTGCTTTTCTACCATCGTGGGATTCAAATTCAGCATCCGGGGCTGTTTTTTTAATCTGTCGCCAGCAAAGTTGTAAATTTCCACTCCTAACGGTGTCATCCGGGCAATTTCACCATTTTCTAGTGGTAAAACGGCACGAGTATGAGCCACAATTGCCGGGGTGTCGGAGGCACAAAAGAATTCACCTTGACCAAAACCAATGACTAGGGGGGCTTGTTGACGGACAACAATTAGTTCATCTGGGTAGTCAGCAGAAATAACTGCGATCGCAAACGCTCCTTTAAGATAGTTAACAGCTTGGCGAATTGCGTCTAAAAGCGGAGATGGGGAACTAGGGAGAGGGGAGGCTGGAGGATTTTTGAGAAATTCAGCTATCAGATGGGGAATAACTTCAGTATCGGTTTCCGAAACAAACTGGTGTCCTTTCTGTTTGAGTTCTTCTCGTAACTCCCGGTAGTTTTCCACAATGCCATTTTGCACCACCGCCACCCGCATAGCCATGTCTAGATGGGGATGGGCGTTGTGTTCTTCTGGCTTACCATGAGTCGCCCAGCGAGTATGACCAATGCCAATTTGAGCTGGAGTTGCAATTTGTTCGAGTTTAGAACGGAGGTTATGTAGTTTACCTTTGGCGCGAACACAGTCCACTTCACCTTCCCAGACTGTGGCTATACCGGCGGAATCATACCCGCGATACTCCAGTTTTTCTAGCCCAGTCAGTAAAATATCAGTTGCCGCTTGAGTGCCTATATATCCAACAATTCCACACATACTTACACCGCTCTGATTTGAATATAATTTAATTTAGTTTAGTTGCCAGCTTAGAAGCGGCATTTTGTCCAAGAAAAAAGGAGCAAGTTGCTCCCTATGCTATCAGGTATTATGATTTTTGAATTTTTAAACTAAAAGAAAAATTTTAGTAGGGTGAGCAGAACCCACCCTACAAGCTTAAAGCAGCTTGCTATGGAAACACTCAATTGTGAACCCAATCAGGAATTTCAACTAAATTCCTTAGTAAGCTAGACCCATGCTGCGAGTTGTTTCAGCACCAAGATAAACTCGGATGCTTAAAAAGTCAGTAGGGCAAGCAGTTTCACAACGCTTACATCCTACACAGTCTTCGGTGCGGGGTGAAGCGGCAAGTTGGGCAGCTTTACAGCCATCCCAGGGTACCATCTCCAACACGTCTGTAGGGCAAGCGCGGACGCACTGGGTGCAGCCAATGCAGGTATCGTAGATTTTAACGGTATGAGACATTGAAAAAAAGGCTCCTTTCCAGTGTTCTTCTCTGCGAAAGAATCATATATCAAAGCATAGTTTACAGCAGTAGCTTATAGTCCGTAATCAAAAGGCTACATAACTTTAAACAATGTAATAGGCACTCGAAATAGTTTATATGAGCGAAATCTCTCTGTTGCTTATATACCAACGAAATCACAGATGTGTATTGACCTGCATATTTATTCAAATGGCTGATGTTTGTAAACTTATATGAAGTGAAAGTCAATCCAGATCAAGTAAATGTGGGATTTTATCGATACTAACTATGGATTAAGTATTATACATTATGAAATTGAAAAAATTATCATGAAATATTTTGCGCGATCGCTCTCTATCGCAGTGATTGGAAATAAGGTTTTCGGCCTTTTCTTTATAATTAAGTAAATCACATCACATAAACTTATGGAGCCAGACTCTTTAGCAACCGAGGTAATTCTGACACATCCCAGTCAGTCACTCGGCAGAGTCCAACTCGATTGGACACCCCAACCAGGAAACTACGTCGATTTTG
>NZ_JAYGHH010000047.1:20690-47151 GCF_034931045.1 Nodularia sp. UHCC 0506
GGTAAAACGTATGCGGTATTAGAACGCCGTCACAGATACCAATTTAAATCAGGACGTTACCATCTAAGAAATGTAGCCCTTTATGTACAATCTGCCAAAAGACCAACAGAGAAAACTTTAATCAAAGGACGTTGGGTAATTGGCGATGCTACCTGTAGTTATAATGCCCAATCAGAAATTATGCGCTGTGCTGTCAATCCAGAAGGCCCTTGCGAGTCTTGCAATTTCTACGAAAAATTAGAAGTTTAACCATTGCCAAAAACCTCTCCTATGGTTAAACGGTTGCCATTCACAAAATCCCATCCCGACTGGAGACGTTTGCCAGCTAACTGAACCTCGCGTAAAAGTAGCAAACCTTCACCAGTTTGGACAATAGCACCAATTCCCTTGGCGATGCTGACAACTTCTCCTACGCTTCCTGATATGATTGATAAATCAGGTAACTTCTGGTAAATTTCTGTTAAATCAGGTGTCGGCTCGTAACCGTAAGCATCATCAAGGGGAAGCGAGGCGATAATTTTAATTACTTGATTACGGAAAGTAGCTGTACAGTTAGGGTAAAAACCCCTGATTTGATTATGTAATTGAATAGCGCTCCTTGACCAATCTAACGCGTAGTTTTGCTTTTGAATCAAAGATGCATAAGTCGCTGCGGAATCATCTTGCGGAATAGGTGCAATTTCTTGATTTTCCAACTTCAATAGAGTTTCTACTAATAAATCTCCACCAATCACAGATAGCGTCTGGGCTAAATCCTGAGTATTATCTAGCAATCCTATCGGTGTAGTTGCTGTCAATAACATTGCCCCAGTATCCATTCCGGCATCCATTAACATTGTAGTGATCCCCGTTTCTGTTTCGCCGTTGTACAAACACCACTGAATCGGTGCTGCACCACGATACTTAGGTAAAATCGAGCCATGCACATTAACACAACCCAATCTGGGCATATCTAATATTTCTGGGGACAAAATCTGCCCATAAGCTACAACCACAAATACATCTGCATGAGATTCTCGAAGTTGGGTTAAAGTTTCAGCATCCTTTTTAATCCGTTGTGGTTGCCACACAGGTAAGTTATGGTTAATAGCAACTGTTTTTACTGCTGAAGGGATAAGTTTGTTACCTCGTTCCCGACGTTTATCAGGTTGGCTAACAACTGCTAAAACTTCAAAATCAGGTTGATTCAGTAATTTTTCTAGGGTTGGAACAGCGAAGTGAGGTGTTCCAAAAAATACTACTTTCATTAGTTATTACTTATTACGTAGGTCAGACAATTTTATCTTGCGTGATGCAGTTTAATCGATTTTTGCCTATTTATGCACTAAATATTAAATCCCTGACAATCGATAAATAGGTAGAGGTTTCAACTCCCTGATAAATCACCCTATTCCCCGGTCTAGGGTTTCCATTACCCCACCTATTTTACAAAAAATAGTGCAAAATTCATTTTTTTGATGCTAGAGTGGTGTCATATTGGCAAAACCAGGGTGGCTTGATAAACTGACATAATAAGTAAGTTCACAAGCTAATAAATTATTCTAAAGCATACTCAGTACTAGTGATATGTTTTGGTTATATCTAGCAACAAGTAATTGTAGGTCTACTCAGTAAACCTCTTTGATAAATTTCATCCATATCTGGCGACAAGTTTAGTTGCGTTTCTAAAACTGGTGGATAGCAATATCGCAATTTTTCAAGTTGAGATATAAATTTCTATCTGAGGGTGGATGCTAAAGGTGTTTTTTCGTACTATAAGTTGTGCATCATCTTTATCCAGTTTTTAAAGTAACGCCTCACTTTTACCGTTATCAGGGTCTGCTCTGTTGTAGCAGGAATCAATAGGGAAACCACCTGCACTTTAGCTTGAGCTTGAGCTAATGCCAACAGACCAGTTCTTCTGCTCTGCCTCTGTACCGTCAGTAACTTTAGCCTACACGATAAGTAACACCAGTTATTTGATGCCGTGGAGTATTAAGGTTAAGAGCAAAAGTACATTTGATGCAGTAACTTTTAGTTAACCTGCATAAGTTTTTGATGGCAAATATCCAGCCAACAACAATTTGTCAGCGATGAGAGGTGAAACATGATACTAAAGTTTTGTAAAAATCTGCGAACTTTGAAGAAATTCTGGAGTTTTACTGGTTAAAACTAAAAGTTTGTTGTTATACCTGTAATTATCGCCTGCTTTCTTACTGCTTAGGCATTGCTCTTCACACAGCACCCGCCCTCCCTAGAGAGTCTACATCATTATGCTCAAACTCTTCTTGCTGTCAGGTTGGTTCCGCCTTCAACCATCTCTCAATTATGTTATCCTCGTGATGCTGATTGCACCCTTAGTAGCAGCATCGGGTCACTCTAGTTCAGCAAAACAATCAAAAGTAGTCACAAAAATTGCTGACACAACGGCAGCATTAAATGCCGCGCCGTCGGTTGTGGCTAAGATGAATGAACCTTATCTAGTTGAATTATTAGTCACATCTCCCATAACCGCTTTAGTTAACAAATCTGACTCTATGCCATTGTTAATGGCTTCTATTCGGGAACCTTCAATCTTACAAACGAGCAAAATTGAGTCTTTGGTAGCAGCAGATGATTTTTTCTCTAGCAGCGATGTAGATGCTGCTTTTTCATTATCAGCAGTGGAATTAGCACCAATTTCAGAAACGCCTGTTAGCAAATTGAAATTAGGGAAGTCATTCAAATCTAGTAATAGCCTATTGACCGCTAAATCATTGAGAACAACACCGGGACAACCACCAAATTTAACTCCGGAAACACCTGTTGTGGAGGAAATTGATGAAGCGCAAATGGCGCAGAATGATCCCATAGGTAGCCCTTATCCGATTCCTTGGAAATGGATTGTTGCTACTCAAGAGGCTATTGGTGCTAATGGAGGTTCAGGAGTTCGTCACTATCGCAGTGTACCTGTGATTTCTCCTGATGGTAGGTATATTGTTTACAGCCGGGTGGAACTAGAAGTTAAATCCGAAATGTATAACAGTAAAGTTAGTAGTGTCATGTTTGTGGAAGATACAGAAACTAATAGGTTGCGGGTGATGGCTTCAACTGCGCCTATCCGTGATCCTTTGTTAAGTAAGAAGCTTTCATCCTCAGAAGCACTGGATACAAATAGCACTGGAAAAATAGGGGTTTTAGTTCCTGTTAGTTGGTCAGAAAACAGCGATCGCTTCTTAGCCCGTAAGTTTGAGGGTAAGTTTAACACAGGCGACTCTACAGATCAAGCAGTGATTTGGGATCGGCAAAAAAATAATATTAACACTGTGGCTCCGGCGCGTGAGGAACATGAACATGAAAAAATTGCGATTTTATTAGGTTGGAGTAAAAACAAACCTGATCATGCGCTTTTCCGTGCAGGAGAGATGGGGGACGAAGACTGGCCTTTGGTGCAAGTTACTACTGATGGTCAGACTGTAAATACCACAGATGCAGATCAACCTATTACTTTTGGCCAAAAAATTACAGAAGTTTGGGCTGGTCCACAATTTGCTTCTCGATAAATTCCCCAAAAGAGTGCAAAGTGCTGAGTATAAACCAAGTAGGGGTGGGTTGATTCCAATTATTATTAGTAATTGAGCATATCTGTCATAGCTTGCGTGGCGTAGCCATACCCGCCCCTACATCAAGGCTTTCAGCAATCAACAATGTCCTAACCTCCTTCCCGGTTGCTATATCCAAAAACATCGGGAGTTTTTTTAGTCTCAGTATTTCTTCAGTCAAGGCAGTTTTGCATCAATACGGTGCGTTGTGCTATGAGACAACACACCCTACTAAGAATAGTGATTAATCTAACTACTCTGATTTTTCGCTGTTTTCTAATTCAGCCTTGGCTTCTTTGACTCGACGAATGGGTAAATTAGCGATTAACGCTGTGGTGCGTTGGTTGCTTTCTAGAGAAAATTCTAGTCCTTCTGTGTCAATTTCTACATAACGGCAAACTATCTCCAAGATTTCTTGCCGCATTTTTTCTAACTTTTGAGGGTCTAAATCAGCGCGGTCGTGGGCAATCACCAGTTGCAAGCGACGTTTCACTTGAGTGCGACTGGTGTCAGGAGTACGTACAAATAATCGTTCTATAAGTTCAAGAATCATTGCCAATGGGTGTGCGGAGATTGGAATATGAGTGAGTTAACCAATTTTTGTCCATAACAACTTTCGCAGACGGGCGAAGATGTTGTCGCTGGGTGCGTCGAGATCAAGAAAATCGACTTTTTCTCCTTCCAATCTACGGGCAATATTATCAAAGGCGATGGCAGCTAATGAGGGGGTATCCCCTAATACCAAAGGTTCGCCGCGATTGGTAGAAACAATAACACGCTCATCATCAGGGATTACCCCGATTAGGGGTATTGCCAGAAGTTCCTGAACATCTTGCACAGACATCATATCATTTGCTCGTACCATTGCGGGTCGGATGCGGTTAATGATTAAATGGGCGCGTTTAATGCCTTGTGCTTCTAGTAACCCTACTACTCTGTCAGCATCACGAACTGCGGAGATTTCCGGTGTAGTGACGATTAATGCTTCTTTGGCTGGGGCGATCGCATTTTTAAATCCGTTTTCGATCCCAGCCGGACTATCGATAATTACGTACTGAAATTTTTGTGCCAGTGCATTTACTAGCAACTTCATCTGTTCTGGAGTAACTGAATCTTTAGAACGATTTTGGGCGGCTGGTAGTAATACGAGATTGGGTTGTCGCTTATCTTTCACCAATGCCTGTTCTAATCGGCACTCCCTGGCCAGAACTTCCACCGCAGTATAAACAATGCGGTTTTCTAGCCCTAGTAATAAATCCAAATTTCTTAGACCAAAATCGGCATCAACTAAAGCAACTTGACGACCAATTTTGGCTAAAGTCATGCCTAAATTTGCGGAAACGGTGGTTTTACCCACTCCTCCTTTACCGGAGGTAATCACAATAATGCGAGTCATGTTAGAGTTGCGCTCGATGAGGGTTCAGGAAATATAGTAAATACTTATGGAACCTGATTTAACCTATTTAATTGGTTTCGGGAAAAATCATTAGCCCTGGCGATGCGAATTCCTGCGGGCGTAATATGCGCCACTTCTGGAAAAACTTGCATCGGTGATTTTTCTGGGGATCTAGCTACAGTATCTGCGATCCGCAACTGGGTTGGTTCCATTTGCAAGGCCATAATCAGACACTCACGATTGCCTCCGGCACCCGCATGAGCAATTCCACGTAATCGTCCCCATATTACAATATCTCCCTCTGCAATTACGATACCACCTGGATTTATATCTCCTAAAATAATTACTGTTCCAGGATGACGAATTTCTGTGCCAGAACGGACTGTCATTTCCAGATAAAGGGCATCGGCTGGGGTGGTAGTAGGGGCTTTCAACTCCGAAGTCAGAGAAGATTCTGGTTGGAGTTGTTCGACTGAGTAACCAGATGTGACAGCCGCGATCGCTGTTTGGCGACGACTAGTAGCTACAGATTTTAACTCTAGTTGGGCTTCGCTGAAGGCTTCAGCGAATTCTTGCAGTTGTCTACCATCTAACAAACGGTCTTTGGCGATCAAATGTACTGGTATGCTGGATGTCCGCAAGCGATCGCCTGCCTTTAAGCGTAATTTCAATTGTTGCCAAATATCAGCACTTGCTTGGTCTGAGGCTGGTATTTGAGACTCTGTCGGCAAAATTACTAATAGTCTTTCCCCCTCACCTTTGAACTGCACTTGAATATGGTTTCTGAACCTATTTTCTGTCATTAATGATTCAGGAGAATCGATATCCAAACCCACCACATCAGCCGCGATAGAAGTTGAATCTACATCATCAGGTTCAGAATTTGACTGTAAATAGCGGATAACAGAATTTAGCTCGGCATTAGGGATAATATTATCAGAATCGTCGTCATAAATCCCGAAATTCGACTCCCTATGGTCAGCAAAGGTAGGATTTACTTCTACATCCGAAAGTTGAGCATTCGACTCTGCATCAGGGAGTGCAGAATTTGACTCTAAATTGGAGATATGGGAATCAGAAGTCATGCAGCACTAGCCAAAAGATACACCGAGTAATATCAATATTAAGTCAGTTACAAAATACAAAAAATTTTTTACCTATATATTATTTTTAGCTAATCTTTGGTAAATTGTCCCCAAGGCATCAGCATCGCCAACATTACCAGGAAACAGCACCACCGGCAAATTAGGAAACAGAGGATGTTCTGATGTGGTGATTACCATTGAACAACCAGCTAAAATTTGTCCTAATGATCGGGCTGAATTTAAAGATAGACCCGTACTTAAGACATCATTTGAGGTAATTCCACCCTTGCTGATTAAAAATCCAATATCAGCTGGTAAACCCCGCACAATATCCATCAATAAACGAGAAACTTTCACACCGAACTCTAATCTGGTATTCACATCTTTAAAAGTGAGTTCTTGACGACTAGTATAAACTACTGGAGTTTGACCAGCCTTGTGTACTGCTGTTATACTTTCCAACACTTCGGTTAGTAGTTGTTCTGATTCATGCACTCCATCATTCAGTAACCGCGCCACCTCTACTTCAATTCCCACCGTCCCCTCAACTTGCAATAATGAATGTAACTGCTGTGTTGTCTTTTTGACGTGAGAACCCACAATTACTGTACCTGGTTTTCCTCCGCGCACATATTCCGCCATGTTTTCTGCGGCAATGGGTTGAGGAGGCAAGGCAGCCAAAGCTGTTAAAATACTGGCAGCACTGCGAAACAAAAAGCGTTTTCCTTGACTCGCAGCTGTTAGCACATCCACAGCAAAGGAATTCAGGTCAGATTGTGTTTCACCATCGACAACAGCGCACTGATTATTACTGAGTTTTAGTAAGCGTTCTAAACTACCAGACCGGATATCATCAAGTAGAAATCTAGTTACAGATTCCGCCTGAATCCGCCCTTGGGTTTTTTCATCCACATACTTGGGTAAGTAACTGTGATGATAGCTAAACACCGAATCACGGGCAAATTCTGTTTCATGTACGGGGGTAGGTATACCGTCAATTATTAGGTAATGTACGCTGTCACGGGTGATCCGCCCACCCTCAAAAAATGCAGGGACAAGAAAATGAGCATCAAAGGGGCCAAGTTCTTGAGCGATCGCATCTGTTTCTATAGGATAATGTCCCCGTAATGTCGAATCAGAACGGCTGACCACTAAGAAATCCGTTATATTTTCTGCCGCTAAAGCCAGCTTTAAATTTTGACAAACTTCTCTAGTCACAGATGCTGCTGACTCTGGCGGTAAGGATCTCGTATTGGTCAGCACAAAGAAAATCGGTGAATCATCTTGTAAGCCAAGGCGTAAAGTGTCCACATCCCAGTGCATTAGCAGCAAGCAGCTGTGGACTGTTTGTGATCCTGTGGGGTCATCATCTAAGACAATAATTTTGGGTTGGTTGCTCATTGTAAGTCAATGGGGACGACTGTGTTTAGGAACATCCTAGTGGAAATTTGCTCAACTCAGATTTTTTTTAATTTTCTGACTTCTGCTTGTACATCCAAGGCATCTGCAAAGATTAATTGAGAAGTTGAGTATCTTCGTTAGTTTGACTACTAACTTACAATGCTTGCAGATTGGCTAAATTATTCATAAACAATTCTTGGTTATTTGCAGATAGTTTTTTATTATCCCGCAAAATTCGTTCATTTTTAAGAGAAATTACTAAATCTTCTCTAAGAAAAAGTCAAGTTTTTCACCCACGCAAGCGGGTTTTGTTTGTATAGCCGCGACTTCTAGTCGCCAGGGTTACTATGAAACCGCCAGTTGAATATTTATTTTAGTCGGTTTCCCCCAGAAAAGAATAACAATGGTAATAGGTGAAATATAATATACCCTAAATGTCATCTGCATTCATTAATCTTGCTAAATACTTTCCTCAACTAAGATGTGATTGTTCCTCATCTCCTTCTAAATATTTCATTTCCGTTTGCACATCTTGGGAAATTTTCAAAACCTCATTAAGTAACCGTGAATATTCTCTTGCTTCCTGTTGGATTTGTAAGGCTTGTATAGCAGTTAAATTACTTTCTAATAGTTGCACATTACGATCTAAAAAAGTACGATTTTTTCTTAAAATTTGCTCTGTTTTTAAAGCACAAATCAAATTATCTCTTGTGGTTGTTAGTGTAGAAATTAACTGTTCACGCTCCTGAAAATTTGCTTCTTGATTTCCCACTGCTTCTAGCTGGTCTCTAATATCTATTGCTTTTAAAACTGCATTATACTTATCAACTTCATTCAGAATATTTTTCTGCTTTTTTCGCAACCACTTCCACTTAATTAAATATCCCAGAGGAATTAATCCCCAGCCTAGAATTAATATCTTCTGCACGTAATCACCTATGAGCAGTAACAGTGCTAAACGTGGGTATTGTAACTTTTGATAAGCTTTTATATCTCGGTTACTTAGACCAGCTATTGTCTTTAATTCTTCATGAGTTAGGTATAATTTTTGTAAATCAGGGCGCATAGATTAACTCGTGATATGGTAATTAATACTGCAATTACTAATAACCAATTCTAACAAAAATATTTGTTACTGAGCAGTGACTAGAGATATTTTTGAGCAAATAATTCAGACAAAGTAATCATGTCTTGTATTCAAGTCCCTTACTAGCATTTATTCATATTTCCAACAGACTTGTTATATGTCAATTCATGAGTTGAGTAAATTTAAACCTAAAAAGAGAGCCGCAACTGTTCCCGAAACCGAAATTTCGCCGTTGATAATTTTATTTAAAACTAATTCTACAGGAATCAAAACAACTTCAATATCTTCTGTAATATCTAATTTTTGCTCCCCCATTTTTGTGACATTTTCAGCTAAAAACAAATGTATTTTGTTAGTATCCTTGACCGGATTATCATATAAAGTAGCTAATTTAGTCACTTTTTGGGCTACATAACCAGTTTCTTCTTGAAGTTCTCTAATTGCTGCTGTTTCCGCGTTTTCTTTAGTAGCATCGAAACTTCCAGCCGGGAGTTCCAACAAAATTTCACCCACCCCATGCCTATATTGACGTACAAAAACAATTTCTTGATGATTTGTTATAGGTAAAATTAAAGCAATTTCCGGTCTAACAACCACAAAAAAATCATCTATAATTTTCCCATTAGGTAATTGAATTGCATCTTTCCTAACTTGACACCAGCGATGATTTAAGACCATTTCTGATTTGAGAATATGCCACTTTTTTAATTTATTCATACTCCAATCATTTAAAATAAAACTGTTTTTATCCTGACCAATATTGAGCTATGCAATTAGAAGTAAAGTTATTTACTGTCAATAAACGCTTTCCTTTGACTATTAGTCGTGGGACAACAGCCCAAACCACAAATATATGGGTGAAAATTTTACATGATGGTATCGAAGGCTGGGGTGAAGCATCGCCATTTGGTGTAGGTACTCATTCCCAATCCACTGATATAATCAAAAGTCACTTACAGCAACTTACACCAATATTAAAAGCATTTAACCCCTTACAGCATCAGCAAATTGAAAAAATTTTAACACAACAGCAAATTCCTTCATCAGTCAAAGCAGCGCTGGATATGGCGATGTATGACTGGCTGGGTAAGCGTGTGGGATTACCTCTCTGGCAAATTTGGGGACTTGACCGTAATGTTACAGTACCGACTTCGGTAACAATTGGGATTAATTCACCAGCAAGAGCGAGAGCAAGGGCGCGGGACTGGTTAAAATTTATGGATGTTCGCCTATTTAAAGTGAAATTAGGTAATCCAGAGGGTATAGAAGCAGACCAGCAAATGTTATTAGCAGTACAACAAGAAGCACCCGGTTTAGAATTATTTGTAGATGCAAACGGGGGTTGGAGCGTAGAAGATGCTATTTATATGTGTAATTGGTTAGCTGATTTAGGCATAAAATATGTAGAACAGCCATTACCACGAGGTCAGGAAACGAGTTTAGTCCAACTGAAGGAGAAAACCCCCCTACCAATATTTGTGGATGAAAGTTGCTTTACGAGTAACGATATTCCCCATTTAGCTAACTATGTAGATGGAATTAATATCAAAATTATGAAATCAGGTGGACTCACAGAGGCCATGCGGATGGTTCATACAGCGAGAGCTTATGGTTTGCAAGTGATGTTCGGTTGCTATTCTGACAGTACACTAGCCAATACAGCCGCAGCACAGTTAGCACCATTAGCTGATTATTTAGATTTAGACAGTCACCTGAACTTAATTGATGATCCCTTTACGGGCGCATGGGTGCAAGAGGGGAGAATTTTACCAAATGATTTACCTGGCTTGGGGGTACAATACAGTGAGTTTGCCGCTTAATCAAAGAATAGCAATTCTACTACACGAAGGAATTACTGGTACTCAGGGTAAAACTGGGCTATCACTTTTACGCTACAGTGAATCCCCCATCGTTGCCTTGATTGATCGTGAGTCTGCTGGCGGGTCTGTGTCAGAATTAACAGGGATAAAGCGTGATGTGCCAATTGTGCCGTCATTAACAGCAGCACTGGAGTATAAACCGGAAGTTTTGGTAATTGGTATTGCGCCTAAAGGTGGTGCTGTACCGGATGATTATTGGCTAGAGATTAAAAATGCTTTACAAGCTGGGATGTCTTTGGTCAATGGTTTACACACACCAATGGCAGATATACCAGAGTTAAAGGTTCTGCTGAAACCAGGACAATTAATTTGGGATGTGCGGCAAGAACCAGCGAATTTGGGTATTGCTAGTGGGTTAGCTCGGACTCTTCCCTGTCGGCGGGTGCTGACGGTGGGAACTGATATGGCAATTGGTAAAATGTCTACTAGCCTAGAATTACATTGGGAGTCACGGCGCAGGGGATGGCGTTCTAAATTTTTGGCTACAGGTCAAACTGGGGTGATGTTAGCAGGAGATGGTGTACCCTTGGATGCTGTGCGGGTAGACTTTGCGGCTGGTGCTGTGGAGCAAATGGTGATGCGTCATGGACAAAACTACGATATTCTCCACATTGAAGGACAAGGTTCACTGCTGCATCCTGGTTCTACGGCTACCTTACCTTTAATCCGTGGTTCCCAACCAACCCAATTAATTTTGGCACATCGGGCGGGACAAGTTCATGTGCGTAATCATTCCCATGTCGTAATTCCGTCTTTACCCAAGGTGATTCGGTTGTATGAGACTGTGGCTAGTGGAGAAGGCGCTTTTGGAAATGTGCCTGTAGTCGGTATAGCTTTGAATACGGCTCACTTAGATGAGTTTACAGCTCAGGAGGCGATCGCACAAACTACAGCCGAAACTGGTCTACCTTGCAATGATGTCGTGCGTTTTGGGGCTAGTCTGCTGTTAGATGCAATTATTCGTAATTCGTAATTCGTAAAGTCAGATTAGGTAAGAATTAATTTATCAATTGATGAACTTCCTGGTAACGGCGGGTTTATTTTTTGCCACAATTATATATAAACTGATTGGAACATTAATAAGAAGCCTTGGGGATAAAATCAAGACTTCTAGTGAATTTATGCAATTGATAGTCTAAAAACAACGATTTAGCCCAGGTGGTTGAAATAAATTGCCCAAAGGGTTCCGGTTACGCCGATGGCAATTAAAGAGTTAGTGAAGAAACGTCCTAACTCGATTCCTCTTCCTAGCTTATTATCGTCTTGTCCAGCACTAAAAAATAATGACCAAGCTTGGTTGGCATTAATTATTTCAAAGTTATTGAAATTGGGTCTAAATACAACTGGGCCTAGTAAATCTTTTTGGGGAAAATCAAAATCGGTTCTCATATTTTTTTCTCGCTGATTGTTTTACTGTTAGTTAATTTCGCAAATTTCTGGAATTTTGAATTTACAGGTTAGTTAGCCAACCAATTAAACCATTTCCAGTAATCACTTCCACTGCTATGAGTGAGAGAAAACCAATCATCGCTAAACGTCCATTGAGTTTCTCTGCATACTCAGTAAAACCTGCTCTTGGGGTTTGCTCTACATAAATTTTTGGTTCAATTGCAAATTTATTGCGTTCACCGAGTTCGTTGATCTTAAATCCTTTACTGGTCATGGGTTTTTCTTTATTTACCTTCTTATGTAACTAAATATAACATTATGTAAATTATTTTTACAAGAGGTTGACAAATAACCTAAATGTGGTGATAACCGTAATAAATGGTTCGGTGCTACCTAATATTGTGAGATATCGCTTCAAAAGCCCACAGGGGGAACAAGTATCTATAGATAGAAGGCAGGTGTTATGATTTCCACTGCATATGTTATGTAAATAAAAAAACTATAGGGGCATAAATTATTGCGCCTTTACATAGAACACTGAAAGCTATTTATGCCTACTACCACCTGGAATCGTCATCACGTTCTTTCCCTTGCTGACTTCACAACTGCCGAGTACGACACTGTTTTACAAACTGCTGCTAGTTTTCAGGAGGTGCTGTCACGACGGACAAAGAAAGTACCAAGCCTACAAGGACAGGTGGTGGCGAATTTATTTTTTGAACCTTCTACACGCACCCGCAGCAGTTTTGAACTAGCCGCCAAACGCCTGAGTGCAGATACACTAAACTTTGCCGCCGCTAGTTCTTCCATGACTAAAGGAGAAACAATTCTTGACACAGCTAAGACTTATTTAGCTATGGGAACTGATATTATGGTGATCCGCCATCGAGAAGCAGGAGTACCCAATGCGATCGCGCAAGAAATGGATCGTCTAGGTGTGCGAGTTAGTATCCTCAATGCTGGTGACGGTCAGCATGAACATCCATCCCAAGCACTGCTAGATTTATTTACCATCTGTACTCTCATTGACCGCAGTCACCCCCGCTTGGAACTGTTAAAAGATAAAAAAATTGCGATTGTCGGAGATATCTTACATTCTCGTGTAGCGCGATCAAATATCTGGAGTTTAACAGCCAGTGGCGCACAAGTGCATCTAGCCGCACCACCAACCCTGCTTCCTCAGTTATTTAAAGACTTTGTTTTAGAAGAAGCTAAAACAGACTCATCCCCCACACTCAACCGCCAACTATTTCTACATTGGGAACTAGAACCAGCCTTAAAAGATGCAGATTTAGTCATGACATTGCGCCTGCAAAAAGAACGCATGACGGCTCATTTACTCCCCAGTCTGCGAGAATATCATCAAACCTTTGGCATTACACGCAAAAAGCTAGAACTGTGCAAACCCAATGTTAAAGTTCTACATCCGGGGCCAGTCAACCGGGGAGTAGAAATTAGTTCAGATTTAATGGATGACCCAGAATTTAGCCTGATTCAGTCACAAGTTACCAGTGGTATTGCCATTCGCATGGCACTATTATACTTATTAGGTAGTGGCAAAGATTCAGGAATTACCATCAAATAGGTTCCCACGTTCGTAGTGAGGACTTTAGTCCTCTCCATCTCCTTTAGGAAAAAGGGCTAAAGCCCTGACTACGAGCTTAAGTTATTTTTATTTACTCATTTATTCAGTAAATTCCTCCTCTAGCCAGAGGACATAATACTGAGAATAGGGCAAAATTTGAATCATAGCAGTGAGTTAAATCAATAACTCCTGGAGAAGAATAGAAGGTAAATAAATTATGAAAACAATATTTTTGACCGCAGCAGCGTTACTCAGTACGCTATCTTTAGCTGCGCCTATTTCTGCTACAGAAAAACTTACACCCAAACAACAATTATTAGAAACCAGAGAATGTTATGGTTGCGATTTAACCAACGCTAACCTCACAGGCGCTCACCTCATAGGTGTGGATTTGAGAAACGCTAATTTAACAGGTGCTAACTTAGAATACGCTAACTTAGAAGGCGCAGATTTAACAGGTGCTAACTTGCACTCTGCTGATCTCACAGAGGCCTTTGCCAATGGTACTACTTTTGATTATGCAAATATGACCAATGCCGATTTGAGTGATGCCAACTTATATAATGCTCAGATAAATGGTGCAGTTATGATTGGTACTGATGTCAGTGGTGCTGACGGTTTTGATATCAATCTCGGTATTGGTGGTGAAGAATAAGAGTTAGGAGTCAAATCATAACTCCTAACTGTAAACTTTTAAGTAGGTAGGAAAAAACCAAACTATATTCCGAAAAGTAAACAAAACAGGGCAAAAATCCTTAAAGACAACCCCCATCAGTTAACTTGATTTACGCCCACTTACTTAGTCACCAGTAATCGAAAGTTGATCAACCCAAATTTTGGGACACACTCCACCAGGAGTAAGCTCTGCTTCTTTATCTACATACACTATCGACTTCAGAAGTTCTAAGAAATCCCCAGCCACAGTTGCTGATTCAATACTCGTTCTCACGCCTTTGTTAACTAGCCAGCCATCGAAAGGTAGAGAAAACGAGCCTTGTAAAGACTTCACTCCTGCATGGAGAGCTTGCAAATCATCAATTAAAATTACATTTTCCGCAGTGTCTAAGCTAAAATCCTGTTCAGGTGATGTCGCTGCAAAAACATGATAAAAATTAGGGCTGACACTAACTTTTGCACCAATACTGGCGTTACCTGTAGGCTGGGTATTCATTCTTTTGGCAGTACCCGCACTGTGAAGAAAACTTTTTAAAACCCCATTTTCAATCAGCGAAACCTGACGAGTGGGAGTTCCTTCACCGTCGAAACTTTCTGCACCAATGTTAGCGGGATGCAGCGCATCATCATAAACCGAAATCAGAGGTGAAGCAATTTGCTTACCTAAATCATCAGGATTAGATAAGCTTTGATTATCCAAAATACTTTGAGCGTTGAATAAGTTAGAAAACGCACCCAACAAACTTAAAAAAGCATCAGGAGAGAAAACAACTCGATACTTACCAGACGTAATTTTCTCATAATTTAAGTGGCTGATAGTTTTCTCTGCTGTTTCCTTGATACAACCATTGATATCGAGATTATTTAAACTCCGTTCAATTCTAAAAGCACTACCACTACGAGGTTTTTTACCATCTTCCTCAGTTTTGCTGTAAAGAAAAATTGATGCCAAAGAATGAGATTCTGTTCTAGTTGCACCATCGCTATTGAGATAAAACCTGTCAATATCTCTTTGGGCTAAACCGTTATAAGGTACGCCCTTAATTGCCTGATGAGCTGCTAAAAGTTCTTTTTCGGCTAAAACTAGGTTATTTATCAACTCAGCCACAGGTGCTTGGGGTGCTTTCTCCTGATGTGTCTTAGAGATAGGAACAGTTGCTTCGGGACTAAAATCAGGGACATTTTCCTTAACACCAAAAAAACTAGCTTCGTAGGCAGTTTTTAAGGCTAATTCCAGTCCTTTAGGATCTACATTCGTCGTGCTAGTAACACCCATTGTATTGTCTTCATTCCAGACACGCACTGTCACTCCAGAACGATTTGAGGCTTTAACTTGTTTTGGCTCACCTTGGTCTACTTGGACGCTAGTTTCATCGATTGTAGAGCCATAAATGTCAAATTTCTTAATCCCAAGTTTACTAGCATTCTCCTTGGCATTATTAGCAATTTCATTAATATTAGGCATGATCAATTTTGGATTTTGGATTTGATATATTGCAGTACCAAAAGTTTACTTTGTGACTTGGTGTAAGTAAGTCGGCATGAATAAATCATCATGGTTTGTCGTTACGCTTTAGCGCTAAAGCGCAACAACTAACGCCAAGAAAAAAAATAATTTTTTATCTGCCACCAACGGTAATGGAATCAACTTTAATGTGGGGTTGTCCAACTGTGGTGTAAATACTGCCGCTAACAGAACCACAGAAGCCGGGCGCAAGTTCCAAATCTTGGGAACACATGGAAATTTTATTCATGATTTCCTTTGCTTCACCAATGAGAATAGCTCCTTTTAGTGGTTTTGTGAGTTTGCCATTTTCAATTAAATAAGCTTCATCGACACCAAAGTTAAATTGACCTGTAGCCCCAACGCTACCGCCACCCATTTTTTTACAATAAATGCCTTTATCAACTGAGTTAAATAAATCTTCTGTGGTGTATTCACCAGGCGCAATATAAGTATTACGCATCCGACTAGCCGCAGCGAAGGTATAACCTTGACGGCGACCGCTTCCGGTTCTGGGGTGTCCGGTGCGGGAAGAACCTGTTCTATCTGCTAAAAAGTTTTTCAGAACACCTTTTTCAATTAATAGTGTTCTTTGCGCCGGCATTCCTTCGTCGTCCATGTCAATAGTGCCGAAGGCATTTTCTGCCCGACCTTCATCCCAAGCTGTTAGACTTTCGTGGGCAATTTTCTCCCCTTTTTTATCTGCAAAGGGAGTAGTCTTGCGTTCGATTTGGGTAGTTTCTAAAAGATGTCCGCAAGCTTCGTGGAAGATTACTCCACCGAAGTGATTGGCCATAATAATCGGGTATGTCCCGGAATCTACATAATCTGCATAAAGCATTTTTCCAGCAGATTCGGCAATTTTTTCGGATGCTTCTTGATAATCCCAAGTTCTCAGGAAGTTAGCATCACTGGTATTACCGACACGTTCACCTATAGATGTCCGATTAGCTCCATCAGCACACAATAGGTTAAATCCTACTGATTGGGTCAGGCGAATGTCACGAGCAAATGTACCATCACTAGCAGCAACTAAAACTTCTTGCCAGTCGCGGAAATAGGAAGCCCGGCGAGATTGTACGTGGTTGGCTTTTTTTTGAAGGTAGCTAGTGCCGTCAAGAAGGACTTCTCCCATTTCTTTAATTGAACTGCACAGAGGTAGCCAGCCATCTTTACCTCTTTTTGTGGCGTAGTCTCTGAGTAATTCTAGATTGATTTCTGGGATGAAGGCGTTATGAATAGGTAGTTCTAATCCGAGAATAGAAAGTCCTTTTTCTAAGGCTGCTTGCAAACCGGAAAAGGAAAGGTCGTTGGTGCTAACGTAACAATCAGCCTGACCACGAAATACTCTAACTCCTGCACCTGTGGCTAAACTGGGTGAAATACTGGTAATTGCGTCGTCTTCTGCTAGACAACTGATATAGTTACGACGTTCTAAGAATAATTCGATGAAATCAGCACCTGCGGCGCGTCCGAGTCCTAAAAGGGTGGCTAGGGGAGCTTCCCAGGTTTCATCGAATCGCTCTGCTGTGGAGGAATATTGTAGTGTGGGGATTTGGTTGGAGAGAAGTAACGTACTTGTAAGCATGAATAGTTCCGTCTGCTGGCGTTATAGTTAGGTTTACTGTATTTTCTTTACTTGATATATCTATCTAGGTTAATAATTTCTTTAATTTATTGCAAAATAAATCTTCCTTATCGAATTTATATTAACAGATATTTAAGTAATTGTCAACAGTCAATACTCTGTTTTTGCACTGAATTAAAGAAGAAATTGAGGGATTTCCTCAAGATAAATTGTAGCGTGGGTTAGCGATCGCCAACAATTAAAGTGGGTGAGACTATAACTTTAGCGCAGTCAATTGTTATATAAATTTCAGAACTGGTAGGGAGTTGGCAATGAAGATGATTGTGCCTGCGGATATTGCCCAAAGTTACTAGTTACTTCATACAACACAATTGAAAAAAACTTCTGGTTGTGGTAATCAATTGTGAACTGCCGTAAGAACCAATGATGGGAATTTCATCAGATTCTGAGGAAAAAGATTTATTTTCTGCCAAATAAAACCAACCTTCTATCTGGATTGAGAGAAAAGTCGTTGGAGAGTTGGAAGGATCTAAACCATTATGAGAAAGTAAGAGTTTATAATCATTAGATCCCTCCAACAATTGCTCCTCACTATCAAATGTAATTGTACCTTTGGTAGTTCCTGGGCCTCCCTCAATTGCTGGACCAGTAAGAGTGAGATGGATATTGCTATAAGTACCATTTTCAAAATCGAATGAACCAGTTAATGTTCCTCCATCATCAAATATTATGTTGTTTGCCGTCCACCTGAGAGCTTGGGCGGGAGACGTACCTGCAAGGACACCAGCAGCACCACTACCAACAACTAACGGCAGAATACGAGATAGCTTCATCAAAATTCCTCCTTGATAGAGTTAAATAATACACATAAGACACGGACACGAGATTGAAGACTGAAGCCGCAGAAAGGCGCAGCACAGAGTCAAAAAAGCTGTTTACTTCAGTGAGGATTCAAATAATCCATTTATACAAGTAACTTTTACACACTGACGTATCAGTAAATCATTGGGTACAATTTAATCTAATGCAAAATACAATTGCAAGGGTCTTTATCTTAATTTATCGGAATGTTTGGTTTCCTTTGCACTAATTTTACCTTTTACGTAATTTAAGCTTGTATTTGTGACTAAATATACCAATTAATGAAATAATAAAAGATTTTTTCTAGGGTTATGTTCGGATAATTATTTATGGTTGCAATAGCAACATCCCCAGTCTAAATCAGGGTTAGGAACAGAAAGCATCGTAAAAGCGATGGAAATATACTGTTGGCTAAGTATAAATCTAGTTGTATCAAATTTTTAAATTATCAAAACTGTTCTCATTGAGAAGACTGCGGCTATATGGGATTACTATTTGATTTTTATTGGCGTAGCCTGTGCTTTGTGCTTACAGACAAGTAGGTGTGTATAAATCCGGGGCATAGCTATGAATGAGTTTTTACGATAAATTATTTAAATACTGTGCTAGATTATTGCATCCTATCGATGGTGCGGTATTGAATCGCTTCAGCTATATGATTGGCTTTTAATTCATCTTCCCCTGCTAAATCTGCAATAGTCCGCCCGACTTTCAGAATGCGATCGCTCGCCCTTGCAGATAACCCTAATTTTCTAATTGCTGCTTCTAATAAACTGCGGCTAGTATCATCTAACTTGCACCATTTCTGGAGATGATGACTTTGCATTTGAGCATTGGAACGCAGATTTGGTTCTCCTTGAAAACGTTTAACGGCGCGATCGCGTGCCTTTGTAACTCTCTCTAAAACCGAAGTTGAAGCTTCTCCCGTGGGTTGTTGGGTAATTTCCTCTGGCTTTAAACGATTAACCGCTACTTGCAAATCAATCCGATCCATTAAAGGACCCGAAAGCTTTGCCCAATAATTTTCTCGTTGCCTGGGTGAACAGGTACACTGTTGAATAGTATCGCCATAGTAACCGCAAGGACAGGGATTTGTACTGGCGACTAAAGTAAACTGCGCCGGAAACATCACCGATTGTCTAGTGCGGGAAATGGTTACATAACCATCCTCTAAAGGTTGGCGGAGAAATTCTAAAACATCCCGTTTAAACTCTGTTAACTCATCCAGAAATAAAATTCCTTGGTGAGATAAAGAAATTTCGCCAGGACGGGGAAAGCTACCACCACCAACTAAAGAAGGTCCCGATGCTGAATGGTGGGGACTGCGAAAAGGGCGATCGCGTACTAAGGAACCGCGATTTTTCAACAACCCAGCCACCGAATGAATCCGAGTCACTTCTAAAGATTCCGCAAACTCCAAAGGTGGTAAAATACCCGGTAAACGCCGAGCTAACATCGTTTTTCCACTTCCTGGAGGTCCGACGAAAATTAAATTATGACCACCAGCAGCAGCAATTTCCAAAGCCCGACGAGCATGAGCCTGTCCTTTGACATCTTTTAAGTCTGCACCAGGATAAGCTGTTTTAGGTAACGGTTGTGAATTATCTGTTTGAACAGGTTTGTAACGCCCTGGATTATTTAGCAAATCTACCACATCAGCGATATTTTTGCACCCGTAAACCGCCAATCCTGCAACTACCGAAGCTTCTTGAGCATTATCCACTGGCACCACTAAACCTGCAATGCCCATTTTTTGGGCTGTAGCCGCAATAGGTAAAACCCCAGCCACAGGACGTAAACTACCATCTAAAGAGACTTCCCCCAAGAAAAGATAATCTCCCAACAAATCAGCACTAACTTGTTCAGAAGCCGCCAAAATTCCCACACTAATGGGTAAATCGAAACATGGCCCTTCCTTGCGTAAATCAGCCGGAGTCAGGTTAATCACAATTTTCCGCATCGGGAAAGCAAAACCAGCATTTTTCAGCGTCGCTTTAACTCTCTCCTTAGATTCTTGCACCGCCGAATCTGGAAGACCCAACACCACAATTCCCGGTAAACCCCCTGAAATATCGACTTCAACACCGACTTTAACGGCATCGATGCCCACAATAGATGCACTCCAGACTCTAGCCAACATTTCTTCTATATATAGTAAACCTTTAAAATCTCTAGCAGATGAATTGCTAAATCGGCATGGGTGAAACCACAGAGACAATTCCTCATAATAATTAACCATACTTAAAAAAATTATTGCTCAATCAACCATAAACAGCAATTATTCTGTTTTGATAAAATTACTGTTATGCGATATTTTACAGCTTATAGTTTGGTAATATTATTATGCTAATTAGATATTGAATATCCTAAAAATGTGATGGTTTTCCATTAATTTTAATTTTTAATGCCTGTAGTGGGTAATTAAATTTATATTGCCGTACATCAAAAAAAATGCTAGTAAAAGCGAGGTTCTTGTGTGTTAATAAACCCGATTAAACAAAAAATTAACCGACTTAAATTGGGAGGTAAACCCAGAATTTTAGATATTTTTGCAGGGTGTGGTGGTCTCTCACTCGGTTTTCAGAAGGCCGGATTTGAAATTGTAGGAGCCGTAGAATGCGATCATCTAGCGGCTCAGTCTCATGCTGTAAACTTTTGCAAAAACATATCACCAGAACTCTGGAAAGTTCATGCTAATGCCCGCGATATTACTGTTACCGAACCTGAGCAACTTATTAGTGAATTACATCTCGGTTCTGACGTAACTAATGCTATTGATGTAATTATTGGCGGGCCACCTTGTCAAGCTTTTGCCAGAGTGGGACGATCAAAATTGAGAGAAGTAGCTGACCATCCTGAAGCTTTTATGCAAGATCCCAGAGCCAATTTGTATCTAAGATATTTACATTATGTAAAAGCGTTGCGGCCTTTGGCACTCTTAATGGAAAATGTACCAGACGCGCTCAATTATGGAGGTCATAATATTGCTGAAGAGATGTGTCAAGTCCTGACTAAAAGTGGCTACAGATGCGGCTATACTCTCTTGAATGCAGTTTATTACGGTGTTCCTCAAATGCGCGAGCGTATGTTTTTAATTGCTTATGCTAATGAACTTGAGGCACAAGTTACTTTCCCCAATCCAACTCATTGGATAGAACTTCCTAGAGGTTATAACGGTTCAAGACAAGTAGCTTTAAAAAATCTCTCAATAAATAAACAAAAGGTATTATCTAAGCAAATGGATTTGTTCAATATTGACTTATCCTCATACATATCACCGCCGCCGCCTCATCCTGGTTTACTGAAGGCTATTAGCGCTAGTGAAGCTATAGGAGATTTACCGCCCATAACCTTGCATTTAGAAGGAAAGCTGAAACGTGGTGCTAAAAGATTTACAACAACAACTCCCTATTCTAATACGTTAAAAGCTTCAGACTACGCTCAAAAACTTAGGAAATGGGAGGGTTTTGAGGCGAATGAAGGGGTTAAAGATCATATAATTCGGGTACTCTCTCCCAGGGATTTCGACATATTTCGCCGAATGTCGCCAGGAGAGCAATATCCAGAAGCTTATCAACACGCAGTAAATATCTTGAATGAAAAGCTAGAGCAGTTAAAGATATCTGGGATCAAAATGGAGTATGATACTGTAGAATTCAATACTTTGAAGAAACAAATTGTTCCTCCTTATGATCCATCTAAGTTCCCCAATAAATGGCGAAAAATGGAGGAAGATAAACCTGCAAGAACGTTAATGGCTCACCTGGGTAAAGATAGCTATTCCCACATCCATTATGACAGCACACAGGCTAGAACTATCTCAGTACGAGAAGCAGCACGTCTACAGTCATTTCCCGATCAGTTTCTTTTTGTTGGTACTATGAATCCAGCTTTTAAGCAGATTGGAAATGCTGTTCCTCCTTTGCTAGCCGCAGCGATCGCTAATCAAATGTTTTCACAAATACAAAGAGCTATTATATGTCAAAAAAGCTTGCCGTTAAAAGACTTACTGACTCAGACCTGACATTTTTTGAGTGCCACTTTAAGAATCCGAACCGCCCTGGTGGAAAACAAAAAGCGATCAACTTGAATGCCAATATTTTTATCGACAAGCTCTATCCTACTTTATTGGATTATGTACAAATCCAACCAAAAAACAGGATATCTCTAGATATTTCCATCTATGGGCCTGGTCTTGAGGGTGAGTATAATCTTCAACGAAAGATAGTTAAAAGTGAGAATTCCAAAAATTTGCGGCTAAATGGTGAATTTGTCACAAATCCTGGTGAGAATACTGTAAGATTTAATATTTTAGAACCCGGTGATTTTGTGATTTTTGACTTTGATAGAATTAATGTTCCCGTTTCTGCTAAAGCTATATTTATTTCCAGGAAGCACGAAGATGATATCTCCGTTCATGCTGCCATAGAATTATTTCTAGGAACATCAAAAATGGCAAATTTGACACTTATAGATATTAGAAAAATCATTGCTGAAAGTAAGATTGTTTCAAAACATCCTATTCATGAGCTTGTTTTAGATGATGATGATGCTTTAGAAGATTTTGTTCAAGGTGGAGATAAAGGACTACAAACGCTATTATCTAAACCTTCAGGCAGAAGAATATCTCTTGCTGATTTAAAAAAAGCAAAAGAAACAGCTGAAATCAACGGACGAAGAGGGGAAGAATTTGTAAATGTACATCTTGCCTCTCAAAAAGAATTAGGCAAAATCCGTGATTACAAATGGGAATCTAATGAAAATCCAGTTTCAGTTTATGATTTTTCCTTAATATTGCTTGATGAGAGCCAAGTTTTAATTGATGTTAAATCTACTGGAAAAGATTTTAAATTGCCATTTCATATTTCACTGGGTGAGTTACGTTGTATGGCTAATGCACAGCGATACGATATTTATCGAGTTTTTGGCATGAGTCAGGATTGCGCCAAGATGAGAATTACAGAGTGCGTTCAAAAGTTTGCTAGTGGAATTTTAGAAATCTTCCAAGAATTACCAGAAGGAATATCCCCTGATTCAGTTTCTGTGGAACCTTCAGCTTTAGTTTTTACAGAAGAAATTGAAATTTATGTTAATGATGATGAAGAATAGCAGGGTGTCTTAATGCGATCGCTAAAATAATAATTCCTAGAGATGCAGGTGAATTATGGTTCAAACCCCCACCAAACCCTTAACCCTAGAAGAATTCCTCCAACAACCGGAAACCAAACCAGCTAGCGAATTTATAGACGGTCAGATTATTCAAAAACATATAGCCCAAGGAAAACACAGCACGCTTCAAGTGGACCTTGGTGCTGATATCAATCTAAGGCTTAAACCTCAGCATATCGCCCGTGCTTATTCGGAACTGCGCTGTACCTTTGGGGGTAGATCCATTGTTCCTGATATCGCTGTCTTTACATGGGAACGCATCCCCCGTGACGATAACGGTAAAGTATCCAACACCTTAGCGAGAGCTGCGCTCGCCGAAGGCATCGCACCAGACTGGACAATTGAAATCCTTTCCCCTGACCAAAGTCAAACCAAAGTCGTCCGTAACATTCTCCACTGTCTCACCCACGGGACTCAGATGGGTTGGTTGATTGATCCCGAAGAAGAAGTGGTATTTGCCTATTTTGCTGATCGCACCCTTGCAGTTTTTGAATTAGCAAGCGATCGCTTACCTGTCCTACCCTTTGCAGAATCATTCAACCTGACTGTGGGTAAACTTTTTAGTTGGTTAAAAGAATAGCATCATCGAAAAATAACGTTAAGCGATCGCTGAAATTGGCATGATTAAAACTACGGAAATGATTTTCAAGTACCGGAAAATTCATCCGCTCGCACGCAACCAAATATAGCAATTACCAAGATGGTTAAGACATGGCAAAATTTCCCAACCAAGTCACATAGCCAGTATTTCTATTTTGACTTTTGCTATACTTTTACCCCTTTAATTGTTCTGAAGATGTTATGCTTTACTAGCATGGCTACCCAGATTTAATGTTAATATTGGCAGGCAGTTTTTATTTTCTATTATTATGGCTACTCATCCAGGTGACAGTAAACCTTCTTCCAATAGATATTTTTCTCTTGATATTATTAAAGCAATAGCTATTATTTTAGTAGTTATTTGGCATACTAAACCAATTGTTTTTCTCAATATCGAAACTAATACATCTTTTCTTGTAAAGGCATTAAACAAAATAAGTTTATTATTCTACTTTGAAATATCTTTGCTTGCCGTTCCCAGCTTTTTTATTGTTTCACTCTACATTTTTTTCTTGAAAAGTAGCAATAATAATCAACTACCTTATTTGAAAAAGCGCTTGATTCGCATTTCTCAAGTTTTTTTTGTATGGTCTATAGTTCAGTTTTCAATATTTTTTCTTACCACAGGTGTTTTAGTTAATGGTGAAATATCTCAATTTCATTGGTTGCCATTTGAATCTCCATTACAGTTACTAAAAATGGGAGGTCCTTCTCTTCCGAAAGTCGGAGATTCTGTATTTTATTTCTTGTTTAACTTGATGCTACTCGTTACAATATGTAGTACTTTTTCGATCCTGAGAAATAAATTTAGTAAACATATAAATTACTTTATTTTTAGCTTACTTCCTATTTCATTGATAGGATTTGAAATATCTAGCTTCCTGGGGTATAATGTGCCATATCACAGTATTTTAAACTTTATTGTATATATACCTATTACTTATTTTTTGTCATTCCTTGAACCTCAAAAAATAAAAAAAGAATACGCTACAATCAAATATCTCGGAATCATGGGTACGTTGTTTTTATTATTGATTTATAAGAATGAAGTCTGGGGATATACAAGTATTTATGCTCGAAGTTCTTTAGTTATAGGATCAGTTTTATTATTTTTGGTTGCACTAAAAATTGCTGATTTAAGATTTTGTATCAAATATAAGTCTTTCTGGTTATTCTTTTCGACACATTCTCTAGGTATATTTGCTATACACAAATACTGGCAATATGTGATTCTATCTATTACCGAAAACTACAGGTATCGGGAACAGTTTGTTTTTTTCAATTTACAAATACAAAATTTATTATTTTTTTTGTTGATAATATTTCTTACAAGTTTTACTTGTTTTTTTCTGGGAAGAAGTAAATTCTTAATGAAGTATGTTAAGTAATATTACTGCCCTCGACAGTACATATTCTGCACGACAAGATATATGATGAAGGAGAAGGTTTGGCGGAAGTTTGCCACCAGTTCCAGGATAGTCTGATGGTGAAACCTTAAGGCATAATCAACATTTTGAAAGTCAATGTCCCCACTTGGGACAAAGCAATCAGCACCGCGATCGCCATGATGCCAGTATTAGCCAGCAACCCCAACTTCACATTTTGGCTCACCTGAAACTTGGCTGGACGAAGATTTGGACTTTCTAATTTGTTTGCCAATTGCGTGTAGCGAAAACACCAGTAAATACTAAATAGCAGAATCACCAAACAGGCGATCGCCAATTCTAGACCAAAGGAAAATCCGCTTCAGAATTGAGAAAATCAAACATAGGATAGATTCCGGGGAAAAAAGGGCATCAGATATCCGATACTCTAAAATTTGAGGCAATTCTATAAATCACTAATTTTGATGAACTACAAACCTAGCATTAGGAACAAGCACAACAATTGACAAATCTAAATAACTCTTTTATGGAGCAAGCAAGTCTGCGGCACAATTTATTAATATGTAACAAAACTTTAACCAGAGCTTACCGTGGGTAAACTTTTTAGTTGGTTAAAAGAATAGCATCATCGAAAAATAACGTTAAGCGATCGCCTAAAATCTCTAACAGATATATAGGTAAATCTGCATGAATGAAACCACAGATACGATTTTTAGCAAAATTATTCGCCGAGAAATCCCAGTAGATATTGTTTATGAGGATGACTTAGCCCTAGCATTCAAAGACATTAACCCCCAAGCCCCAGTTCATATCCTCGTCATTCCCAAAAAACCCATCGTCAAATTAGCTGATGCTGAATCCCAAGACCAAGCACTTTTAGGACATCTGTTATTAACTGCTCAAAGCGTAGCCGCAGAAGCGGGATTAAACAACGGTTATCGCGTTGTGATTAATAATGGCGCTGATGGCGGTCAAAGTGTCTACCATTTACATTTACATATCCTGGGAGGACGGCAAATGGACTGGCCTCCTGGTTAATCAAACCTCAATGAATCGTGTCTTGAGATGCGATTCATTATAAAAACTAATCATTTTTATAAGTAAAAATTTATTAAAATCCCTTTACAAAACAAAACTTTTCCTCTAAGGTAGTATTCAAGTAGGCAAGTTTACCTACCTAATTCGTAAACACGAAAAGCAATTATAAAAACATGACCACAACCTTACAACAGCGCCAAAGCGCTAACGTATGGGATCGCTTCTGCGAGTGGATCACCAGCACCGACAACCGCATCT
>NZ_JAYGHH010000048.1:0-5332 GCF_034931045.1 Nodularia sp. UHCC 0506
TGTCTAAGCCACATTCGTTAACAGAATTGTAATCTGAATCACTGAGGAGTTGGGGAGATAATTAATGACCAATTAAGCTGGGATGACAAATTTTTCGCTACCAGCTAACCCAAAGGCGGCGTGAATCACTTGTAAAGCTTTAACACCTTCTTCTTGTGCTACAACACAGCTAATTTTGATTTCTGAGGTAGCAATCATTTGAATATTAATTTGGTGTTGGGCTAAAGCCTCAAACATTTTAGCTGCAATACCAGGTTGTCCAACCATTCCAGCCCCAACAATACTTACCTTCGCGATCGCATTATCTAACACAACTTCACCCCATCCTAATTCGGACGCGACTTGAGTTAACATTTGCTGTGTACTTTCCCCATCTATCCGCGAGACGGTAAAAGCAATATCTCGTTTGGGAACACCGTCCACAATGCGACAGCGCTGTGATTGAATGATCATGTCCACACTGACATTGTGCTGTGCTAATAGTCCAAATAATTTCGCCGCCATTCCCGGCCGATCTGGGACTTGACGAATTGCGAGACGTGCTTGGTTCATATCTAAGGCGACACCACGCACAGGGGGGGGAGAGTGCTGAGTGCTGTTAGCGGTAGCGGGGCGTTTAGCCCGTGCTGAGTGGGGAGTGGGGGAGAGTGGGGAAATTTCTTTTTGTTGTTTTTGTCCCTTGGTCCCGTTGTCTGCTTCAATTTCAAAGGCTTGACGAAGTGCAGCTACGGCGCGATCGCATTCTGCTGCATCTACGACACAACTAACTTTGACTTCACTGGTAGAAATCATTTGAATGTTCACTTGTGCTTCCGCTAAGGTGGCGAACATTTTCGCCGCTACCCCAGGACGGCCAATCATTCCCGCACCTGCAATGCTGACTTTAGCAATATTTTGCTCTACCATCACTTCAGCTTCGTCAGAGTTGGGGTGAGATTGATTCCTCAAGGCTGGGGCGATGGCAGATGCTACAGCTTCAGCTCGTTTTAATATGGGTGCTGTGACAGTAAAGGCAATGTCATTACTATTACCTTCATGTATTGACTGAATAATTAAATCTACGTCTACATTTTGCCGAGATATTTCTCCAAATAACCGCGCTGCGACCCCTGGCTTATCCGGTACGCGCAACAATGCCACTTTTGCTTGATCTGTGTCAAATTCAACATTATCTACAGGACGGGCAATTTCTAAGTTAACAAGCGATCGCCCTTGGGGTTTCGGTGATATTACCCAAGTCCCAGGATCATCGCACCAACTCGATTTCACCACTAGGGGAACGCCATAGTTACGGGCAATTTCCACAGCACGGGGATGTAACACCTTTGCCCCCAGGCTGGCTAATTCCAGCATTTCATTGCAGGTAATTTCGTCCATTAATTGAGCTTCAGCCACCAACCGGGGGTCTGTAGTTAATATCCCTGGGACATCTGTATAAATTTCACAAAAATTTGCCCCAATTGCTGCTGCGATCGCCACTGCGGAAGTATCAGAACCCCCACGTCCCAAAGTCGTAATTTCCATATCTCTGAGGCTAGATATCCCCTGAAATCCAGCAACTACAACCACTTTACCTTGAGCAATATGAGAACTTAACCGTTCAGTTTCAATATCCAAAATCCGGGCGCGGGTATGTTCAGCTTCGGTAACAATTCCGACTTGAGCGCCAGTCATAGAAATTGCTGGCTGTCCAATTTCTTGCAAAGCCATACTGACTAAAGCAATGGTTACTTGCTCACCAGTGGAAAGCAACATATCCATTTCCCGGCGATTGGGATTTTGAGAAATTTCCTGAGCTATTTTCACCAGTCCATCTGTGGTTTTACCCATAGCTGAAACCACTACCACCACAGAGTTTCCCGCATTAACAGTTTTGTAAACACGCTGTGCAACAGCTTGAATACGTTCTACCGAACCAACAGATGTACCACCGTATTTTTGAACTATCAGCGCCATAATAAGTTTATATTTAAAATGCTGCCTACTTTCGTCAAATCCTCACCGCTTCGGGAAACCTAGAAAGTATAGCCAGTTGTTTAGTTTATTAATATCAGAATCAGTGCCGACAAAAAACCGATAATTTAGGTTTGTGGGTAACTTTTTGGACAATGTATCTCAAAATTACTGACAATACTACTACACCACGGCGTACATAAACCCATCATCGAAAGTCAATGAAAAGCCTATCTGATCAGCTTTTTGACTTCCGCCCTGCGATCCTAGTCTACTGACTATCATATTAAAGGTTCACACTATAGTATACTGCCTCAGCAGCATCATTGAATCATTTAAAAATATAAGATAACGCCCATGTAGCCACCGTGATTTGACATCTCAATGTATATGTAGTGAATGTTACGGTTTTGTAATATCAAAAACAGGCGATTTAAATCATTATTGAAATTTTTACACTAAAAATACTGACATTTCGATCAAATTATCTGTTTAAAGTAGGGTTCTTCAGTACATAATTATGCTAACTCTGCTTTAAAAAATCCAGAATTCTGACCATACAAGGAATTCAAACTGATTATCCTCAATGTTTTGGAAAATTTCTTTTTTATCCCTGTTCCCTGTTCCCTGTTCCCTGTTCCCTCTGACAGAAGGTTAATTTAACATAACAAGTACGATAGAACCTAAAGTATTAAGTAATATTCATGAGACGATTCGGTGTCTTTTAATTTTTATTGGATACATAAAAATAGCTAAATTAAAATTTGTTTTGAAAAGAAGAGAATAAATTATTACTTAACCCTCAAAAAAGTTTTAGTGTTTACTCTATAATTAATCATCACTTGCCACACAGAATAAAAGCAAAATTATTGTAACTCTTGAGACACTATAATTAGTAACATTACTCTAGGCTATTAATACATTACAGTCATTGGAGTAACAGAATTGTGATAAATTGACGCATTTGTTTTATAATCTTTAAACATCAGCAGAATTTTTTTTACTAATCTGTAGCGGATAACAGCTATACAATTGTGACGAGCTGTTCCCGGGCTGTAATACAGTAAAATTGAGGAATGCAAAATGTCAAATAGCCCAGGATTGTATATTCTACTAGTCAGTGTTCACGGCTTAATTCGTGGTAAAAATTTAGAATTAGGACGAGATGCTGACACGGGTGGACAAATTAAATATGCTCTAGAACTGGCTCAAGCTTTAGCAGCAAACCCACAAGTAGAACGCGTAGACCTGGTAACTCGTTTAGTTAATGATCCAAAAGTTAGTTCTGATTATGCTCAACCTGTAGAAATTCTGAGTGACAAAGCCCAAATTATTCGTGTTAACTGCGGGCCACGTCGTTATCTCCGCAAAGAAGTTCTCTGGCCGCATTTAGATAATTTTGCAGATGAATTACTTAAGCACCTGCGCCAAGTAGGAAAATTACCCCATGTCATTCATAGCCATTACGCCGACGCTGGATATGTGGGGTGTCGGGTTGCTGGTTGGTTGGGTGTACCACTTGTACATACTGGTCACTCTCTAGGACGTGTAAAACAACAACGGCTTTTAGAGCATGGTACTAAAAGAGAAACCATTGAAAGCACCTATCACATTAGTACGCGAATTGAAGCCGAGGAAGCGACTCTGGCTAGTGCAGCCTTAGTCATCGCCAGTACCCATCAAGAAGTAACACAGCAATACGGTATTTACGACCACTATCAACCGAATAGAATGGTTGTCATTCCGCCTGGGGTAGCACTTAAAGAATTTTATCCAGTGCCGGAAAATTGGCAAGAACCACCAATTTATCAAGGTTTAAAACGATTTCTCAATAATCCCGAAAAGCCCATGATTATGGCGCTTTCTCGGCCAGCCATTCGTAAAAATGTAGCTACTCTGGTCAAAGCTTATGGTGAAGACCGAGAATTGCGTCATTTAGCGAATTTAGTCTTAATTTTAGGCAATCGAGATGACATCACCACGATGGAATCAGGGCCACGTCAAGTCCTGACAGAAATTTTCCAGTTAATCGACCGCTACGACCTTTACGGATACGTCGCCTATCCCAAACATCACCGTTCTGATGAGGTAGCTGACCTGTATCGATTGTTGGCGAAAACACAGGGCGTTTTTATCAATCCGGCATTAACCGAGCCATTTGGTCTTACCTTAATTGAAGCTACAGCTTGTGGTGTGCCAATTATCGCCACATCAGATGGAGGCCCGCGAGATATCCTAGAGGTTTGCGACAATGGGATGTTGATTGACCCTCTAGATATTAAACAGATTCAAGATGCTCTGCGAACAGCACTCACAAATCGGGAACAATGGGAAATTTGGTCTAAAAATGGTTTAGATCGAGTTCGAGACAATTTCTCCTGGTCTAGTCACGTAGAACGTTATTTGGAACAGGTGAAGCAATTACCGCAACGACGAATCCAATCCGTGCTGAGTCCCCTAGCAAAAGCCTTAGCAACTGACTTACCTGATTGGAATATTCCCGACCAAAACCGCTTACCAACCGCAGATCGTTTTCTGGTTTGCGAAATCGATAACACTCTCTTAGGCGACCAGGAAGCTTTACATAAACTCATTGAACGAGTGCGTAACGACGGTCATTCAACTGGAGTGGGAATTGCTACTGGGCGCAACCTCAACAGTTCCTTAGAGATGTTAGAAGAATGGCATTTCCCCAGACCAGACTTGCTAATTGTCTCGGCTGGTAGTGAAATTTATTATGGGCCCCAGGTAATACCGGATAGTAACTGGCAAAGACATATTAGCTACCATTGGAACGCTGATGCTGTGCGTGAAGCGATGGAGGAATTACCCGGAGTCGAGTTACAACCCCCGGAAGGTCAAGGTAAGTTTAAACTCAGCTATTTTATTGATGAAGGTAAATCCTTAAGCTTTAAGGAAATCATGCGTCATCTGCGACGGCGTAGACTCCACGTGAAAGGAATTTACAGCCATAATATGTATCTCGATTTGTTACCCATCCGGGCTTCTAAAGGAGATGCAATTCGTTATTGTGCTTTGAAGTGGGGATTACCCATTAAACGATTCTTAGTAGCAGGTGCATCTGGTAATGATGAATCAATGCTATCTGGGAATACATTAGGTGTGGTTGTGGGTAACTACAGCGCCGAACTAGAAAAATTACGTGGTTATCCACAAATTTACTTTGCCGAAGGAAATTATGCTTGGGGAATTTTAGAAGCACTAGACCGCTATGACTTTTTTGGTACTCTGTCGAAAACAGAACTAGAAATGGTTGCGGTTTAGGAAAGTGCTGAGTGCTGAGTGCTGAGTTCTGAGTGCTGAGTGCTGAGTTCTGAGTTCTGAGTATAAACCCATGAGAAACTGACACATTATAAAA
>NZ_JAYGHH010000048.1:5608-8202 GCF_034931045.1 Nodularia sp. UHCC 0506
ATAAAATATGCTGAAACTGTTCGTGGTGCGGGCAAGATGCCCGCTAATGTTCAGATTCGGAGATGGCTATTGGATTTTGAGGACAACTAGTGTCATGTCGTCGGTGTTTTGCTTTTCAGCACCGATAAATTGCAAAACTTGGTCGAACAAATAATCCACGATCTCCTGTGGGTGAGTGTAATACCTGCAAGCTGCATTAAAGGCAGCAACAAAGTTTTCTTCGTCGAAGCGATCGCCACTGGCAGCAGCTGCATCAGTCAAACCATCTGTATAATAAATAACTGTATCCCCAGGTTCTAGCTGTGCCTGGGCATCTTCGTATTGGCTATTGGCATCTAAACCAATTAGCATTCCCAAGGTATCCAAACGGGTAATAGTTTTTGTGGCGGCGTGCCACCACAGGGGAGGATTGTGTGCCGCATTACTATAAGATAAAACTCGATTAAAAGGGTTATATTCGGAGTAAAATAGCGTCACAAAGCGATGGGAATTTTCTAAATCCGCATACATAACGCGATTCAAGTTTTGCAAAATTACACAGGGGGAATTACCATGCAATACCTCTCCCCGCAGCATTCCCCGCATCATTGTCATAATTAGTCCGGCTGGGACACCTTTACCCATAACATCGCCAATGACTAAACCCCAACGCCCATTTTCTTGGACAGTTTTGCTATTTAACTGCACCTGATTGCTATTAGTGGGGATAAAATCATAGTAATCTCCACCGACACGATTAGCAGGTTTACAACGTGCAGCTAAAGTTGCACCAGGAATAAACGGGCATTGTCGAGGTAAAAGTCGCCGTTGAATTTCTGCACCAATTTCTAGTTCTTGGTCTAGGCGTTCTTTTTTCCGCAGTTCTACAGCTAATTCATCATTTTCGATGGCTACAGCCGTTTGGTCTGCTACCAGTCTGACTAGCTTTTGTCTGGTTTCCGTCCAGCTATATTCCGGGTCACGGCTGAGGACGTAAAGCCACCCCCGTTCTGTATGCTTCACCAGAATTGCTGTGCCAAAAATTTGCACATCAGGCCCCAAGTAGCGATGCATTTGATCATCTAAAATTCCCGTAGCTGTTGCTAAAGGGGCTGTATTAGACAGCAGTGTGATTTGACTACTAGCGGTTTCTAGGGCTTTACGGATGTTCTTACGCTGGCGGCTATCCTGCCAATGTAGTTGTTCTAACCTAATTTGACCGTTAGGTTTATGTAGGAATAAAGCACTACCATCTGCATCTGTGACTCTGGTTGCCATTAGTGGGATCAGCTCCAAAAATTGGTTCAAATTATTGAAGCTTCTCAAGGCAAATCCTAAAGAACTGAGTAAATCTTGGATTTTATTCTGTTCTCGGTGTAGCCGGGCCACGAGTTCCTTGAGTGCCACGACTGGCGTGACATCCGTCGCAGCACTACTATTACTATCAGTGGGTTTGGAGGGCGGTTGAGACACAGTTAAAGGTATAATTGCACTTGATATAGATAGACTTTAGATTACTTATAAATAAAGTAAGTTGCTGGAGAATTGCTAAATTATATTGGGACAGGTTTTATTACTTTAGCAAGAGTAAAAAGACGTAAGACATAGCCGAAAACAAGTATTATATTTGCTTATTATGTCTGTGGCTATGGCTAAATATTGATGTACGTTTAATCAAAAATCACTAGGTAAAAATCAGCAAATTCTGTCATAACCTATCAAGCCTTTGATTTTTCCAGAAGTTAATTAGCAAATCATACATCTTTAGACCCAAAAAAATACCTTGTCAACCAAATAATTTTGTGTGGGTTTCTAATTTTCTCCTGGAAGTGTGAAGTTTTCGTATCTGTTTACCCTGGGTGGAGGGGTGAAGCAGAATCAGTGCAAAGTATAGCAAAGTACTAACAGCACTTTGCTATATCAGGGGAATGTGGCTACTTCCCCCTTACTCCCTGCTCCCTGCTCCCCTACCTCTTCCCCCTTGCGGCGGCGTTAGCCACTCAATAAAGCTTCGACAAACTCATAGCTAGAAAAAGGACGCAAATCTTCAATACCTTCGCCAGCACCAATAAAGCGAATGGGCAAACCTAGCTGCTGCACAACGGCTAAGGCTACACCCCCCTTGGCTGTACCATCTAGCTTGGTTAAGACTACGCCACTGAGTTGGGCGGCTTGGGCGAAAACTTCAGCTTGACGCAATCCATTTTGACCGAGAGTGGCATCTAAAACCAATAGGGATTCTATTTTGGCATTAGGGGCTTTTTTGTCAATAATCCGGCGAATTTTAGCCAGTTCGTCCATTAAGTTTTTCTTATTTTGCAGTCGCCCGGCTGTATCTACTAAGAGTAATTCAGTTTCTCGTGCTTGGGCGGCAGCGATCGCATCAAAGACCACGGCGGCGGGATCTGTATTTTTCCCCGGATTGGCAATAACTTCTACACCGCTTCTTGTCCCCCAAACCTTCACTTGTTCCACGGCCGCAGCCCGGAAGGTATCTGCTGCCCCAATTAAGCACTTGTAACCGGATTTTTGAGCAAGGTGGGAGATTTTGCCGATAGTAGTGGTTTTACCAGCCCCATTCACCCCAGTGATTAACCAAATATTTAAAGTTTCTT
>NZ_JAYGHH010000048.1:8227-18746 GCF_034931045.1 Nodularia sp. UHCC 0506
CTGGCGTAAAGCTAAGAGCTTCGGCTGTTTGCAGTGGTGCATCTAACATATCCCGCAAGATTTGTTTGAGGTAAGCGATCGCCTCCTCTGGCGGAGTGACTTCTGCTAAAAGTTTTTTCTGTAGCGCATTAATAATGTAATCAGTAGCTTCTACACCCACATCAGCTTGTAGTAGTGCGGTTTCTATTTCGTCCACAGCCGCTTGATTTAACGGCCCCTGCCCCACAATTGCCTTAAGTTGGTTGAGGATGTTACGACGAGTTTTACCTAAGCCTTGGCGGAGCTTTTTCAGCCAAGTAATTTCTTCAATAGAAACATCTTCTGGTCGTCTACCTTGGGCTGCTAATACTTCTGCTGACCAAACAAAACCTTCGTCAAAAGCTAATCCGCCCACATCTTCGGCTGTTTCTGTGGTGGTGGCTACTGGTTGTAATACTTCTGGTTCCGGTACTTCAATGGCACTGGCTATCAGCCGTTCTTGTTTGGCTTGCCGTTCTGCTGCCGCCCGTTCTAAAAAGGATAAATTACTTGGTGCTGATTCGGTATCTGTAGTCGATGACTCCTCAATGGCAGCTGCTACCTCTGGTAGTGCTGTGGGCGTGACTTCACTTACCGTAGGCGGCTCGGTTTCTATATCCACAGCAGTATTTTCCGCCGTTGCGGGCGTTTCTGCTGGTGTTTCCACATCGACTGTATCAGCAGTATTTTCCGCCGTTGCAGGGGTTTCTGCTGGTGTTTCCACATCACCTGCATCAGCAGTATTTTCCACCATTGCAGGGGTTTCTGCTGGTGTTTCCACATCACCTGCATCAGCCGCAGTTTCTAATTCTGAAGTTTGTTGTTTTTGCTGGATATTCTTATAGGCAGATTTAGCAAAGGCCAATAAATCTGCCGTTGAATCTTGTGTAGTATCTGCCGCAGGAGTTGGAGTTACGGCTGGCTCTGATTGGGGTTCTGTGGCTGGGGGTGTTTCTTCCGGTCTTTGTTCAGGTGGAGTATCAGAGGAATCGTTATATTTACGACGGAACCAATTAAAAACCATTGCAGCTATAGGTATTAGTTGTGAGTTTGAGTTATTAGTTATTAGTTATGAGTTTAATGGAACCCGTAACTATTTCCTGGGGTGAAAACCTCCTGAATATCCTCACCTCTCATAGCCAGTTTGCTCAACAGGGCTAAACAACTGGCTTCTACTCACAACAGGTTAGAAGATCAGGATCAAATACTACACGGCGGCTTTTTGTTCTGTAACTCGGCGCAGAACACCATTAATAAACCGATGTCCTTCATCTCCACTATAGCGTTTGGCTAGTTCTACAGCTTCGTTAATAGCCACTCTATCTGGCAGATTAAAAAACCTCATTTCTCCCACAGCAATTCGTAAAATATCTCGGTCTATTTGGGCTAAACGAGAGACTTGCCAATCGACTAAGGCAGAGGAAATTTCTTCATCGATGATCCCTCGGTGTTCGCTGACTATTTTGACCAGTTGGATGGCATATCTGCCCACTTCTTTGTCTTGATTTGCTAGTTGAATCAATTCTGGAAACTCTACTGCGGCTCCGAGTTGATTGATTGCAGTTTGGGTGTAGTCAATAGCCTCTTTGAGAAGGTTTCTGGCGGTATTGAGGTCTGAAGCACGAGTTTGACTAGTTAAGAGGCGCTCGTTACTGCGTTGTAGTTCTCCAGTGGCGTTATCTAAAGTATCTTGCACTTCTGATCGGAGAGTGCGGACTGTGGCTAGGACTAATTTAGGCAGATGTTCTTCTGTCAATCTCTTTGGGTTAATTGGCAACTGGCTTAGACTTAATAGTGCCAATTCACGAGCAATTTGTTGGGGTTTTCGTTCTTGCATGGAGGTAAGTGCCTCAGCACTAATAATTGGAGGTGAGTAATGGAGCCTTGTGGCAAAGTCAGATAATCATACTATCTATTTACTGCTAACTTTGCCGGATTGATTTGAAATTTCGTCACTAGTAATTAATCACTATTTATTAGTTATTGATGTTGCATACCCCTTTCCATCTGTTCTCTTTTCCCCTGCACCCTGCCCCCTTTCCTCTTTTCTGACTCTGCGTAACGCTTGAATGTTAAGTTTCCTCAAAGGGGATACTTGGTACTGCTGGTTCTAGATTTCGCTCGTTAGACATTACCAGGGGAGCTAAAGGCGTATTCTGAGCGATGATCCCGCCAGAAACTAATACTTTAAAAGCATCTTCTATGGGCATAGATAGGTTAACTACTTCATCTTCTGGAACAATGGCATACCATCCTGTGGTGGGGTTTGGGGTACTAGGAATGAAAACACTGAGCATGGAACGGGGCAGATGAGCTTGAATTTCACTACTCATAGTCCCGGTCACGAAGGCGATCGCCCAAATTCCTTTTCTGGGATACTCTACTAAAATCACCCGACGAAACTTGTCGTTTGAATCTTTGAGTAGGGTGGCTAAAAGCTGTTTTAGGGTTTTGTATACTTGCCCAGCTAAGGGAATTGCCTGCAATACTCGCTCACCAAAATCTAATAACCAACGCCCTGCAATATTGCGAGCCATCAACCCTATTAAAAGAATGCTTAATAGAGGGACGGCTAGTCCCACGGCTAAATTCAGTATATTTACTAGTATAGGTTGGAGACCATCAAAGGGATTGAGTTGTTTGGGAATTTTGGTAAGAAAGTTGATTACCCAATTAGCGATAGTAATTGTTAGCCAAATAGTTGTTGCTAAAGGAATTACGACCAACAAACCAGCAATCAGATCATTCTTTAAATCCTGTTTTATGTGATTAATTCTCAAGTCCCTATTCTCCTGTTTGAGGCTACTGGAACTTTTGTTATTGGTATTCATACCAGTATATTGGTCAAATTACAAAGGCATTGCTCGTAGTATTTAATACTTAAAGCAACTGCCCAAGATTGTAAGCATCTGAGCTAATACTATGAAAATGTACGCTTATTTTCAGAAAAACAGGGTTTTCCTAAACGGGTGCGTGTAGACACTTACCAACCAAGATTATGGCTGATTTGACTTTGAGGATGTTACTCATCTTTGTCAGACTTGTAAACGTTTGTTGCAAGTTGCTGACATATTACTCATCTTACCTCGCTCCTTTAAAAGCTGCTAAAAATTCTGTAAGCAAGACAGTACAACTAAAGGAGGATTATAATTGGGTTGTTAACTTGTAAATGATTTTTCTGAAAATTTTAATTAGGAATATTAATTTATCAAATTTCCAAACAGATGATCATAAATATTAGCAAGTATGGGTATGTGAGAAAGGCAGTTTTTGGCAAAAATCCTGCCAGTAGGCTCAAAAGTTCGATGGCATCAAATTTGATCAAACTTTTGCGCTGTTTGTGAAACAGCCTCTATGGTTTGGGTTTTGTTCTCTTCACCGTCAGATAGGCCTATTTCTAAACAGGGTGTAGGCATATTTTTCATTTCCCAAACTTTGAGCAAAATCAGATATTCGTAAAATGCCTGTAATGTACACCAAGCAATACCGGCGCGGCCATCTAAGCAACCCCTTAAGATAAAATACATATACAGAAAGCGCAGAAATGGTCTGGCGGGTAAACGTAAAGATAAATCCTTTAAAGCCCGTCGTCGTTCGACCTCTGTCTTACCCAGAAATAAATTTAACCAATTCACCTTTCCCTGTTCAATTTGATGTAATGTTTCTTTAGCTTCATCAGTAGAATAACGGTTATGTTTTTCAATCCAACGGCTTAAACCCTTGCTGCAAGTGTAGTGAGGATATGTTTCTTTAATGAAACTGGTAGCACCTTTACATACTTCTCGTTCAGTATGACCATAATCTGTAAACCAGACTTGACCGTGGCGGAACAGACGCATTTGATAGCGGGGGTATTGGGTGCTATGGCGAATCCAATGATTCATGAACATTACACGTTCGGCGACGTAGTAGCCTATATAGTCGGGGTTTTGAGTGGCTTGTACGCATTCGGCAAATAGTTCTGGTGTGATGCGTTCATCAGCCTCAAGAATGTATACCCACTCATATTTGGGAGGGATAGATTCTAGCATCCAGGTACGTTGTTTACCGTGACTTTCAAAGGCGTGTTGAACTGTGCGAACCGGATAGCGACTGGCAATTTCTACCGTGCGATCGCTGCTACATGAGTCTACAACAATAATGTCATCAGATAGCATTGCTGATTCGATACAAGCAGCAATATCTAGCTCTTCGTTATATGTCAGAATGTAAATTGAAAACATTTCTCAGTTTTTAGAGGAATTTGTTAATTGCTCAGTGGGTTTGTAGTCAGGGTTAAAGCGCTGTCTATGAGAAGCTAACTCACCAGAGATAAAAACCACCTGAAGTCCTAACTACAAACCTTTAGTTGTTTACACTGCCCTAGTAAATAGGCGTACCATTTGAGAAAGTTCAAAATCTGAAAATAAAAGCCTTTTGACTTTTGATTTTTGACTTCCGCGTAGCGGTACTAGCGTGCGGCTACTTTACGTTTACCACCCTGTAAAGCCCCCATACTGCGTAAACCTGTCCAGCCAATGATCATGTAGCCAATGGATAACAGCAAACTACTAATGCCAATTCGTAGCCCAGATTTCCAGGCATTGTCTTTGGCTTGCTTTTCGGCTTCTTCCTTACGTTGGCGAATTTGGATGACTCTTTGCGCTGCTAGTGCTTGAGGGTCTGTTTGCTGGGCAATAAAGGTGTCTAGTTCTGCGGGATTTTCTTTGAACTTTTTGAGTAATTCCTTTTGCGCGGCGGGAATTTGAGGGTTATTTAATGCTTGTTGGTATGTTTGCTCATTTTTAAGCAGCTCGCTAAACTGACTTCTAGCTTGGTTTCGCAGCTGTTCTAGTTGAGCCTTTCCTTGCTCGTTGTTAATCTGGGCTTGAAATTGGGATAACTGACTTTGCAGTTGATTTTCTGCTTGTTCTGCATCTTGGCGAATTTGATTAACGTTTTGAGCGCTAGCTTGTCGGACGTTATTCAAGTGCAAGGGAAAAATTAGCAAGAAAATTAACCCTAAGATACTGGAGAGTATCAAGACGGGGAATCTGATATCTATAGGTTTAGGGAGATCGCTATCACCAACACTATCAATCCAATAACCAACAAATAACATTCCTATGCCAACTAGAGGCACAATACCTCTGTCAACTAATGCGGTGGCTAGATTGATTTGCCATGTGCGATTAGTTGGTTGGAAGGGCAATAACAGAATTAAAAAGTCTAGTAAAAAGGATAAAACTAGAATTATCCCCACTACCTTGAGTGTCAGGGCAGCGTTCCCAGAAGCAACACGATTAGTCATAGTTTTTCAAATTTGTAGTACGTCAGAGTGATTATCCTATCTAAAGTTACTTGAATATTGTTTCCATAACCTTTATCTGAAACTTATTTAATCAACTTACTACTTTCAGGCGTTCGTCAAAATAGAGCCTCCGGTCAGCTACGCGGTAAGCACAGCCATGCCCACTAGGGCTTTACAAAATTCAAAATTCTCAAAGCTTCATTTATAGGCTTTTCATTAATTTCAAATCTTTGTGTTATTTCCTCTGTACTGTGCTGCCTGTGATCCCAAACTGCCGAATACGTATATATTTGTATGAGATTTATACAAATATGTTTTAAATAACACTATGGTAGCATTTGTCAATGCTTGATCGTCTGTTCCCAAATTGGCAAATCCTCTGGAAGATCCACATCAGCTAAAGGAGGTAAGTAGGCAAGTGATAATTTGAGCTTTTTGGCAATATTCACAGTTTGTGGAAACACTTGAGCAGTTCCCCAATCGATATTAACGAATAATTCAGGGATCAGGCGACACAAACCAATCAAGTAATAACCGCCATCAATGGCTGGGCCAAGTGTGACATCATAACTATGTAGCTGTGCAAAGGCTTGGGTAAGAATGTGAGAATTTATCCCTGGACAATCTATACCAATAATTATGACTTTTTCTGCACCTGATTCAAAAGCATGAGCAAGCGATCGCGCCATCCGGGAACCTAAATCACCTTCACCTTGAGACTGGTATACTAAATCAGCACCCAGCCAATTTTGCATCAATTGCGAGTCGCCACCAGCAAATCGCACTTCCCAAGATATATCAGTAGTTTTTTGCAGTTCTTGAACCTGAAATATAGTATGTTCTGTCATCTGCCGTTGTAAATTGGCAGCACCAACATCACCCACAGCAGGTATGAGTCGGGTTTTGGTCTTCCCTGGTTCTGGGTAACGAGTAAAAATAATTAAGTGCTGTTGGGCAATGTCTAATAATTTCAGCACAAGTAGTCCTATTTTAGTTAGCGAAATATCACTAGACTACTACATATAATAAATCTTGTGGTGAGGGCAAAGATGCCCGCCCTTATGTACCTGATGCAGATGCAATGTGCTGCAAATTAATTAACACATCCATCATCCTTATCAGCCCTCATTGCGCCTAGTAAGGTTGAAACAAAGACGCACCTTTTAGAAACATCACTATTTCGAGGTGTAAAGGTAATTCTCCCCATTTGTCCATTGACAGAACCATCATACTTGAACTGTACCCGATACTTCCCAGAATCAGAGGTATCTTCAGCGAAAGTGGAAGTAAATTGAATTGCTGTGGAGTCACCTTGAATCAAAGGTTGTCCATTTGTGACTTGACATTGGTTATTTGACGGTACAGGCTGTGTAGCAGCTAGAACTTGATTACCATCATCCCAAAAACAAACTTGCCAATTCAGTTTTTCTCGTTTGGCATTGCTTTGAGCATCACGTAGTAGTGATAATGCCGTACTTTGTGCAGTGTTTACCTTCTGTCGATTGACAAAAGCTAACCAGCTAGGTGCTGCGATCGCTGATAAAATACCAATTAAGACCAGCCCTACCAAAACCTCTAACAGAGTAAAGCCTCTAGTATTGCCATCTCTCGACGAGAATTTAGAATCAAATAAATGTAGTAAACGCACCGTAATTAAGTTGAATGAAATAACAATAGAACAAAGTTAAAAATTTTTAATTTACTGTTTTTATATTTTTAAAAAAATTAGTAGATAAATTAGCGGGTAAAGAAATGATGATACTAATTTTTAATAATAATTTTAATGTAAACTTAATGCGTTTAAATCTTGAAATATCATTAATAAAATATTTCCATAAAAAACCAGCAGCAGCTATACCTTTTTGTCGGTTGTATGGCTGGTTTAGAGCTTTGCAAGTCAAATATTTATAGAGGTTAGTCATGCTCAAATTTTGAATATTTTTATCTTTCAAATCTCTGGCACAATAGGCATTTCTAAACACCTGCAAACAATATTTTTCCTGCTTGGCAAGATTAGTTGAAACTGAATTAGCACTGACTCGGTATAATATTTGTACTGAAGGTACAGCTACAAACGAACATCGCGCAGCCAACCTTAACCACATATCCCAATCTTGAGCAGCTTGTAAAGATTCATCAAATCCACCTAATTCTAGTAAAACTTCTCTACAAATTAAAGGATTTGAACCATTTTCTAAAAAATTATGGACTAACAACTTCTCATAAACGTCTCCATTAGCAGTAATGTGTGTACCTGAAACAAATATTTCGCCGTTTTCGTTAATATAATCAGTCCAGCTATAAGCAACTTGAGCATCTGTATTATTTTGCAAGGCCTGTAACTGAAGTTGCAGCTTCTCCGGTGTCCAAATATCATCTGCATCTAGAAAACTGACAAATTCTCCTACTGCGTAGTGTAGTCCACGATTGCGACTCACATTTCCACCAGCATTAGGATAAGAGAATACTCTAATTCTGGGATCATGAATTTGTGAAATTATATCTAATGTTGCGTCTTGCGAACCATCATTGATAATAATTAATTCAAAATCTTTAAAAGTTTGAGTTAAAACAGATTCAATTGTGGATTGAATAGTATTTTCGCAATTATAAGCTGGGATAACTACAGAAATTGTTGGCAATTTTTGATTTACTTCATTCATGGCTTATGTTTTTTGATTGATATTTCTTAAAAAACATCTAAATGAATAAAAAGGACTGAGAAGACTGCCTAAATAAAACTCCATTTCAAACAGTAAAATAATATCATCATTGAGGTGATTATTATGCTTAATAAAATGCTTTAATATCCGGCGTAAATTCCCCAAAACAGTCCTGATAAAAATAATCGGTTTTTCCCAATTTTTAGCATTAATTAAGCGTAGTTGAAAAACACACAAACCACAGCCACGGGCTAATTTAAGTAAGTAATCTTTTTCTAATCGCCAATGTGGTATTTGATGATAAGTGTGCATGGTGGGATTATACCAAATTTCCCAGCCGGCATAGTGGATGTGAAGTAACGGTTCATAGTCATCACCTTGCACTAGGATACCGGGTAATTTTCCACTCAATTTAGGTTTTTGTGGAACATTATCAGACCATGCTTTTTTCCGTACAACCAACGCTGCACCAGGAGGAAGCCTTAATTTATCTGGCTCAAATAAATGTGGTTGCTCTCCATCCTCTCTGATAGCCAGAAATGCGTGTATCTTGGCAAAATTTTCTGGTGGTTTGACTTCAAATGCACCATGAATTTGACCACTCCAAACACCTGCTTTTGGATACTCAAGACCAAAATTATATGCACTACTTAACCAATCAGGTGCAGGTAGGTTATCATCATCTAAAAATGCAATAAGATCACCTCTAGCTTCGCGCACTGCTCGCAATCTTGCATAAGCAGCACCCTGTTGAGGTTCCATAAAATATTTTAATGAGCATTTGGCACTAAATATTTTTTGATAATTACTAATTACCTCAGATGTATTATCAGAACTATTATTATCAACAATAATAATTTCCCAGTTTAGTTGTTCTATATCTACTTGGTTGAAAAGCGCATCTAGAAACTTAGGTAAACGGGTCGCACCATTATAAGTAGGAATAGCTACGCTAATATCTAAATTTCTGGTTACTAATTGAGTCATAATCAAGATACTAGTATTATTTATTTCCTTTTAAATATCCGTTTTTCCATAAATAGAAAGGACTTTCCAAACTACTTAATAAAAGTTGTAATTCACAAGCCGCTACCAAGTCTTTTTGTCTATTATTACGATATTTGTGTAAATGTAAAATTATTTTACGTAAGTCATTTATTGTATAAGCTAACAATGCAAATGGTTTATGGTAATATTTGACATTTACCATTCTTGTCACATAGCGGCTAAGTCCTATGCCTCGAAAAAACGGGATTAAATAATCTTTTTGTAACCGAGACTTGGGGATTTTGTGAAAAATTTCCATCTCCGGGTTATACCAAATTTCCCATCCTGCCTTTTGGATATAACATAACATTTCTAAATCTTCACCGGTCAGCATATTACCAGTGACTCTACCAGTTAAAATAGGTTGATTTGGCACACTTTTTAGCCAAACTTCTTTGCGGACAACTAACCCAGCAGAAGGAGGTAATAATTTTTTCTTAGGTTCATAGAACAGTGGTAATTTTCCCCGTTCTGTAATTGCCAAAAATGGGGCTATTCTGCGAAAGTTTGTTGGCGGTTCTACTTCCCAGTCTGGATGAATTTGACTACCATAAGCCCCCGCTTGGGGATGTTGTTCACCAAAAGCATAAGCAGCTGATACCCAGGTAGGTGTAGGGTAATTATCATCATCTAGAAAGCCTATCAATCCACCTCTAGCTTCTTTAACAGCCAGTTTTCTTGCATAAGCTGCTCCCTGTTGGGCTTCAAAGCAATACTTTAGGGGATAAGAACATTGCCAATTTTCTTGATAGCTTTTGATAACTTGAGCCGTGTTATCTGTGCTGTTATTATCTACAACAATGATTTCCCACGAAAATGTCAGCCTCATCAAACTGGTCTTGAAAGGGCGCAAAACCTGCACTGGGGCAGTTCCCAGCAATATACTTGCCAGTATATCCGGTACAGTCTACACCACCACTAACAACACTGACACCATCTTGAATTTGCCATCTAGCGATGCGAGCAGCATTTGACCAAGTACTATTACTATCTTTGATTAAATAGTAGGCAACTAGCGAATAAACAAAAGTACCATCTTTTTTTGTACCAGTAGCTGCTGGTATTACATCATCCACTAATTCGCGTTTCCAAAAAACCAGTACAGGCGACTTTGTTGCATCACCTGGGTAACGCAATTCAGATTGTATTGCCGCAATACCAGCAGCATCATAGATATATACCGCCTGCTGTACGTCACGGGAAATATAATTTAGTGCCGTTTGGATTTCTTGCTCAGAATTTGCTTTAGCTTGCTCCCGTCGGTCTGTACTCAGCACACTAACCATGAAACCTAGTAATGGTGTGAGGATAAAAAATGCAATCAACAAAGCTACTAACAATTCAATGAGAGTAAATCCACCAGATTTTTGAATAACTTTGGAGCTTTTGATTTGACTCCTAAGTATAAATTGGAGTGTTTTAGCCATCATGGGGTTGTCCTTTTACTTAAGATGCACCGGTTACATATTGTCAGGTTTTCCACTTTTCTAACAAGAAGTTT
>NZ_JAYGHH010000048.1:19219-44940 GCF_034931045.1 Nodularia sp. UHCC 0506
CACTACAAACAAGGTTTTTATTTGACTGGGAATTATATTTGGCGAATTATTGGCAGTTTTGGGCTTCTAATTCCTCAGTTTCCGAATCTTCCTCAGTTATCACATTCGTTTTAGGTATTAAACCAAGACGCTGACATAAAGCCTGAAAGGAAGTATTAATATTGCCAATATCCACTGTCCTTTCTATTGCTGGTGCTTGCTTGTCACCCAGTCCTTCAGTCACAACTGATGCCGTACTATTAGCTAGGAGAGTTTTATCAAAATCAACATCTCCTCGATAAACCCGAAATGCTAGACGATAACCGTCATTGACTCCACTTCCTGTGACTATCATTTGACGTGCTTGAATATAAAACTCATCAAATGGCCTGTTTGGGTCTTTTGTACAACTTGCCTCACTGGTATGGCAAATATTGCCATCCTTTGTAAAGAGATATAAATCTGAATCTGTGGCTGTTTCAGGCGCTGGCATAGTAATTAAATTCTGTTCCAGCGTTCTAGGATTTTCAGCATCGGCTGGGACTAATTCAATTTTGTTGTCATCACCAGGATACTCACCGGGTGCTTTAATTGAGCCAATTCTCAGACCATCAATGAAGGTATTGGCAACTTGAGTTGCTTTTTCTACCCGTTTAGATTGGACACGGATAGCAGTTGACATGACAAGGACGGGAGATATAGCTGCCATTAAAATGGCAACTACAACTATGCCTAAGAGTGACTCAATAATCGTAAAACCAGAATCACTGGAAGATGAAGTTTTTGGTTGTAATTGGCGTTTAATCATGACTTATCACCAGGGTTTTAGTTTGATGATGGGCAGGTGGAGGGACGTTGATCCGGTGGGACAGCATCGTTGTCATTGCCATCTTTAGCACACAGTAATGTCGCTACCCAAGGATCATCTCGGCCAACTTCCCGGAAATATTCATCTGGTAAATCATTGGGTGTGAGTACCAATTTTTGGGCAAATAAGTCAGGCGCTTGAGACAGCAGTGCTACATCATAACCCCACTGTCTGACAGGAGGCACATAACCAGTCGCTCTCCCTGCGTTAAGGTCAATAGCATAATTGAGTTCATTATTAGTCCCGTTGGTGAAAGCTGTAGTAAATGGGCCTGTAGCATAGGCACTCTTTTTCACCTGCATAAAAGCCCCGGTAATCTTAGCTATAGATGATGGACTACTGGCATTCCAGTGTTGGATAAAGCGAACAAAGTTATGCAAACCACCGTTATCTTCAGAACCATTATTGCCGTTAGAACGGGCTGGACTATCTCCTGCGGCCACAATTAAGTTGAAAGTGGTGTTCTGGGCAGGTTGTAACCAGTTCCTGTTACGATTATTTGTTCCTGAGACACGAAGATTGTTATTTGGATCAGTAGCAGTAGCAAAAGGTTGTCTGATTTGTAATACAGGTGTCCATGCTGTGAGATTGTTGTTAGGAATTAACCAAGGCATAGACACGTTATCAGGTGGTGGCATGATATCGTCGCCAGCGTTGGGAAAATTGAAGATGCCCACTTTTCCATCACTATTCTTAACACCTAAAACTCGAAGTTGTCCGTTGGTGTTTTCTATTTCTCCCGTATTTGCATCTCTCAGAAAGGCTATTCTCCGGGGAGCATTATTATCAAAACACTGTTGGCCATTTCCTGACCCAAAGGCTTCTGGATCGTCGAAGATATATCCGGTTTTCAACCTATTGTTATTAGGATCTCCATTTTTACCTACAATTTGGTCATTAAGATAAGTATTACCCCCACCTTTTGCGTTACAAGCTGTCTGAATAGTCCAGTTTTTCGGATCGCTACAAAATACTGATGCGTCTTGTTCTACTGCACTGGCTCCTTGTCCTATTGTTCCTTTTCCATTGACTACAGGACAAACTTCTGTAAGATATGCCCCTGGTGTAGCCCTCAAAACAATGGGCGTAACAAAGTTATTTAAGTAGGAACTGAAGTATTGAGGTTTACCTGTGTCATCAGCCCAGTCAGCTATGGTGACAAAGTTATTAAATCTTGAGAAACCATTTGGTACTGCGGCTAGGTTATTATGACTCCAATCGTAATCACCCTGATCACGGAATCCCTCTTCAAAATTTCCTGAAATGAGGGTGACGGCATCGGCTAATACAGTGGCAGGTCGCCAATCGTCACCAGTAGTACAACTGGGTAATCTGGGGTCTGCTTTACGGCAAGCAAAGTTGGGATCGAGTGTGCTGCGAGTGTAGAAATTACTCCAATTATCTGTTAATGTTTGCGTGAACTCTTCTTTGGTATGTAGATTGAAGTTGCCTTTAATGTATGTCGGCAAATTGGTGGCTAAAATGAATCCTTTCTCTGCATCTCGGTAAGTTTCTGTGCGTCCAAGTTTTTCACCATTGACTAGCATAATGGCGTTAGGACGACGAGTCGGGTCAAGTCTATAGTCTACGGGACTACGAGTAGATGCAAGTTCATACTCGGTTATAGCTCTATCACTCTTGTCTATAGTACTTGCGCTATCATCTGGCAAAGCATCATCACGAGTTGCATAGATCAGACCGCTATTGGGTATTAAGTATTCTTGGGCTGGGGTAGCTGTACCAATAGTTGTTGTGCGGAGGAGGTTTAGGTCTAGGACTGTCGCGCGAATTTCTAGGGGTTGTCTATCCCTAACCGGACGATCATAGGTAGTAGATAGTGCAACACTGTCATCGCTGCCACTATTACGCTTAACTTCTCTGGGATCTAAGTAGGTTATTTCTCTGATTGCACCGTGAGGAATTACAGGGCTGCTGGTGACAGGTAAAAAAGTTGAGTCATATTTAATTTGTAGAGCGCAAATTTGAGCATCAATAGCAGATTGCTCTGATAAAGTGCGATTAGCTGCTGATTTGGCTAACGCTCGTTTTAGCAATCCATCATCGATGAAACGTCCATTAGGATATCTTAATGTAGATTGGTAAGTCAGTATTGCCGAATAATCGCTGACTGTTCTGGTAGGTGCGGGGTAAACTATACCGTTGTTGGATAGACCATTAGTGTCTTCCTCAATAATAAAGTTATCATCCAGATCCTTAGCATCAGGTAGTGTGCTGACATTTTTAGCTGTAGTGCTGTTGCTAGGAACATAAAAACTACTGACACAAGCTATAGGTGTGGGACTTTGTGCATTGTATCCAGCAGATTTGTAGTGATAAACTGCCGTAGCCCGCATTTGCAGATATGGAGTGTTAGCTTCATCATCTGTTGTAGTTGGGTTGTCTTCAATTTCAGGCCATTTATATTCTATGTCTGCTATATCAGAAGCACCTTCCATGTAAGAATACATCCAATATGGCTTGCTAGTCTTTGTAGATGGTGCTGTACCTGGCACTGGCATTGTATCCGGCCAAATAGTGTCAATATTGTTATCAAAAGTGCCATCATTCTTTAAATAAATTCCAGCACCGGTAACGACTCGCAAACCACCAACAGGTTCTGTGGGGTCGCCTGGGACTCTAGCTGCATCTAATTCCCATTGTCCATCTCTTTCTGTGGAACCAACATCAGCTAAGGTTTGTACTAAAGACCGACGGGTGCGGGTTTCTGTTGTATCAGCTGGTAAGTCCCATGTAACGCCACTAATTTCTTGTGTGTCCTCAACACCTGTCCCAACAAATCGCCCTTTTGTATCATCCCACCAGAGTTCAGGTAAGTTGTTACCCACTAGCACTCTGTCACCTAAACTTGCTTCTTTTCCACCATTATTTCTGACTTCTTGTGGATCGGAGGCTTGTGGTTCTAGAGACGCATCACTGATATTGAGTGCTAGGTTAGTGTAGTTAGTACCAGTTTTACCATCGGCGGGATCTGTGGGATAAATCCATTGACCATTAGGACGTAATGTCTCACCACTACCTTCGAGAAGCGGGGTAGGACTGGCATCTGTTCCATTAAAGGCGACTTCGGTATAAGGTACTCGACGAGTGCGCCTTCTAAAATAAAGGTTTAGTTGTTGCCGACGAATTCTATTGGATTCTTCTGGTGTAAAAGTTGTTAAACCTAAATCGCTCTTTCTTTTTTCAATACCGTCTTTAACATCAGAGGGATCACTGGTGTCAGCGTTAAGCATTTGAGCAGTTACTAGCCTTTCAATGCGATCTTCATAGGCTAGGTTGTTATAGGCTGTGTCTCTAGGACTGCTAGTGGCTGATTTTACCCAACTTGTAACACTAACATTACCAGTATTACCATTGAATAAATCAACTTGAGGTAGTCTGCTGGTTCTATCGCCGCCATCTAAATTACCACCAATTGCTAAATTACCACCTACTATAATTTTGGCATTTCTAGCTTCGTAGAAACAGGAATTTTTATTACTAACTTGATGCATTTTTATCTGTCCACCGTTACCACCAGAGGCCAGAAAATTGCTATTAGTAAAAATTGCCCCATTCAAGTTAAAAGCAGGACCAGGAGTCAGGGCTATATCATCTTCATAAACAACGGCGTAGTTATTTGGTGGTATTTGTAATCTATCTTGTTGATACTCTATAGATGCAAAACTTTTGTTGCCTTTGTACTTTTCATAGTTACCTTTGTCAGCAGCAGGAATAGTGTTATCTGTTGTGGGTTCCTCTGTAATAGGGACTGTGGCTGTATAAACAAAAAAGGATTTCTTTAACTCGTTATTTTGTTTAATCCAACCCGTATTACCTACTAATATTGCACTGGTGTTAGCACCACAGTTAGAATCCAAAGTACCCTGTACCATTGGTGGGGTTCTGGCTTCTAAAGGAGTTCTGGCACGGCTATATTTATCACCACTGACTGGAGGAGTTTTAAAGTAAATTCCATACAGGGTGTAGCTATCAAATTTGCCGTTATTGTCGGTATCTACAGGAAATCTCCAGGCGGTTTTTAGGTCTTGTGTGACACCTTGACCTGTATATGTTAATTCCAGTGGCTTTTCGTCACCAAATGTATATTCAGGTAATTTCTCTGTCAAAACATTGTAGAGTGCGTCGTCGGTTGGTGTAGCCCGTGGTAAGCGTCTATCTTCAAATAGCTTATTTAATTTTGCCCGACCTCGATCAATTGCTGGGGTTGCAGCACTCAAAGCAGCTTCATTTACTCGGACATTACTGGCATTTTGAGCGCGGTCAAATGACCGATACATAATTGCAGTGGTCATGAGAACAACCACTATTGAGACCATTGCTACTGTAGGCAATACAAAACCAGCATTTGCAGAACTTCCTTGTCTTTTGGTAACAAATACAGTTCTTAGTAGCCAAACAAGTTTCTTTTTAATTGCAGAGATCAAATCTTTGCTAATTTGATGGAAATTTTTTTTTATGATCTTGACTAGAGGGCGTTTTCTAGACATGGCGGCTTTCCTGTCAAGGGATATTTACGGTTAACTGCTTTCTTGGGGGTGAATTGTACCTGTGTAATGAATTCGCAGGCATTTTGGGAAATTTCATGGAAGATTTATTGCTATATTTAACTCACTCCTTATTTGTATAGATGATCAAGATTTAATAAAGGCTTTTTTAAGTTATATCATTAATGAAGTTTTTAGATTTTCAGGAAAATACTGATTTTACTCAGATATTTATTTCATGTGCTATTAATTCAAGAACTAAGTAATTTCACTTGCATTTTGCCAAAATGTCCGGCAACATAAGTCAAGTATACAGATATACTCATGAGAGTAATCTTATACTACCCACTTATTAAAAAAAAGATATCAAGTAAAGATAAACTAATATGAAGCAATTAAAAAACCTCCCCAATGGGGAGGTTACTGTAGTAACTATTTTCTTACGGATGAATACAGAACAATTAAATCTGGCAGTCTATACCTTGTTTTAAAGCTTAGTAATGATTGAGATTAATTCCAGCTTCTTTAGCCATTGCTTCTAAACCTTTGACTTCTAGAGTTTTGATGGCTTTAGTGGAGAGTTTCATTCTGACCCAGCGATTTCCGCCAGCCCACCAAACACGCTTGTTTTGTAGATTGGCGTGCTGGAGGCGTTTGGTACGGCGGTGAGAGTGAGAAACGGCAAAGGCGTTATTTGCTTTTTTACCAGTTAGTTCGCAGCGACGAGACATAAAAATTATCTCCAATTTACTATTTTAATACAACCTTTCCATTTTAGTCTGCATCTGGATTTAAACGCAGGGGGATGGGGAGGTATAGCAAAAGTCAAAAGTGAAAGAGTTGTTGTGACTGGGTTTTAGACTTTTTCTATGTCCTAATCTCCTTGGGGGTGGCTGTAAATGCAAAGGTACACGGAGGTTTTACTTGCTGGCTTGTTCTGTCAGTTTGGTAAGCACATCGTTGGAACGTTCGACAAAGGATTTCATTCCTTCTGCGTCAAATCCTTTTTGAGACATCAACGCTAAATCATAGACGTGTTGGCAAATCATGTTCACCAATGGGTTTGTAGATGTCTGACCGTCTTCCTGAATAATACTACCTTGGTTGAGGTTGGCTAGGTTTTGAATCAGGGGATGAGCGGTATTTACCAACAAAATGTGATCTTCGGGAAAGTCTGCATTTTGCTGCTGCATCATGGCGTTCATTTCTCGCAGACGACGCAGAATTTCTGGTAACAGTACCATTGCTGGTGGTGTGCCTTGAGGATCGTCTGATTTTAAGGCTTCGGTACGGATGTTGAGTTTGGGTTTGTTGAGGGATTTTTCAAATAATTCTTTGATGACCTCACTTTTGGTTTTGTTGGTGGTGGGGTCAACAATTTCACCGGTTTTATCTTGTTCTAGGAGGGTGTTATCTAGGTCTGAATCTACCCGCGTAAATTTGACATCGGAGTATTCCCGTTCGAGGAAGTTGATAAAGTGGGTGTCGATGAAGGAGTCCATAAATAGGACTTCCAAGCCTTGGTTTTTGTGTAGTCCTATGTATGTAGCTTGGGTGGCTTCATCGGTGCTGTAAAATACTCGATTTTCGTGACGTTCTTTGTTACGTTCTAAGTATTCTTTGAGGGTTGTATAGGGAAGACTCGATGAGTTGGTGGCGACATCTTGCCACACATCGCCTTCGGAAGACTGTACTTCTACGGCTGGGGTTTCGGCTTTTTCGCCTAGTTTAGCTGTGGTACGGAAGACGATAATATCTTGGATTTGTTTTTTGAATTTCTCATCGTTGAGAACACCAAATTTCACAAATGTGCCAAGATCCTTCCATGCACTAATATACTGTTCGCGGTTGTCACGGTACAATTCTTTGAGGCGATCGCCTACTTTCTTGGCTATATAATCGCCGATTTTCCGGACTGTGCGATCGCCTTGCAATGCACTCCGAGACACGTTCAAGGGAATATCAGTACTATCAATCACACCCCGCATAGGCATGAGGAACTGCGGGACAATTTCTTCACAGTTGTCGCTGACAAAAACTTGATTGCAAAATAGCTTAATTTGCCCTTTAGTCACATCAACATCGGGACGCATTTTGGGAAAATACAAAATTCCGTTGATGATAAAGGGGTAATCAGTATTTAAATGCACCCATAACAATGGTTCTTCCTGAAATGGGTACAAATAGCGGTAAAACTCTAAATAATCTTCTTGACTCAGGTTATTGGCAGACTCTCGCCACGGTGCTTTTTGCTGATTTACTACTTCACCATCCAATTTAATTGGCACTGGCATGAAGTCGCAGTAAGTCTTGACAAGATTCTTAATTCGTGCTGGCTCTAAAAATTCCTCTTCTTCTCCTTGGAGGCTGAGAGTGATAGTAGTACCGCGAGTTGTGCGGGTTGATTCCTCTAAAGTGAACGCAGGAGAACCATCACAAGTCCAGTGGACGGCTTGCGCCCCTTCTTGGTATGAGAGAGTATCAATTTCTACTTTTTGCGCCACCATAAAGGAGGAATAGAAGCCCAAACCAAAATGACCGATAATCGGTTGGTCTGATTTGCCTTCATACTTATGAATAAATTCTTCGGCACTAGAGAAAGCTACCTGATTGATGTATTTTTTGACTTCCTCTGCTGTCATCCCAATACCGTTATCGGTGATGGAAAGGGTTTTTTGATCTTTGTCGATAGCCAGTTGGATTTCTGGTTCACCGATGTCTCCTGCAAATTCCCCGGCGCGGGATACCATGTTTAGCTTTTGAATGGCATCTACAGCGTTAGATACCAATTCCCGCAAGAAGATTTGGTGGTCTGAGTACAGAGACTTCTTGATGATTGGGAAAATATTCTCAGTATGAATACTGATAGTGCCTTGTTCTAGCATAATCTATGATTTAATAAAATTTGCCTAATGTGAATTTTAAGGGCATAGTGGTGGCGATCGCTTCCCCTAGCTGGGTTTGTTTACACCCTAATACTGATGCGGATATCCCTACTTAGCCAATTTTAAGAACCGCCTCTTTGAGATTTAGATACTGGCGAAGCATTGGAATATAAAGGACGATGATATAGTGCCTCATAGTTTTGAGGACGAAAAGGACGTTTGGTAATCGACTCTTTAATGTGATTGATGATGCCATATTTCTTGAGCTTTGGAGATTTTTTACCTTGATTGTTTAACAGTTCTAATTCAATAGTTTGTGTTGATTTTTTACCTTTAATGTGCCATCCAATAGACTGATTTACTTCAGAAAAATCACCAACTTCAATAGGCAATTTTTCTGGAGATGAATTCCACAAAGAAATGAATTTGTCTACATAAAAAGCCACAATTAAAGACCGCAGAGACCACAAGCAACTACTAGCACCTGAGTAGGAATCAAGAATACTTAAATCTGGAGTGCAATAACCTTGTGTAACTGTACCTTGTTGCAATGAATTATGTGCTACAAAAAAACGCCAAGTTAAATCTAAAGCACGGAAAGCCAAGCCAGGTGATACTTCCTGCGGTGCTAACATAGTTCCAGTGATTATTGGTGCTGGTGCAGCCATTCGGTAACATATACTTCTCCCCATAGCTGGAAAGCCATTTTTACTGAAAAAATAACGGTAAAATTTTAAGAATTCTACATGAGTTTTTCTAATAAAAATTGGGTCAAACTGAGAATCTATTTGATCTAACCAAAAAAGACTATAATGGATAGCCCAAGCATTATAATAATCAACTCCTTTGGGTGGGTCATTAAACCAACCATCACCTATATAATGTTCTTGCTTATACTTTTGATATAATTCTTCAACTAATGTGTCATATTTTTTATGACTTACTCCTAGACTTTCTAAGGATTTATGAATAATTACTGGAAAAAGTAACCAATTATTATTATGTAATTTTTTATTCATTACTTGCTCTAACCACGTAACAATCTGTTGGCGTTCTTGAAGTGAAAAAGTATTCCAAAGATAGTCACGACTAATCCAAAGTCCAAGGGCAATATCTGCTGCTTCGACAATACGTTGATCTAAGTTTTTGATTTTTCCCCAATATTCTGTATTTTGTAAATCAGTGCCGGCAACTATACCTTGATGTAAGAGTTGAACTAAATCAATTTTTTCATGATCAATATCTACAATAGTGCCATTTCCCGAAGACATCCATACAGCAGCAAGAGGGAAAAAGCGGGCAAATCCTTCTAGTGCATCTAACTTTCTGCCATGACAACTAGCCGCACCTGGATAGTAAATCAGCGCCCCATGAGCAGAACGGTACTTGATAAAACCAAGAGTAAAATATTGAAATAGGGCTTTGTAGCGTAAAAATGGGGATTGATTTTCAGTTAGAAAAGTAGTCTTAATTTGTGCATCTATTTCTTGGTAGTGATCAAATGGTTGAATTTTTTGATCCCAACCTTCTACTACTCTACTTTCCCAATTTTTCAATTTTGCTTTGATCATAAAATAAAAAAATGCACATATAAATACAATGAAAACAATTACTATCCACTTGATGATATTCCCAATGGAAAACTTGATTTTTGTCTACTCATTTTGAATAAATTATCATCAGGCATTATTCCAATTATTCACTAGTTAAATTAATTCTGGCTTTTAGGTAGTTGTTATGCTAAATTATTAGCCGTGGTCTTAAATGTTTTTAAGGAAGGTATCGATAAATAATTAAGGTCTTAGTTATTGTCCAGATGCGAAATTTTTCAATTCCTCTCAAGTAAGGGGAAAGGAGGGCTAAAGCCCCCACTACGAGTTTTTTTACTCTAATACTTTGACAGAAGATGGTGAAACTGTGACTTTCATCGGCATGGTTTTACTGAATGTTAAACCTTGCTCTTCTTTTTCGATGAAAATTGTGTCTCCAGGGATAAAGGTATTCTCTAATAACTTGGTGGCGAGGGGGTTTTCTACTTCTCGCTGAATTGCCCGTTTCAATGGACGTGCGCCGTATACTGGATCATAGCCTGCTTCTACTAAATAATCACAGGCGGCGGCGGAGATTTCAAAGGAGATTTTTTGCTCTCGCAGCAGTTTTTCTACCCGCTTCAGTTGGATGCGGATGATGTGGCGCATCTCGGTACGGCTGAGGGCATGGAAGATAATGATATCATCCACCCGGTTGAGAAATTCGGGGCGGAAGTGCGATCGCAGGGAATCTGTTACCCTTGCTTGCATCTTTTCATACTTGGTATCATCACCGGAAACATCTAAAATATATTCGCTGCCGATGTTACTAGTCATGACTATAACAGTATTACGAAAGTCTACAGCCCTGCCCTGTGAGTCAGTAATTCTACCATCATCTAACACCTGCAATAGAATATTAAACACATCTGGGTGAGCCTTTTCCACTTCATCGAATAGCACCACCGAATAAGGGTGACGGCGCACAGCTTGGGAAAGTTGACCCCCTTCTTCATAACCCACATATCCTGGAGGCGCACCCACTAGCCGGGATACCGAGTGTTTTTCCATATATTCGGACATATCCAAACGGATCAAAGCATCATCAGAATCAAAGAGAAACTGCGCTAAAGCACGGGCTAATTCGGTTTTACCTACGCCTGTGGGTCCCATAAACAAAAATGAACCAATGGGACGACCGGGATCTTTCATTCCCGCACGGGCGCGACGAATAGCGGCGGAGACTGCGGCGACAGCTTCATGTTGTCCGATAACTCTTTGATGCAAATGAGTTTCTAGTTGCAGTAATTTGTGCCGTTCTGATGCTAAGAGCCGATTAACAGGTATACCAGTCCATTTAGCGACAATTTCGGCAATATCGGACTCTGTGACTTGTTCTCGCAACAGAGTAGAACCTTGGTTTTGAATTTCTAATAGTTGGGCTTCTTTAGCTTCGCGATCGCGCTGCACGCCTTCCAATTTGCCATACTTTAACTGAGCAGCTGTATTTAAATCATAAGCTCGTTCTGCCTGCTCAATTTGCACCCGCAAAGCGTCTTCTTCCTTCTTTAAAGTACTGATAGCCTCTAGTAGCCGTTTTTCCCCTTGCCATTGTTCATTAAATTCTTGCTGTTTTTTCGTCAAAGTGGCAATTTCTTGCTCAATGCGGTCAAAACGCTCCCTAGCTGGTACAGTTTCCTTTTCTTCCCCAGCCAATGATAGCTTTTCCATTTCTAGCTGCATTAAGCGGCGGTCAATGGCTTCTAATTCTGCGGGTTTGGAGGTAATCTCCATTTTTAATTGGGCGGCGGCTTCATCAACTAAATCAATGGCTTTATCTGGTAAAAAGCGGTCAGCAATATAACGGGCTGACAATGTAGCGGCGGCGACTAAAGCCGAGTCAGAGATTTTCACATTGTGGTGAACTTCGTAGCGTTCTTTTAAGCCCCGGAGAATGGAAATGGTATTTTCTACGCTAGGCTGATCGACAAATACTTGCTGAAAACGTCGTTCTAAAGCCGCATCTTTTTCAATGTGTTTGCGGTATTCATCCAGTGTTGTTGCACCAATACACCGCAATTCGCCCCGCGCCAGCATGGGTTTAAGTAAATTCCCCGCATCCATCGCCCCTTGTTGACTGGAACCTGTACCGACAACGGTGTGCAGTTCATCAATAAATAGGACAATTTGACCGTTGGATTCTGTGACTTCCTTAAGGACTGCTTTCAGGCGTTCTTCAAATTCGCCCCGCAATTTCGCCCCAGCAATTAAACTCCCGATATCTAAGGAAATCAACTGGCGATTTTTTAGAGATTCTGGGACATCTCCATTTACCATACGCTGTGCTAGAGCTTCTGCGATCGCAGTTTTTCCAACTCCCGGTTCACCAATTAGCACGGGGTTATTCTTACTGCGGCGAGATAAGACTTGAATTACCCGGCGAATTTCGTCATCTCGCCCAATTACTGGGTCTAACTTCCCCGCTTTAGCTTGTTCGGTTAAATCTCTGCCAAATTTTTGTAACGCTTCATAGCGAGATTCTGGGTTTTGGTCTGTCACTTTTTGGCTACCGCGCACATTTTTGATATTAGCTTCTAACTTGGCGCTATCGGCATTAAAAGCTTTCATGATCCGCCGCCCGACTCTTTCATCTTCCGCGAAAGCCAAAATTATATGTTCTACTGAGATGTAGGCATCCTGCATCCTCACCTTAATTTCTTCCGCCTTATCCAGTAACACATCTAAGTTACGACCAAGATAAAGCTGATCACTTTTCGCAACTTTCGGCTGACGCTGGGTAAACGCTTCTAATTGCTGCTGTAAGCGGATGGGATCAACCTCAGCGCGAGCAAAAATCCTGATAGCTAAACTGGTAGGTTCTTGTAAAAGGGCAATAATTAAATGTTCAACGTCTAATTGCTGTTGTTGATAGGCGCGGACTATATCCTGAGACTTGACAATTGCTTCCCAGGCTGTATCAGTAAATTTATTGGGATCTGTAGGCTGCATTTTTAAGGATTTTAGATTTAGGATTTCTAGGAAAGTTGCCAGGATGAGGATGGGAATGACGTAAAAGTATCAGACGCGATCGTGTCAGTAAGTGCAGATGAGAATAGTTTTACCTCATTTTGGTATTTTGCCAGTATCCACCCCCAAAACATTATCCAAAGATTAACAATATGTATCAGCTTGTATCTGCGGTGGCAATGTGGGATTCTTCATATATCTAATTTAGAACTAAAATATCGTTATGCGGGAACTTTGCCAGATTGGATGTAGTTCTTGCTTCTGAACTATCCAGAACAGGCAAGATGCCTGTTCCACAAGCAAATCATCAGGTCTGGTAATTTTGTCAGATATCTTATTTGTTGACCAGTTGTTCTGCTGATTCCGGTTTTGCTGCCGAACTTTGATTTTTCAATTGAATCAGTTCCACTTTATATCCATCTGGGTCTTCCACAAAAGCAATGACTGTAGAACCGTGTTTCATTGGCCCTGGTTCCCGTGTAACCTTACCACCCAGCGTTTTAATTTGTTCACAGGTGGTATAAATATCATCAACACCAAGGGCAATATGACCGTAAGCGTTACCCAAGTCGTATTTTTCAACTCCCCAGTTATAAGTTAGTTCTATAACGCTGTTATCACTTTCGTCACCATAGCCGATAAACGCCAAGGTAAATTCTCCGCCTGGATAGTCTTTTCTCCGCAATAGTTTCATTCCCAGGACATCACAGTAAAATTTTAAAGACTCGTCCAGGTTGCCGACCCGTAGCATTGTGTGTAGTAATCGCATATTCACTTTCTCTTTAATAATTCTATTTTATATCCCATCAGCGATTTACACATAAATAGCGTCTAGGTGTGCTTCTATCTGCTTACCTGTTGCTAGTTATATTTGTAAAACGCAAGGATTCAGAAATATATACAATAATCAGGAAGACAATTGGGTTAATTAATTGACTGCAACAATCATCAAGTTAATATATACCATCAGGGATAAGCATAGGAATTTTCATAAAATACTGTTATTGTTAGTTTTGACCCTGTTTGAGGAAGTTTATCTGAAAAATGTGTAAAATCTGGTAGTTATCAAATCACTAACACTTATGTAATGCACGTTATTAGTTTTAGAATATTAAGAGAATACACAAAAAATCATGCGGATTCTCAGGAATCACTGAACAACTGGTATAAAATTAGTAGTAAAGCTAAATGGTCAAACATCGTTGAAGTGCAGCAGGTTTTTCCGAAAGCTGAAGCCGTTGGCAATTTTACAGTTTTCAATATTAAAGGCAATAAATACCGATTGATTGTTAGCATAGATTATGAGGGACAATTAGTATATATTAAATATATCCTCACCCATGCAGAATACGATAAGGAGAATTGGAAAAATGACCCTTACTTTTAATACAGATAAATATAAAGAGTTATTAATTGAATATCTTCCCAAAGTGATCAAAACTGAAGCAGACAACGAACAAGCTTTAGCTATTGTGGAAAATTTAATGCATCGAAAACGTAGTCCTGAAGAAAACGAACTCTATCAATTGTTAATTAGTTTAATAGAAAAATTTGAACAAGAATATTATCAACCCAGCCAGCAAGATAATCCTCAATCTATGTTGTTATTTCTTTTAGAACAAGCTAATAAAACTCAAGCTGACTTACAAGCTTTTTTGGGTCAAGAAATCGTGGTTAATAACATTTTAACTGGAAAGCAGAAATTAAATCTAGATTTATCGCAAAAACTCGGAGATTTTTTTCATGTAGAAGCAAGTTTATTTTATCAGTAGAATTTATCTGCATTCGTTTAAGAAATATTTCCTATTTTCGCTTTTTCCACTTTCTCAACTTGCTTGGGTGCTTCCATTTCGTTGAATAGTCGGATAGCTTCATTAAAATTGGTGTGGCTGTTTTCGGTTTCACCCATTTTTTGATATGTTAATCCTAGTTGGTAGTATGCTTCTGCTAAATCATATGTAGCTCCAATTTCTCTAAGAATTATTAGAGATTTTTTGAACATTTTAGATGACTCTAATAACATATTTTTGTATCTGTATATCTGTCCAAAGCCACATAAAGAAAATGCTTTGTCATGAGGATAAAAATTTTTCTCTGAATAATTAAATAAATTGTTACACAATTCTATTGCTTCATCAATTTGACCAAAAAATGTCAAAGATATTATTAAGTAATATAATCCACATCTTCTGATCCAAGTTAGGTTACTTTTTTCCAAATTTATTTGTAAATCAATAGCATTATTTAAATACTTCAATGATAATTCATGATCATCAATATACAAATATATCGTAGATAAACAGGAATAAATATAAACTAAGAATTGTTTTCCACTATCACCTATTGATTGTGCAGTAGGTTTGATTTTCATAAATATATTGATTGCTTCACTATATTCACCTAAGTTCATATATGTGAAGGCTAAAGTACCCATATTCTCAATATAGTATTCTATATTTAATCCACTCGGACATTTTTGTAATAGATTAATTGATGTTTTATATTCACTGATAGCAAGTTTTAACTTACTTGTTATGCAATGTAAATCTGCTGAACAAGCCCATAAATCACTTTTAATATTATTTTGTATCATGGGCTTATCCCTAATAAAATATAGTATTGATAGGCATTTTTCGGTGTAACCAAAATTTCTTAATTGAGGAATTAAGTAACTACAGTTAACATCTTGTACTAAAACTTCACTAGCACTATTCCAATCTTGAATATTTACATAATGATAATAAGTTTCTAATTTCTTATTACAATCACTAACACTTTTTATATCTGTAATAAGTTGATTCCAAAACCCAGCCGCTTTACGATTTACTTCCTCCCATTCTCCACTGGCTTTCAACCTTTCTATCCCCTGTTCCCGAATAACTGGATGTAACCAGTATTCACACTTTTCAAACTCAACCAAACACCGATTTCGCAAAGACTTAATTACATCTCTTTGCTTCTCTTCAGGAATATCCCACAGTAAAGCTAAAAGCGCATCAACAGAAACTCTGGGTACATCTTGATAACGAAAACAACCCAACCGACAAAGTAGTTTATAAGCTTCAGTATCTAAAGTCTGCAACCGTTTGAATTGACTTTCAACTAAATTTTTTAATTCCGTTTCTACCAAAGTACAATTTTCTTGCCAATAAGCGGACATATCCCCATCATAATCTGTTCTCATTACCCCCAAGAGGATATCCATTGCTTTGGCATTACCCCCATAAATTTTGTGCATTGCTTCTAAAGATGGGGGATCAATTTTAATTTTACGAAATGTAAAAAAATCTGCCCATGCTTCTACAGTTAACACAGCTAAATGATAATGAAAAGTACCACTAACACGATCATCACATAACCTTTCTCTACTGGTAATGAGGGTGAGAGACTGCACATTTTCATCAGCTAAAACTCGTAATAGTTCCACATAAAGATTATGTTTTTCTATTAATCTACCTTGTTTATCTAATGCAGGTTCTAAGTTATCAATAAATACTCCTACTTTGCGATTTTGCAGTTTGAGTTTTAATCTTGATAAAGTAATTCCAAATTCTCTTCCTGGTTCTTCTTGAAAATATTGTTTCAGCCATTCTTCAACTACACTTTCAACTGCAGTAATATTTTCTTTATCCTTCGCCATTTCTAGTGGTAGCACTAAATCAAATTGAGTTAAATATTGCTTGGCTAAAGTAGTCTTTCCTACACCTCCAGCAGCTTGAATGATGATGATTTTTCGATCTTCTTGATTTACGAGGTTATTAATATCGGTAATAGCTGCGTCACGGCCGACGAAATCACGTAACTCATCATTGCATTTGGGTAAGATTGCAGAATCAGATATTTTCTGTTTTTCAAGAGGTAAATGTTGTTCTATTACTGTTCTGAGATTTGTTTTGGTAACTCGTACACCCAAAGCCTCAGACAGTATTTTCCACAAGTCAGAACCAATTTCTTTACTATAATCTTCGCTAAAATTGTATAAATTGTCTATTTCTCTATAAAGTTTACCCTCTAAACAACCTTTCAATACAGTTACCTGCGAATCATTGAGAGGTTTTTTAGTGTGGTTCTCAATTAGACCTTTAGTAAATGTTAAAGCGTTATCAATATTCATTATATAGCAGGATTTAAGATGATTTTTCGTGGATATTCAGTAAATTTAGCATTTTTTACCCACCAAACCAACAAAAACCTACTTTTACCCACCAATTTTTTATACAAATTACCTACTTTTTCCTACTGACAAAGCTTTGATCTTTAAGTACAGTCTTGGTATGGGTTGAGAAGGCAGTACAAACACTGACTAATCACCTAAATCGTTACTTTGAATTTTAAAGTTTTTAACAATTTTGTCATTTTCAATATTGAGGTAATTGTCATGAAAAGAATAACCCAACTTGCTATTTCAGGAATTTCTTCATTAGCTATTTTAGGATTTTTTCAACCTGCTCAAGCAGTCAATTTAATACCCAGTGTTGGTATGTTTTCAGCCTATTCAAATACCAATACTATTACTTTCGATGATGGCACGGCAAATGATCCAAATAATTTCGTTACTTACAGCAATATTAGTAATAATATTGTTCTCGGTACTGTGATAGGTGAATATGTATCTCCTACTGATAACAATACTAAGTATATGACAATTTCTCCGTCTAATACCAATGTCGCTGGAAATAGTGGTTTTGTGAATCTAACTTTTCATCAACCAATTGATTATTTTGGTTTTTACGCTGGTTCATTAGATGACTATAACTATTTGAGTGTATACAAAGATAATCAGTTACTCAAAACATTTAGTGGATTAGATATGAAGGAAGCGATTGTTAATAGTGGATTGCTGCCAAAGACTGATCACTATATGAATATTTTTGCTGAATCAGGTAAAAATTTCAATAGAATAGTTATGGGTTCAAATAATATAGCTTTTGAAACTGATAACCATGCCTATAAAATTCAAGAAACTGAAAAAATTCCAGAAGCATCAACCACTTTAGGTTTATTAGTTTTTGGCACTGTTGGCAGCTTGATGATCAGAAATCGTAAAAAATCATTTTTAGCTGGATAGAAATTGAATTTACTTTTAAATAATTGAATATTTGCATATTGCGATCGCTCTCTAGCCACTTTGACTTCAAAAGAGCGGTCTCTTTTCTGCATCTATGGAAAATAAAGGACAATTACAGTATAATATAAATAGTTCTACTTACACCTAATTTCTATGAAATTAACAGAAATTTTACCCTCACTGCAAAAATTATCTCATCAAGAAAAAATCAAAGCAATTCAATTTTTAGCCACAGAATTAGCTCAAGAAGAGCAAAACTTAGGAGCAGAAGCACTTGATTATGGTCAAATAGATACAGAATTAAATTTTCAGTTTCTGAGTGAACAAGACATGATTGAGCAAAGCAAATCTGCTTTAGAAACTTACCTTAGTACAGGTTCAGGAGTCAAACATGAACAAGTCCAGAAATGGGCAAATAGTTTAATAATTCAACAATAATAATGTCTGAGATAGTTTGGACAGAAACTGCCATTCGTGACTTAAATCGTCATTATGATTTTATCGCACTTAGTAATGCTGACGCAGCAGCCCGCGCAATACAAGCAATTGTTACTTCTGGTGGAAGTCTACAACAAAATCCGTGTCGCGGTGCGATTGTAGATGAAATAGCAGGATTGCGAAAGCTTTTAGTTGCTTTTGGTAAGTATGGCTTTATAATTCACTACGTTATTCTTGAGAATGATGTGATTATTTTACGTATATATCATGGACGGGAAAATAGACCTATTTAATAAGTTGCAAAATCGAAACCGTTAGCTCTCTAGCCACTTTGACTTCAAAAGAGCGATCGCCTTGATTATTCACTGATATTTCTTACTCATAAACCCGACTGCGATGTGCAATCATCAGAATAGTTACTTCCTTTAAATTATCATCAATTTCATAAATAACTTGATAATCACCCACACGATAACGATAATAACCTGATAATTCACCTTTCAGGGCTTTTATATTAGGATAATTACGAGGCGCAATCTTTAAAACCTCAAAACACCTATCTAATTTCTTTTGTAAAGCACTAGAAGCAGATTCAAAAAACCCTTGAGCATCAATGCTAATAACAACGGTATAATTAATATTTTCGTTTAAGTCGCTCAACGGAAATTACCTTGCCTTCTTCAACATTTTTTTTCGCCTTAGCAAAATCTGCTTTAAAATCAGTTATTTTCAATAACTCTTCAGTGGCATCGTTATCTTCTCTATCTGCCAAATATGCCAAAAAATCAACAGCAACTAATAATCTTTCTGGTGACAGTTTATCAACATATTCTTGAATTTGTTGACGAATTTCTAATGTGTTCATAAATTATCCCTAGAATTTAAAGGAAACTATAACATAAATATATCTCTTGTTCATAAAAATGAGCATATAAATTGATTTAAAATATGAATAACTTCCTGTGCTGATAGTCTTCTTAACTTAGGCATAAATGGGCTGCAATTCAAAAACAAAGCGAATAGCAGGATGCTCAATTAATCCAAAATCCTCTGGATTTTCTCCTTCCAAATGCAGAAAAACTGCATCAGTACAATTTTTCACAACTTCATCTAAACTATTCCCTTGAGTAACAACAGAAATTTCTATACATTCAGATACATAACCAAAATTATCACCCGTATAAATTATGGCTGTAATACTTTCTTTGTTCATCAATAATCTCGCGGTTTTTAAGCAAATTATAACGTAAATAGCTTTTATAGCAGATGTAGCGGCTAGGCATCTGTGTTTTACTTCTTACCCAGTAAACCAACTTCCAGGTTCCTCTATTGGAAATCTTCTTTAATCTCAGCCGATTTAGCCCCGGAAACACATAAACTAACGATTGGGTTATGACTAAACTGTAAAGTCTGAACCCTTAATCACCGTAGACACGAAGGACAAAACACGAATGACTACATTTCTGGATACCGCTATTGATGCAATTGTCGCCCGCGAAATCCTGGACTCACGGGGTAAACCAACGGTTGAGGCTGAAGTACATTTAGCCAATGGCGTTGTGGGACTAGCACAGGTTCCCAGTGGTGCGTCTACAGGCACTTTTGAAGCCCATGAACTGCGGGATGATGATAAAAACCGCTATGGGGGTAAAGGGGTTCTTAAAGCGGTGCAGAATGTCAATCAGGTGTTAGCACCAAAATTGTTAGGTTTGGATGCTCTCGACCAAGAATTGTTAGACAGAAAAATGATTGCGTTGGATGGTTCACCGAATAAAGCCAATTTGGGTGCAAATGCAATTTTGGCGGTTTCCCTAGCTGCTGCAAAAGCCAGTGCTGAGTCTTTGGAGGTTCCCCTATATCGTTATTTGGGCAGTCCTTTGTCGAATTTGTTACCCGTTCCTTTGATGAATGTAATTAATGGTGGGGCGCACGCTTCCAATAATGTGGACTTTCAAGAGTTTATGATTGTACCCATTGGCGCGCCTTCTTTTAAGGAAGCTTTGCGCTGGGGTGCGGAAGTATTTGCAACTCTCAGCAAAGTTTTGGATGAAAAGGGTTTGCTGACTGGTGTAGGTGATGAAGGCGGTTTTGCACCTAATTTGGAATCTAACCAAGTGGCTTTAGAATTGCTGGTAGCGGCGATTAAAAAAGCTGGTTATAAGCCAGGGGAAGAAGTGGCTTTGGCTTTGGATGTAGCTGCTAGTGAGTTTTACAAAAATGGCCAGTATGTCTATGATGGCAAACCCCATGCACCAAGTGAGTTTGTTAATTATTTAGGACAATTGGTTGACGAATATCCGATTGTGTCAATTGAAGATGGTTTGCATGAAGAAGATTGGCAAAATTGGGAATTACTAACTCAGAAGGTAGGTGCAAAAGTGCAATTGGTAGGTGATGATTTATTTGTCACTAATGCAACCCGTTTACAAAAGGGGATTGAGCAAAAAGCCGCTAATTCGATTTTGATTAAGCTTAATCAAATTGGTTCACTGACTGAAACTTTGGAAACTATTGATTTGGCAACTCGCAACGGTTTCCGTTCAGTAATTAGCCATCGTTCTGGTGAAACCGAAGATACTACCATTGCTGATTTAGCTGTGGCGACTCGTGCGGGACAAATTAAAACTGGTTCTCTGTGTCGTAGTGAACGGGTAGCAAAATACAATCGTTTGTTGCGGATTGAACATGAATTAGGCGATCGCGCGGTTTATGCTGGTACTGTGGGTTTAGGCCCTAAGTAGAAGAGGCAGGGGGGCAGGGAGCAGGGGGCAGGGGAGAATACAATACCCATTCCCCGGTAGGGGCGGGTTTAGTAATATCCTCGTTCATATTGAATGATATCTGTGAACCCGCCCTTACAGAGTGTCCCCAGACTCAATTATGGATAAAATCCTAATTTGGGCAAACCCAAGGTTTCATCCCAACCCATCATTAGGTTCAAACACTGGATTGCTTGTCCTGCCTGTCCTTTAATTAGGTTGTCAATGGCTGACATGACAATTACTCGCCCGGTGCGGGGGTCAACTTCTACGCCAATGTAACAAAGATTGCTACCACACGCCCACTTGGTTTGAGGATAAACGCCACTATTGCATATTCTCACCCAAGGGGCGTTGCGATAGAAGGCTGAAAAAATGGTAATTAAATCATCTCGCACTAATCCGGGATCGCGCAGTGTGGCATATACTGTGGCTAAAATTCCCCGCACCATTGGGATCAAATGGGGTGTAAATTGAACTGTGACTTCGTGACCGGCTAAATCACTGCAAATCTGCTCAATTTCTGGGGTGTGACGGTGACGACTAACACCATAAGCTCCTAATGAGTTATCCGCCTCTGCTAGTAATAAGTTAACTTTGCCTTGTCTGCCGCCCCCTGATGTGCCGGACTTGGCATCGATAATGGCGGTTTCGGGGACGATTAAGCCTTGTTTGAGTAGGGGCGAAAGGGCTAAAAGGCTGGCGGTGGGGTAGCAGCCAGGACAGCCAACTAACTGGGCTTCAGCAATGCGATCGCGGTAAAGTTCCGGTAGACCATATACTGCTGTAGCGGCGGTTGTGCGATCGCTTCTTTGAGTACCATACCAATTAGTGTAAGTTCTCAAGTCGCTAAATCTATAGTCGGCACTTAAATCGAGTACCTTACATCCTTTTTCACACAATATCGGGGCAATTTGGCAAGCCAGACCATTTGGTAGCGACAGAAATACTACTTCACAACGATGAGCAATAACTTCTGCATCTACTGCTTCTATTGGTAAGTTAACTAGATGAGCCAGATGGGGGTAGAGATCCCCAAAGGATTTCCCTGCACTACTCTCACCGCCTAAATAAACTAATTCAACTTCTGGATGCTCCATCATTAATCTGACTAGTTGCACTCCGCCATAGCCTGACGCGCCAACAATTCCAACTGGTACGCGTCTAAAATTACCCATAATTATGAAATCCTTATCCGTTTTGGGTTGTCAATTATCAAATATCAGTTACAAGATGCCAAGCACACAATACAACTACAACCTGGGGCTGTGGCAAGATTCTACACTCTTCTTAGCCCAAATCATCACTCATCTCAAACAGGACTTACGCAAAAACTCTCTCAAATCCTTATTCCTCTGTGTCCTCTGCGTCTCTGTGGTTCGTTATTCCGTAATTTGAGCGTAAGTCCTATCAAAATATCAGCAGTTTCTTCAATATCTCATTCTATAAAGAGTCATTTGCTAAATTTCTCCAGAAATATCCCAGAATTTGAGCCTTTAAGTATTAATAATCTCCCACCCAGTAATTTTAATTACAAAATTTTCGTGAAGTTATCAAATCAATCCTAGTCTACTTCTCTGCCACATAAACGAGCTACAATTTAAAAGAAGAAATTGTAAAAAAAATTTACTTTTGGTAGCTGGAAATTTTCTGTGTCAAAGTCTAAGCCTACACAACAGTCTCACTCTAATCCCTTGAATGGGGAAGACACCCGCATGGGTATAACTCCAAACCCAGAGGAAAAAACTGATAGTGCTGCCTCCTCAACCCCAGCCTTTAAATTTGATTCTATAGATGCTGCTTTGGCAGACTTAAAAGCGGGTCGTGTCATTGTGGTGGTAGATGATGAAAATAGAGAAAATGAAGGCGATTTAATCTGTGCGGCTCAATTTGCTACACCCAGTATGATTAATTTCATGGCGGTGGAAGCTAGAGGGCTGATTTGTTTGGCGATGACAGGCGATCGCTTGGATGAATTAGATTTACCATTAATGGTGACTAACATCACCGATACGAACCAAACTGCTTTTACAGTTAGTATTGATGCTGGACCCGAATTAGGTGTAACTACTGGCATTTCCGCCGAAGACCGCGCCCGCACTATTCAAGTTACCCTCAACCCAGCCACAAAACCTACAGATTTACGTCGTCCTGGGCATATTTTCCCGATTCGCGCCAAGGCGGGAGGGGTACTTAAACGCGCCGGACATACAGAAGCAGCTGTTGATTTATCTCGATTAGCAGGGCTATATCCAGCCGGGGTAATTTGCGAAATTCAAAACCCCAATGGTTCAATGGCACGATTACCCCAGTTAATTGAATATGCTCAACATCACAATCTCAAAATTATTAGTATTGCCGATTTAATTAGTTATCGCCTACAGCATGACCGCTTAGTATATCGTGAAATAGTCACGAAGCTACCTAGCCAGTTTGGTCAGTTTGATATATACGCCTATCGCCATACCCTGGATAATACAGAACACGTTGCCATTGTCAAGGGTGATCCGGCTAATTTTAAAGATGAGCCTGTGATGGTGCGGATGCATTCCGAATGTTTAACTGGTGACGCTTTGGGTTCTTTGCGTTGCGACTGTCGAATGCAGTTAGTAGCAGCATTGAAAATGATTGAAGCTGCGGGTCAAGGTGTTGTAGTTTATCTGCGTCAAGAAGGGCGAGGAATCGGTTTAATTAATAAACTCAAAGCCTATTCTTTACAGGATATGGGACTGGATACAGTAGAGGCTAACGAACGCTTAGGATTTCCGGCAGACTTGCGTGATTATGGTATGGGGGCGCAAATGCTCATGGATTTGGGCATAAAAAAGATTCGCCTGATTACAAATAATCCTCGTAAAATAGCCGGACTCAAAGGCTACGGGTTGGAAGTAGTTGACCGCTTACCGTTGTTGATTGAAGCTAACGACTACAATTCATATTATTTGGCAACTAAAGCCCAAAAGCTGGGTCATATGCTGTTACAGACATACTTAGTCACTGTAGCAATTAACTGGCAAGATGACCCGGAATTAGTCACCCAACGCTATGAACGTTTAGAGAATTTACGGATTTTAGCCAAAAACAATCATTTATTATTACAAGAAGAAGCACGGCCGTTAGGGTTAGCGTTATTTGCTAAACCATCATTAACAGTACACTTGGGTTTTGATCAAGCAAATGTGGCTGATAGTGATTGGTATCAGCAAAATGGTCATCCTTACCTGCAAGCAATTTTCCAAATTCTCGACCATATAGTAACTTTACCTGATGTTGAGAAGTTAGAATTTTTGATTTCTGCTGGTAGTGACCCCTTGAGTAATTTACAAGTTAAATTAGACAGACAGAATTTTTCTTTAGATATTGTACCTTCTAGTCTGTGCGATCGCTTGGAAACTCAGCAAATTTATAGCTTTACGCGATTAGCGGTGCAACCCAACATTTAAGTTTAATTCTGCGCCTGATAGGTAGGACTAATTTGGCGATAGGTATGAAGTAAGCGTAAAAATTTATCGCCATCAAAACTAATGGGGTCTACTTTTTGCCCAGAACGGTCTACGGCGCGATGAGTAGTGATGCGATAGTCTGGAACTTGACTTTGAGCAATTAACCAGGCTAGAGAATTGTATTGCAGTTCTGTGTAACCACTATGAGATTTGATAAAATTATTTCCCCTTCCGTCTGGTGGCGTTTCCAAAGAAACGTGATAAGCAAAATTATTCACAGATGACGCTAGATTAGGATTAGTTTTCACAGTTTCCACACCATTAGGACTCTCAAAAACCGAATTAGCTGCTCCATAAGCTCGTTTGTCTGGGGGGACTAAATACACAATTGTTCCATCTAGCTGAATTAAAGCGTGATAGCTGGCTTGTACATTATCATCTTCATTGTGTGTTTGAAAAAAATTCACCGCACTAGCCGCAGAATCACCTGTTTCATGAAGGACAATAATTGCTGGATTGTTCAGAGGTAAACCATTAATGTCGTGAGAATATCGCTCTCCATAGTTACTGGGGTGTACTGAGGCAATTTTATAGATTGGCGTGTACTTAGCAAAAGCCTCCGTAGTTATGTATTTTTCAGCACCATAATTAGTTGTAACTGAAAGCGGAGGTAAATCTTCTGGTGGTTTACCCTCTGGGCTGTTGGCTGATTGGAGTTTGGCCTGTGGGTATTGATTCCAGTCTGTGGTAATATCGGCAATTTCGGAATTTGAATTTATTGTCTGATTTTGTATTCTTCCCATTAACAGCACCGCAATCAGCGCAGTCAACATTAGAGAAATAAGTAAAACTTTAGTAGCCCATTCTTTAAATGTCATTGTGATAATGTTGATAAAACTAATAAATTTAAGCTTTTATCTGCTAATTGAACTGAAAATTAGTTACTATTTATCAGTAATTTTTTAGATAATTCTCCTATCTAATGGACTATATAAATGGGAGTAAATCTGATGGGATTAATGTTAATTAGTCTAGATTCATTATTAATATAATCTTTTAATATAGGACTCCTATTGGAATTGTGATAGCTGGCGTGGCGTAAGCCATACAAAACCCCGTATACCTTCATTCCCTGTTCCCTACCTCTAGGAGTAAATATGGCTACGCCACGTAAACTACAGCAACCAAACCGGATTCCTCTATATAATTTAATAAAGAGG
>NZ_JAYGHH010000049.1:0-23650 GCF_034931045.1 Nodularia sp. UHCC 0506
AAGTTATGGCGATCGCTTAACATTCAAAGCCTCAGCAGCTGATATCCCCTCACCTTGAGTGCCAAAATATCCCAAAGCCGCAGCAGCTTCAGCGCGAGAAACGGGTTTTTTGGGTTGAAATAGGGTTGTATAACCAAACACCCGCCGAATATTTGATTGTTCGCCATTTTGGAAATCAGCCAGTACTGCGCGTAATGCCTTGGGGTCAATTTTTCCTGTATCCTGAAAACCCCAGGTTTCCTTAACTGCATCTAAATTGGCAGTAGGTAAGGCTTGACGAGTATCTAAAGGGATTTTCCACAAAATTAACTGTTCTCTTGTCAGTGGTGCGTCAGGCTGAAATAAAACTGCTGTGGAGTCTCCAGACAAAGGACTAGGAATTAATCCGGCTTCAGCTAACCCTTGAATTACCGGAAAATCAACATCTGTTTTTGATACATCACTAAAAGTCGGCTGAGTGCTTGCGGATGCCAAACGAATCTGTTTAGCCGGATTATTAATATACATGGCATTGTTAGCCGCAACTAGCCAACGAGCATATTCTCGGCGAGTAATATTTTTACTGGGTTCAAAGGAGTTAGTTATGGCATGATTAGAATTGCTCTTCACGTCCTGAGATTTTAAAGTCAAAACACCCAAAGCGGCTAAATCTTGGATGGGTTGACGCAATTCTGGTGGTGCTTGATTAAGGTCGTTGAATTTCTGAGATTTCGCCGTAGCTGTTGCAGTTGTTTGGCTACCGGATATATCTGGTTGTGTTGCTAAATTATCTGGTAGTGGTGGACCAAAAACACTGGGATTACTGGATTGAGAATTTACAGTTTCCGGTGGTGCTACTGCCGTACTATTAGGTATATACTCAATCATCAATGCAGTCGCTGTTTGTGGTTGGTCAGGTTTGGGGTTAGTAACTGATTGTGCCTGGATAGTTACCTTTACTTGCAAATCGTTGCGACGTGCTTCAAAGGTATCTACTAAATCATCTGTAGGCTGTTGTAAAATCTGCCAGTCATTTTTCTGAAACTGGTCACTATAAAAGCTACTAATAAAATTGCTGGGGTCAGAACTTAGCCAATTAGTGACTACACTATTTTTGGAGTCACTCGCAGGTGTGACTGATTTTAACTTAGCGTTGGGGTACAGAGGAATATTTGGAGGAAAATCAGATGGTAACTCAACAGTGGCTTGATTTTGCCTTGATTGCGGTTCATTTTTCCCAGATGTACCAAAAATTCCTGGGTTATCTTGTAGCCTGGGGTCTGCCGCCAAAGACTGTTCTAGGGTTTTGGCAGTGGGATTGTTACCACAAGCTGTTAAAGAGGTAAATAAAACAGCCAAACTCAGTAACACAGCTGGACGTTTACGCAAAAGCACAGGAAATCACAAATGACGTGTCAATTCCTACCCTAGCGCAGACTGCTACAACTGAGCTAAATTAAAGTTGCAATGAAAATTGCCGCAGCACAGCAAAACTGATGAATTTGATTTATTTTTCCGCCCTTCTCATCGACAGCCTATAGAGGCATAAAAGCAAGTTTGCTGTAGAGTGTATCAGCACGATAAGTTTTACCAAAAAATTGTTTGAGGAATGTTCTGGATTGAGGAAACCCCCATGTTCCCTATAGTTCCGCCGCTATTTTTTCGGGGAAATTTGGTGAAATCTACTTTTTTGACTAAAAAGCCCACTGGCGTGGGCTAAAAAATTCTTATTTTGCAATTTGCGGTGCTGGTAATTCATTCAAAACTCGCCACAACACTGTATAACTACCATCAGCACGGCGACGCACTGGGCGGAAGGCTAGGATCATGTCACTACTGGGTATCTGTTGTAGTGGGTCTGAGGAGATAAATTGACCACTTAACATGACCTCTGGCAATTGAAATTGCAGCGATCGCACTACATAAGTATGGTTTAATTTAGCTGGGGCATGGGCTAAAATTTCCTTTTGGTTTTTACCCGTCAAAAACCGTCTTTTTTCTACTTTTAAAGCCTCCAACGCCTGGGGAGGTTGGTAATTGAGCAAAAATTCTCGCGTTGGGGATGCTAGAAGTTGCAGCTTCCCATCCAACTTATCCAGGGGGATATCACCCACGTCAATCATGAAACTATAATCTAAGCCTTGATCCACTAGTTGAAAGCGCTCCCCTACCATTTGAAGTGCTAAACTAGGATTAAATCCATCCTTAGCATCACCCAAAGAGGGGAAAGGATAACGCTCATTAACATTGGGTTGCAATCGATTCCAAAGAGTATTCAGGGGACGTTGGTAAACTGAAGACTGTAATACACGGAAAATCCCAGTCCGAGGCAACTCCAAAAATTTAGCGTAAATTCGTGGTTCCTGCGGATCGAGTCCGTAGGCAAAACGGTCGAGGATTGCCGCATTTTCCCAAGGATCTGTAAACCGGATTTCTGGGGGAAATGCCCCTAATGCTGCCGTTAACATTCCCTTGGCAGTTGCGAGAGTAGTAAGTACTGAATCAGGGGACACTAAAGCAGGTTGGATGGGCGGTGCATAATTGGCTATGGCTGTTTTTGCATTTCTCCCAATTACTTGTACTTGAGGGGATGCTAATTGTGTTCCTAAAGTGCCTGTAGATAATAAATTTGGTTCCCATGTAGAGAAAGGGACTGCGGGCTTTCCTAGATGGGGCAGTTCTACAGGTGCAATAGAAAGCACAGGATCTGATTGGCGTTCACCAGTGACTAGGGGTAGCTGTCTAACTAAGGCTAATTCACCTCGACGAGATAATAGTTTGTCTAGGACTGGAAATAGTTTTGATAACTCCTGGCTAGAAGTATACAAAGGGCAGTAGATTTGATCTAGGGCTTGAAACCGATCAGGTAAGAGTGACAGGTTTCTCGATGAATCTATTTGAGAGTTGCAGAAGATTTGGGGATTTTTTTGCTGACGATGCACAAAATTTTCTACGGTCTTAACCTGAATTGTCAATTGCCCTCTCACAGCTCGTATGCGATTGACATCAGGATCTGTGAGTGCTTGCTCAATCCGAGCCATCAAATCTAGCTGACGTTGTATCAGTTTCCCCGACTCAGTATAAAATTTTTCATCTGTTGGCTTTGATGTAAGATTTTGAATTAGGGAAGATTGGGACTTATATCCAGTAGCCAAGGTGGTTTCTGGAATAGAAGCTAGACTAAAAGGCAACAAAAAGCCGAAAATTAAGTGTCTCATGTCAAAAACGCCAAACAGATAGGAGTATGAAAAATCTAAAATAGATATTAAATTGGAGAAAATCAACGACCATCGACAACCGTCAGTCCATTCTACTTTCTGTTAAGCGAAGCGTCGCCAGGTTGTTACCAGTGCTGAAACACGATTACATGCAAGTTTCCCAGGATCAGCCTATTTATTCTGAGGCTCCACTCCAACTGTTACTATTTGTCGATGGAAGACCAAAGTCTCGACAACAAGTGCAGCGTATCCGTGCTTACTTAAAAGAATTGCAGGCTGAGTATAACTTTGAACTTCAAATTATCGATGTCGGGCAACAACCTTATTTAGCAGAACATTTTAAATTAGTGGCAACGCCAGCTTTAATTAAAATCCATCCAGAACCCAGACAGATTATTGCTGGGAGTAATATTATTGCTCAATTAAAGAACTGGTGGCCTCGTTGGCAAGGGGCTGTAGATGCTTATTTAAAATTACAAGAAGACTTACAAGAACGAATGGATGACAATACTCGGATGTCATCACCCAAATCGACAATTCGTTCTGTGGCTGTTTCGGCAGAACTGATCAAACTTTCAGATGAAGTTTTTCGCTTGAAACAGGAAAAAGACAAACTTCAGGAGCAGTTACAATTTAAAGACAGGGTGATCTCGATGTTGGCACACGACCTCCGCAATCCCCTCACAGCTGCGGCGATCGCCATCGAAACTCTCCAATCTAATTACAATATAGAAATGGCGGCATTTGTGCGGCTCAAGCCAGCTATGGCAGCACATTTATTAAAACAAGCCCGGACTCAAACCAAGACAATTGACCGGATGATTGCTGATTTATTGCAGGTAGGCAGGGGCAATGATACAGAGCTGCCTATTGTCCCACAGAAAATGGAAATTGGTAAACTGTGTTTGGATGTATTGTCAGAATTGCGCGATCGCTACATTGCCAAATCGCAACAAATAGAAACGGATATTCCGCAAGATTTACCCAAGGTATATGCCGATCCAGAACGTGTGCGCCAAGTGCTAATAAATTTGTTGGATAATGCCATCAAATACACGCCAGAAGGGGGAAAAATTAGTATTGCTGGATTACACCGTACAACCCAAAAAATTCAATTTAGTATTGCTGACACTGGCCCCGGAATTCCCTTAGAAAAGCGCGATCGCATTTTTGAGAACCACTACAGGCTACAACGAGATCAAGCTATCGATGGTTACGGCATTGGTCTTTGCTTATGCCAACGGATTATTCAATCGCATTACGGTCAAATTTGGGTAGATTCTGCCCCTAATGGCGGCGCATGGTTCCATTTTACATTACCAGTCTATCCATCTTAGATAGAGAAAAAAATAATCGCGCCGTACAACAAAATGTCCGAAAATCTTCATCCTGTCGGCAATATATTTTGCACAATCTGATTCCGCCCCTTTTCTTTTGCCTGGTAAAGTGCCTGATCCGCAGCCATAACCAAATCAGCAGGAGAAGATTCCCAGTTAGCAGTCATAGTAGCCACTCCCATACTAATGGTGACATACTGACTAATGGCAGAATCATTATGAGAAATTTGTAAATTTATCACACCAGCTTGCATTGCCGTAGCCACATATATTGCACTCGAAGCATCAGTGCAAGGCATAATAACAGCAAATTCTTCACCACCATAACGCGCTACTAAAACTTGATTATTTTTGGCTTTATGGTTTAAAACATTACCCACCTCACGGATACACACATCTCCGGCTGGATGACCATATTTATCGTTATATAATTTAAAAAAATCAATATCACATAAAATCAACGATAAAGGCGATTGTTCCTGCGCTGAATGAATCCACTGGGTATTGAGATAATCGTCAAAGCGACGACGATTAGCCAGCCCAGTTAACCCATCGATATTGGCAAGATGCTGCAAAGCCTGATTTGCCGCTTCTAACTGTTTATAGACTTGCGCTTGTTGCAGTAGTTTTCGTAATCGTTGGCGTAATACTGCCCAATGAATTGGCTTGGTAAGGTAATCTGTTGCGCCTGCATCAAATGCACGGTCTACAGACTCCTGATCATCCAAACTTGTAATCATCAATATGGGAGTGCGTTCCCATAACTTTGAGATCACCGTATTGCCCAAAGCAGATTCAGTATCAAGATTTTCTAACGCTGTCATCAAATTGTTTCTGGCAATTTGCAGCAATCGTCTACAGCAAGTAAAGCCATCCATTACGGGCATGATTGCATCTAGTAATACTATATCTGGTTTAACAGTTTCATAAGCATCTAAACACTGCTGACCGTCAGTAACTTCGACGACTCGATAGCCTTCTTTTTCCATAGCTTCACGCAATAGTAATCGCATAGTCTTGTCATCATCAGCCACCAGAATCACCGGAGGTTGTTTAGAGCGAGAAAATGGGCGTATGCCTGACATGAGTAGCATTCCACTGAAAATGAGAGTTTTGGTGAGGGCAAATCGGAAAAAACCTAGCCCTCACCACTAAATCGCCTAGAAGCGAGAGTTGTTTTAAAGTAATCAAGATCCTGGAAAAAGCTGAGTGATTCAGTAGATTTCGTGTCTTGAGAATAGATATATTTATATTCCTGGCAAAAGATAGGTGACTTTTGATGAAAAATATCAGTATACTACCTAAGACGGTGCAGAAGTATTAAATATAGATGAGTTGGCTGGGTAAATCACACCTTTCTTAGCCATGAGGAAAAAAGACTGTAGTGAATATTTTTCCACAAAAACGACCAAAAAAGTTGATTTCACAATTCTGTGTAAAGATTACAACCTCTTGATAATTTTCTTAAATGCCAGACTCACTCATGTATCAGCAGGATAATTTCGTCGTTCTAGAAACAAACCAGCCAGAACAATTTCTGACAGCCGATGAATTATTAAACAAACTCAAGCTGGTGCTGCAAAAAATGAGTAATCAGGATTTGCCCACAGATTTACAACAGTTTGATTCTGTAAATGCTCAAGCCCAACATTTAATTGATACCAGTTGTGAATTAGATGTTGGTCCGGGAAAATATTTGCAGTGGTACGCAATCAGATTAGAGAAGTAGCTTCGCAGCCAATCAATTCTGGATTTTAGATTTTGAGTTGACCATCATGGGAGGCTAGTACAAGTCGGCGTAAATAAACCAATCATTCAAAGTCAATGAAAAGCCATAAAGTTGTTGTACGGTGCGGGCGTATTACAATACGCCCCTTCTGTCTTCCGTCCTATGGTGCTAGAGTCCTACCGACAAACCTTGAATTATTTACTCTGCCTGACTGGTTTCTGGTTGAGTCACAATTGTTAATTCAATCATATCTTCCCCAACCTCGATAATTTTAATATCTACTCCAGGACCAAAATACCGCATCATTTTTTCCTGTTTTTTCTGCCAATCATCAAGTGAAATGAACGGCGAATCAAATTCTAAAATTAAGGCATAAGCCCCATTAATTTCTGTTTCTCGTAAACCTGTTACCTCTGGGCGATCTTCATCTGTAGGACTCAGACCAAGATAAGATAAAGCTTCATCTAAATGAGCTTCTTGACCATAGCAGTATCTAGTGATATCCTTGCGAATTTTATTTTGGGTGACAGTTGCTTGCTGTTCTCGCAAGAGTAATACTGATGGCGTTGTTTCTTGGCTAAAAGGTATAGGCAGAATTTCATTAGCTTTGAGCGCCAATCCTCCTAAAAAAAGAGGAAACCCATAAAAAAACCCAACAAGATTAAGGGTGGCATTATCGGCAGCATAGGCGACGAAACCAACAATGATTAATATACCGCCAATGCTTAAACCGACAGTCCCCAAAGAAATTTTACGTAACATGAGCTGAGGAGTTTATAAATTCTTAACATCTTATGTTTATTATCATCGCTTATTGGTAACAGTTAAGGAATAGTTACTCACACTGAACTATAGATTTGTGAAATTATTTCCCATTGCCCTGGTGCAAATGCGATTAATCACGTCTTTACGTCATTTTGGGTTAACTTTAAAATTGAGGCTATTTTAAGACGGGAAAAAAATAATGGATTTACAGACTATAAAAGAACGAATTGCCGTAGTTCAAAGCAAACGCGAATATCTACTCAGCCTTTTAGAGCAGCCAAATTTAGGCACATTGAGGATTGATGTCAACCAGGCTTTGGAAGAAATGGATGATTTAATTGAGGAATTTCAACGGACTATTCCCGAAACAGATCATAATTAGGCTGTTTTAAGTATAAAGAAACACATAGCAGCGCTAATATAACCGTGAATTAGTGGTTAGACTGGCGCTGTTTTTTATAGATATTTTCCAGGCTTTCAACTTGAAAATAACCTGGGTTAAAGTTTCACGAAATTTTGGCAGCATCACCTATTTTTACTTAAGCATTTCTGGCACGTTGTCCTAATTGTTTGACTAAAGCAATTAGTTCATTTGTGGGAACATCTTTGCGACAAACATCGTCAAAGCTAGGCGTGGACTTAGATCCGAAAAAATTCGCATCTTCCACTGAGGAATAGGCCAGTATTTGAGTATGAGGAGATATGGCTTTGATCTGACTAGAAGCACTCCAACCATCCATAACGGGCATTTGTAAATCTAGAACGATGACATCAGGCTGACAGCTTTTAATCATGTCTATAGCTTCTTGACCATTGCAGGCCAACCCAACTACCTGGAAATTTTCTTGAGCCGGAAAAGCCAAATATAAACTTAAACGTGTAAGTTCGTGATCATCAACTACTAGAACACGCAAGGTCGTAGATTCACAAGAAAACATTAACATTTAAGGAAATAAAAACATAGCTACAACAACCTCTAAAGTTTATAGTCAGACACACAAAAAATCACTCTATCTTATGGTTGAATAAATGCTCTATCCCCATATTAATTGATGAAATAAGTGGCAAATAATCAGTTTTTTTCAACCAAATCTAATTGGTCTATTTGTCTGTGTAATAGTAACTTTTTTTGGAATCAATTAAGTTGGAGGCTATACCAGTTGAACGTAATGCCATATTTATCAAAGTTTTTTGTGAGTTAGTTTCTGGACAATTTACGGCTTCGCCATGCAAGCTATCACTAGGACGACGTTGGATATAAGTACCATCAGGTTGTAATTCCCAGGCTTGACGATTATCTGCTAACATAATTCCCAAAATTTCTTGCAAATCCTTGGCAATATCTGGGTCTTTAATTGGGGTAATGACTTCAACTCGACGGTCTAAGTTGCGACGCATCCAATCAGCACTGCCAATATAAATTTCTTCCTGTTCATTATTGTGGAAATAAAAAATCCGAGAATGTTCTAAGAATCGCCCAATGATGCTGATGACGCGAATATTTTCACTGATGCCTTTGAGGCCTGGACGCAAGCAGCAAATGCCACGAATAATCAGATCAATCTGCACTCCAGCGCTGGCAGCTTCGTATAAAGTGGCGATTATTTGGGGGTCTACCAGGGAATTCATTTTGGCGACAATGCGCCCAGAAAAGCCGTTTTGGACATTTTCTATTTCACGATGAATTAATGCCAAAAAGCGATCGCGCATATTTACAGGTGCAACTAGCACTTCTCGATAAGATTTTTGCCGAGAATAGCCTGTTAAAAAGTTAAATAAATCTGTAATATCTGCACCCAATTCTTCCCGACAGCTAAATAATCCCAAATCTGTATACAAACGGGCTGTTTTTGGGTTATAGTTTCCAGTCCCTATATGCACATAGCGGCGCATCCGGTCTTTTTCTCTTCGCACTACCATCACGGTTTTGCAATGGGTTTTTAGCCCTACTAAACCATAGACAACGTGAACACCGACTCTTTCTAAACTCCGCGCCCAGTAAATATTATTTTCTTCATCAAACCGCGCCTTTAATTCCACTAACACAGAGACTTGCTTACCATTTTCAGCCGCCGCAATTAGGGCTTTGACTATGGGCGAATCTCCAGAAGTGCGGTAAAGGGTCATTTTGATTGCTAGTACATTGGGGTCATGGGCTGCATGGGTAATAAAGCGCACCACTGTTGAAGAGAAGGATTGATAGGGATGGTGTACCAGCAAATCCTTTTCGCGAATGACTGCAAAAAAGTCTTGACCTTCTTCTAATTCCAAAGCATCTGGGCTTAAACTCGGTTCTCTGAGTCTTTGCAAACGTGAAGGGACTACAGATTGACGTGGTGGTTCTTTGAGTTCGGGTAATGGCAAGGCCATAAAATACATTAAATCCCGGAGTCCTAAAAGACCATCAACTTCATAAACATCATTTTCGGTTAAGTCTAAATCTTGCAACAACCGAGAACGGATGGGGTCAGGGGTGTGAGATTTAATTTCTAGTCTGACAGGAGTCCCACCCATGCGCCGTTTGCGTAGTTCTTGTTCAATGGCTAATAGCAAATCATCTGCTTCATCTTCTTCTAAAGCTAAATCAGCATCACGGGTAATGCGGAAGGGATGATATTCTTGAATATTCATGCCTGGAAATAGAAACTCCAGGTTATGAGCGATCGCTTGTTCTAAAGGTACACCAGTCCAATTAGCAGTTTGTCCAGTTCCAGAAATTCCTAACTCTGGCGGTAGAGGTAAAAATCGTGGTAGCACACTGGGGACTTTAACTCTGGCAAAAAATTCTTCTTCTGTGTCAGGATTTTTGACCACCACTGCCAAATTCAGGCTGAGATTAGAAATGAAGGGGAAAGGATGACTAGGGTCAACCGCTAAGGGGGTCAGAACCGGAAAGATTTGTTCTTCAAAGTAGTTATCTAAATAAGTCCGTTGTTTTTGATTTAAATTAATATAGTCGAGTATATGAATCTGATGACTAGCTAGAAGAGGTTGTAGGACTTCTTCAAATTCTTGGTGCTGTTTTGAAAATAGGGGACTGAGGGTTGTTCTAACATCATCTAGCTGTTTTTGTGGTGTGCGACCATCAGGAGTTAATTGAGAGACTTTCGCTTCTACTTGTTGTTTTAAAGCTGCAACTCGCACCATGAAGAACTCGTCTAAATTGGCGCTAAATATGGCCAAAAATTTTAATCTTTCTAAAAGCAGTGTCCTGGGGTCACAAGCTTCATGGAGTACGCGACTGTTAAATTCTAACCAGCTTAACTCGCGGTTAATGTAATATTGCGGATCGTTCAAATCAATGGGATTAGCGTTCTTTTTTGATTTCGGCATAACGATCTCAGGGTAGCCAGATGCAGCTCTACAGATGGGGGACAATACCTATAGTAAATTAAATGGGGGCTGGAGGGAAACTCTCAATTTACATTAATTGAACACGTTAATCATACCTTAACCAAATGTTTCAAGCTACTCGCCGCCGTCTTGCTATCTGGTACACAGCCGTCACTGCGGTTTTACTTTTATTATTCGCCAGTGGTGTATATTTATATGTCCGTAGTACATTAATTGAGCGCATTGATGATACCCTAAATCACGTAATAGAAATTGTGGAGCGATCGCTGGTAATTGAGCCAGTCGGTGGGGATATTGAAAAATTTCGCGTTAATGTAGAAGGCAGTTTTCGGGATAATGCCAGCACCGTAGAAGATGACCACATTGACCTAGAATGGTTTAGTGCCAATGGTAAATTAGTTTGGTCAACCCTATCAGAACCTCTGAATATTCCCATTCATGGTAGCCATCTCGGTGAAACCGTCCGGGTATTCAAACAACCAACTCCAGATTCAGCACTCCTACTTAGACAAGTTACCCAGCGTGTGGAAGTGGGACGGCAAGTATTAGGATATCTGCGTGTTAGTCATCCCTGGTTTGAAGTGACTAAACCTAGTCGCCAATTAATCATTGATTTGGCCTTAGGTACTTGGCTGATGCTGCTGTCTGTAGCTGCTAGCGGCTGGTTTCTTTCCGGTAAAGCGATGGAACCAGTAGGTGAATCTTACCAACGGCTAAAACAATTTACGGCTGATGCTTCTCACGAACTCCGCAGTCCCATTACTTTAATTCAAACTAATGTGCAGGTGGCGTTGGCTGATTTAGAACTGGCAAATACACAAACTGATACTTTTGTCAATTATCGCCAACAATTAAAAGTTGTAGAACGCTTAACGCAACGATTGGGAAAGTTAGTCAATGATTTATTATTTTTAGCCAGACAGGATAGTGGTATTAGCAAAGATGTTTTTTCATCTTGTCCCCTGGATGCTTTGCTGATGGAAGTAGTGGAAGAACAACAGCTATTAGCCAAAGAAAAACAAATTACTTTAACTCTTGACTTGGTTGATCCTCCCACCGTAGAAACTAGCCCTGAATTATTAGAAAATTGGTTTACACTCCAGGGTAAATGGGATCAACTGGTAAGATTATTGACAAATTTGATTAGCAATGCTTTACAATACACCCCAGCCGATGGACAAGTGTATGTACAATTGGCGCGTTTAGAGGGAAACAATCGCGTTTCTAAAATTCGTCACAGCACAGCCTTATTGCAAATTAAAGTTAGTGATACTGGGATTGGTATTCCCACAGAAGCCTTACCCCGCTTATTTGACCGCTTTTATCGGGTCGATCCAGCCCGTACCCATCATACAGTAAAGACAAATACCCAAACTTCTACAGGTTCAGGATTAGGACTAGCGATCGCTGCGGCAATTGTCCAACATCATCAAGGTCAGCTGCAAGTTGAAAGCAATCTTGGCAAAGGTACAACTTTTACTGTTACTTTACCAATCAGTCTAGAGTATTAAATTTATTTTTGACATTTGTTACTTGTGATAGATGAAAAACTATTAGTGGCAAAGGACTGGTAGATTTAAAATTGATCGCGATCGCTTCTATAGTTAGATGAAATAACTAGAGATATTTGATAAATTTAAATTGTGTAAATTGAAAATTCTTAAGTTTTGATAATTTAAAATTTATGATTATTATTTTAAATAAATTTCTTACTTAATTTCAACCGATCACGAAATTTTTAAAGCAAGAAAAATTAAGATTTTTTAGGAGTTAATCATGAATAGAAATGCCAAAAAAATTCGCAAGTATGTTGGATTGTTCAGTGCTATTTGCGGCGGATTACTAATTAGTACGCCAGCAATTTCTCAAAAAGCAGTAGCACAGCAACCTACTTCCAAAATTAACCCCTGTCCTAGTATTTACTACGAAGAACCACACAACAACCGGATTTTAGTGCCACGGGGATGTCCTCCCAATGCAATAACGCAAAAACTAGCGCTACAAGGACTGCTTCCACCTCCTACCACCCCGACTACCCCAACACCAGATCAGAGAAGATTGGGTGTTGGTGGTGAATTACTAAATTCAGATTCACTAGCAATCAATCCCTGTCCTGGTATTTACTACGAAGAACCCTTTAATAATCAAAATGTTGTCCCAGAGGGATGTCCACCAAATGCTTTAACTCAACAACTGCTAGGACAAGGCATTGATCCCAGTCGCGCTATCCCAGCGCGTCCACCAGTGACAGTAATTCAACCACCCTTACCAGAAGAACAACAGCCTCCCAGCACCAAAATTGCCCTAGCTAATGGTATGGTGAATATCCGCTTAGTCAATGACACCGGGACTGGAATCACTTATGAGGTGGTTGGCGATACACCACCGCGATCGCTCGCAGGGAAATCAGATACAATACTGCGAGATTTAACTGCACCAGTAACTTTGACATTTTTCCGAGGAGATGGCGGATTACTTGAGGCGATTCCCCAACCCTCTGAGGAAACAGGAATGATGGAAGTGAGATTAAACGAAACAACTGATATACAGCAAGATAAAAATACAGTGCGGATTCAAGAGGATGGTACAGTATTCTTGAACTAAAACCCACCTCCAACCCCTCCCATATCAAAGGTTTATCCTTTTCTTCCCCCCGTTGCGGGGGGTGCGAGGAGGGGAGAAAGATTACGGATTACGAATTACGAACTACGAACTACGAACTACGAACTACGAACTACGAACTACGAATTACGAATTATCGCTTCAGCATTTGAGTCAATCTATCAATTAATTGCACTTCAGTTTTGTTATCTTCAATAGTTCGTGCTAGAACAATCGCCCGTTCATAAAAATTACGGGCAGTTGGGTAATTACCTAACTTCTCATATAAATGAGCATAAGATTCAAAAGATTTTAATTCTTCTCGGAGATTTTGTAATTCCTGGGCAATTGTTAAACGTTGTGCTAGTAAATCAAAGGCACGCTGATAACGTCCGACAACACTATGTGCGAATACTAAACCGTCAATTGCGCGTAATTGATTAGGGCGATCGCGGCTAGTTTGAGCGATTCGTAATGCTGCCCCATAAGTACCAATTGTATCCTGATAATTTCTGGCTTCTAAGTAAGCATCACCTAAATTATTCAGAGTATTGGCTTCCCCGATAGGATCACGAGTTTGACGGCGGAAAATTAGGGCAGTTTCATAGAGTTTAATAGCTTTGTTATACTCTCCCAACCTGATTGCTACCAAACCTAAATTGCTTAAAGAGAGTCCTTCACCTTCAATATTTTTGACGTGACGCGCAATTGTCAAAGCGTCTTCGAGGGTTTTACCTGCGGCGATGGTTTCACCTTTTTGTAATAACAAGGTGCCGATATTATTTAAGCCAAAAATTTGACCTTGAAAATCTTTTGTATCACGTGCGATCACTAAACGGCGGCGCAAAGCATCTTCCCCTTCTTTGAGGCGATTTAGCTGGATGTAGGACATTCCCAGCAAATCATAAGTCATTCCCTGCGCTCTAAGATCACCAATTGAGTGATAAATCTCTAATGCTTCTAAACCCGATTTCACTGCTTTATCAGCAAATCCTAAAGCATATTGTTGTTCACCGATACGCAGCAATGTGTCAGCTTTTTCTCTAGATTGTTGCCAACTAGAACTACTTAAAGGGCGGTGTAGTTGTTGTGTAATATCAGCAGCACTCGCTACTGTAGGACTCAGTAAACTAATAAAAACTAAAACGTAACACCCTGGTAATAAATGCCATTGTTTCATAAAATTTACCGATACAATTACGGCTTTAGATAGAAGGTTTCCGAAAAAGAATTAATTTTTGCAAATGAAGACTAGCAGTTTACGTATTTTTTCTATAGCGGTTTTTACATGAGTGATCACAATGTTGATAGCTCAAAGCCTGAAAGCAACTGGCTTGATACTCAGCACTCAGTACTTTGCTATATAGGCTAGGATGGCACAAAATCTTCGCCTAAGTAGATGACACGGATATCTGCGGGTAATTTGTCTTCTAGCATAGAATAGCCTTCCTGAAGAAAATTGGCTACTTCGAGAGGCGATATTTTCTCACCTTCGGCTTGTAGGTAAGCAGCAATTCTCGTTTCACTCCAATGGAAAGTTTGCGCCATTAAAACTATCAAGCGCAACATCGGTGGTAATTGGTCTAAAGCCTGTTCTACATAACACCATAGCGGCGGTGAAGTCTCTGAAAGGGAATAATGAATTGATTCGGTGGGTGGTAGTTTAATCTCGTTGATACAAAAAGCAGTAATATTAATCAGCCAATTTTGCAAAGTTAAAGCTTCTGGGCTAGATGAGGGGTCAGCTAAATTTAGTCCACCGAGTTCGTAATAGATATGTTTCCAAGTCAGGGCGAATAAATAATCTGCTTGCACAGGCGATCGCGCTGAATGCTGAATCAAGGTGTAAACTATGGGGCTATAACGGCAAAAAATCACTGTAAAATACTTGCCAGCATCAGGATAACTCTGAAATAGATTCAGCAGTTCCTGATCATTGTGATGAAACAGCGACTTTACTAGCGGGTGATTAGCTTCGGAAAAATGGGGAATTTGCATAGCTGGGGAGTGGATAGTAGTTAAAATAGTATTTTTCATCCCAAAGTTGTGCTGATCTGCATAAAATCCAGGTCTTGCTCTGTTCGTGGCTCAAACTCAGACTACTTTAGTATTGATAAACTAAGAACAAGGACTTAAATTTAGTTCTATCGACAATAATAAAAGCGCTCCCTTATAGAATTTTTTGGTTTGTTCATGGTTATAGCAGCTAATGTGATGCCTTTCTTATTTGCCCCTTTGACTTTAGGCTCTTTTTTGTCTTCCCTGCCCTTGGATAGCTTATTCTCCACCCAAGGCATTATGGTGATGTTGCTGGCGGCTTATGCTGGCGCTATGTGGATGTTCCTCACTAGTGCGCCCAAAGTACACACTGTGATGGTGTCTGACTTGGAAATTGCCCGACAGTTGTATGAAGGGCTGCTAGATTTGCCAGCCGCCGAAGTACCTTTGCACTACTACTACAACTACGAACAAACTTTAGGTGCTACTGGTATTGATCCACTTTATATGTCTACCAGTCCCAGTTGGTCTAATAAGGCGATGAATAATAGTAATGATGGGTTGTGGTATCAAATGAAAAAAAATACCCAGTTGCACGTCATTACAGGAGCGAGCTTGGGTAATAAGAATCAACAACGTCATGTTTGTTTTGACCGCGACTGCTTAGATATGATTTTATTGCGAGTGGAAATGCGCGGTTTGAAATTCAAGATTCGCAACCAAAAGCCCCTGAATTTTTTAGTAAAGGACTATGAAGGGCGAGTGATTGAAATTGCAGAAGTAGCAAATTAACCATGAGTTTTGGGTTTGGGTGTTGCAGTCTTGAACTGGTCAACACCCAGCTTTTGCATAGCAATGCTATTTGATTATGAGGATATTTATTGAAATGGCAGTTTCAACCAGAAAAACGCAGTCATAGTTGCTTAGGGACAATTCGAGAAAGAGGCAAATTACAAGTCTCTGGTTATTTCCCGCATTCCCCAAAAAATTAAATTGGGTTCCACAATTAAAGGCACGGCAATTTCTGGAAATTGCTCTTGGAGATATTTTACTATTAAGATGCGATCGCCTCCTTTAATCACAATTTTACTATCAGGAAATAACTGCCACCAAGCTGTAATAAAATCTTTAATCCCAGCTAATAAAGTATAAATAATTCCAGTTTGAATTGCCTGTTTTGTATTCATAGCAAAACGCGGCGGCAAAGAGATAATTTCTGTTTCTAGCTGTGGTAATTGTCCGGTTTTTTGACCCAGCATACTAAATTGTAAACCCAGTCCCGGCAAAATTGCCCCTCCCACCAAAGACTCGTTAGCATCTGCACCGGTAAAGGTTAGTGCAGTTCCAGCATCAATTACTAAAATCGGAAAACCCCAAGTTTTGCCAGCTCCCCACAAAGCCAGCGCCCGGTCAATTCCCAAGGTGGGATACATATTTAATAGAGGAATGTGATCTAAGGTAATCACATTTACATGAGGGTGATTTTGCCAAACTGCTGTTTGCTGGGGAACAACAGAGGCGACAAAAATCGGGGGGTGGGGGGAATTTTTTGCCGCTATTTCCCTCAACCTTTGACTGAAAGGAAAAATTTCTGGTGGTAAATCAGCAAGTGTTTGACATTGAGCTAGTTGTTGTGTTAAAGATTCTGAACAATGGTCAGTATGCCAAGTTTCGCTGAGGGTTTCACCTGTAAATAAAGCCCAGTGTAGCCGCGAATTGCCAATTTCCAACGCTAACCAAATATTCTCTCTGTGTCCTCTGTGCCTCTGTGGTTTCACAGTTTTAATTTTTTTAAGTCAGTCATTATATTTTTTCATAAAACTTAATAAACCAGGCGTGTCACAATAAAACTAGGGGAAAATATACTCATTGTGTCAAGGAGGCCAACTATGGTAGCACTCACCGAAAGAATAGAAAAACGGCTCACCATAGAGACTGTGAAAATTGCTCAAGAAACTATGGCAATTCGGTCTTTAGACTGGGATCGCGATCGCTTCGATATTGAGTTTGGTTTACAAAACGGTACAACCTATAACTCGTTTCTGGTTCGCGGTGAAAAAACTGCCCTAGTTGACACTTCTCACGAAAAGTTTCGCCAGTTATATTTTGAGACTCTCACCGGATTAATCAATCCCACGGAAATTGATTATTTGATTATCAGCCACACGGAGCCAGATCATAGCGGCTTGGTGAAAGATTTGTTAAAAATGGCTCCAGATATCACTGTTGTGGCTTCTAAAGTGGCAATTCAGTTTCTGGAAAATTTAGTACATCAGCCATTTAAACGCCAAATTGTCAAAAATGGCGATCGCTTAGATTTAGGCAATGGTCATGAATTTGAATTTGTGATTGCCCCCAATCTACACTGGCCGGATACTATCTTCAGCTTCGACCATAAAACCAAAATTCTCTACACCTGTGATGCTTTTGGGCTGCATTATTGCTCAGATAGCACCTTTGACGACGATTTAGCAGCAATTGAAGCAGACTTTAAATATTACTACGAGTGCTTAATGGGGCCAAATGCCAGATCGGTTTTATCTGCCCTGAAGCGCATGGCTGAACTGAAAACCATTGAGATGATTGCCACTGGTCACGGTCCCTTATTATCTCATAATGTTGAAGAACTAACTGGACGTTACCGCACTTGGAGCCAAAGCCAAAGCAAACCTGAAACCGCAATTGGCATATTTTACGTTTCAGAATATGGGTATAGCGATCGCCTAGCCCAAGCCATAGCCAAAGGTATCAATAAAACTGATGTAGCTGTGGAAATTGTGGACTTAGGCGCAGGGGTAGATTTACAAGAACTGCGAGAATTAGTCAGCCGTTGTGCAGGAATTATTATCGGGATGCCACCGGCGGAAAGTAATGCCAATATCCAAGCGGCACTCAGTACAATTATCGGATCTGCCAAAGAAAAACAAGCTATCGGCATCTTTGAAACAGGTGGAGGCGATGATGAACCTATAGATCCTCTGCTGACTAAGTTCCGCAACTTGGGATTAACAACAGTTTTCCCAGCCATTCGGATTAAACAAACCCCCACAGAAAACACTTACCAACTGTGTGAAGAAGCGGGTACAGACTTGGGACAATGGGTAACACGCGATCGCAGCATCAAAGCGATGAAATCCCTGGGTGCAGACCTAGACAAAGCATTAGGCAGAATCAGTGGCGGTCTATATATAATTACCGCCAAAAAAGGTGATGTTTCCAGCGCCATGTTAGCATCCTGGGTTTCTCAAGCCAGCTTCAAACCTCTGGGATTATCCATTGCAGTGGCTAAAGATAGAGCAATTGAATCTCTGATGCAAGTAGGCGATCGCTTTGTCCTCAACGTCTTAGAAGAAGGCAATTACCAAACACTCATGAGACACTTTTTAAAGAGGTTCGCCCCTGGTGCTGATCGCTTTGAAGGTGTGAGAACTCAGCCCGCCCAAAACGGCGCTCCCATCCTCGCCGAAGCCTTAGCCTACATGGAGTGTGAGGTTGTAAGTAGGATGGATTGTGGCGACCACTGGGCAGTATATAGCAACGTTTACGAAGGACGAGTTTCTAAACCAGAAGCACTCACAGCCGTCCATCATCGTAAAGTGGGAAACCATTATTAATTCGTAATTCGTAATTCGTAATTCGTAATTCGTAATTAAGAGTGTGTAAGGGACTTACAAATAAAAAATACTCAATCACCTAACCCAAAAAACCTCTGAAACCCTCATAACTCTGTGTTCTCTGTGTCTCTGTGGTTCGTTTATTTGGATAATTTATTTCTTGGAATTCCCTAATCCCTCAAAAATTGCAATTACGAATTATTCTTATTCCTCACACCCAAAGGCTATGTCAATAAATAAACCCCGTGATGTTCAAGTTCTGCCCATTGGGACAGATACTACAGTAATGCGATCGCGCAGCTGGTCTAGACTAAGATTTGAAATTGAATATGCTCTGGCTAAGGGTACAACTGCTAATTCTTATCTAATTCAAGGCGATAAAATTGCTGTAATTGACCCTCCAGGCGAAACATTTAGCCAAATTTACCTGGAAGCTTTGCAGCAACGGCTGGATGTCAGCACCATTGATTATGTAATTCTGGGACATATTAATCCTAACCGTGCCGCTACTATCAAAGCTTTATTAGAACTAGCACCACAAATTACTTTTGTCTGTTCTAATCCTGGGGCGAAAAATTTACGCGGTGCTTTAGAAAATCAGGATTTACCAATTCTCGTCATGCGGGGAGAAGAAACCCTGAATTTGGGTAAAGGTCATGATTTACAGTTCATTCCCACCCCTAACCCCCGTTATGCAGATCAACTCTGCACTTATGACCCACAAACAGAAATTCTTTATTCAGATAAGCTCTTTGGGGCGCATATTTGTGGTGATCAGGTATTTGATGAGGGCTGGGAAAGTATAAATGAAGACCGACGCTATTATTTTGATTGTCTAATGGCTCCCCATGCCCGTCAAGTGGAAACAGCTTTAGATAAACTGGCTGATTTACCCATCAGAATGTATGCCACTGGACATGGCCCCATAGTCCGTTATGGCTTAATCGAACTGACTAAGGCTTATCGGCAATGGCTGCAACAACAAGCATCTTCGGACTTGACAGTGGCAATGATTTATGCTTCAGCTTATGGAAATACTGCTACATTGGCTCAGGCGATCGCTCGTGGTATTACTAAAGCTGGTGTAGCCGTAGAATCAATTAACTGTGAATTTACAGAACCCGAAGAAATCCGGACGGCTGTAGAAAAATCTGCCGGTTTCGTGATTGGTTCACCTACTCTTGGGGGTCACGCGCCCACACCAGTGCAAACAGCTTTAGGAATTGTCCTCTCCACTGCGACCAACAATAAACTAGCTGGGGTTTTTGGTTCCTTCGGCTGGAGTGGTGAAGCGGTTGATTTAATTGAAAACAAACTCAAAGACGCTGGCTACAGATTTGGTTTTGATGCCATTCGCGTCAAATTCAAACCCAATGATGTCACTTTACAATTGTGTGAAGAAGCTGGAACTGATTTCGCTCAAGCGCTGAAAAAAGCTAAAAAAGTGCGTGTTCCCAGCCAACCAGCCACAAATGTAGAACAAGCTGTAGGGCGCATCGTCGGTTCTCTGAGCGTCGTTACAGCCAAGGAGGGCGATATCTCCAGCGCCATGTTAGCCTCTTGGGTATCTCAAGCCAGCTTTAATCCTCCTGGTTTAACCATAGCGGTGGCAAAAGACCGAGCTTTAGAAGCGCTGATGCACTCAGGAAATAAATTTGTCCTCAATATTCTTCCTGAAGGTAAGCATATAGGCTTAATGAAACATTTTCTTAAACCTTTTGCCCCAGGACAAGACCGATTTGGTGATATCGCTACCCAGGACAGCGAAAGTGGTTCTCCCATCCTCACTGATGCTTTAGCATATTTGGAATGCTCAGTACAAGGTCGGTTAGAATCGGGTGATCATTGGCTGGTGTATGCAACGGTAGATAATGGCAAAGTATTAGATAAAGATGGTGTGACAGCTGTGCATCAACGTAAAACAGGAAGCCATTACTAGATATTGACCAAAAGAAGCAGGGGAGTAGGGAGCAAGGCCTTGCACCCCTACCACGTGGTTTATTTATCTGAAAATATGCTGTACCTTCAACTGTCACAAAGGAGTATAGCGATGCTAAAAGCTAAATGAAAACTGCTCATTTCCAAACTCGGACAACACACTCAGCAAGGTTAATTATGGTTATAGAATAGTAGCTTTATATTGTTTAACTACATCCATACTAGGAGGAGAACCAGAGTCTCCTGCTGTTGTCAATTCTTTAATACTCTCGATTTTTGCATCATATATACCATTATCTTCTCCATTAGCAGAGGAATAATGAATGCGAACTGTTGCCCATTCTTTATTTTTGTCTGCTTCTAAGACTTCTCCGGCCTTAAGATAATTACACCAATCCCAACCATGATGTAACCAAATTTCTCGTTCAGCGATTTGCGCCCATTTCTCTAAGCCAGCCCAACCACGATAATAGGACTTGATATCATTCAGATTTCCTTGTTGTTTAGTTATTAAACTCAATGCTTCTGGTATTAAATGTCCCCAGTAACGTCCATCTGGAAGACTAATCGCAGTTGGCGCAAACCGATGTCCGCCAAAATGACTACACCGCCAAACTCGTAACTGGGAATTAGCCTGCTTTCGCCAATTTTGATAGAGAGGATAGCCATAACGGGAACAAGCGACATCAATATTTCCATGAGTACAAATCAAAAGGTCATACTGATGAGTATTATTTTGTTGATATTGATTAAAGTCAATCAGTTTTTCAGGTTCGATCAGGAGTGCTGAAACTAAGTTACCTAAATCTGCATCAGGAATTAAATATTCTGCTTGCTGATAGCAAGTAAACAAATATTGAGGACGACGATAAAATAAAACTCTCGTATAACCAGGCTGAGAATATTCAGGATCAGGTGCGATCGCAAGCGGTCGTAGTTTAATACCTTTTTTATAAATCAGGAATTTAATTTTTTCTAAATAGGGCTTTAAAAGTTTATTCTGTTCAAGAGCAGCTTCTGACCACGGTTGAGGTAATTCAGTTACTAACCAATAATCATAATAACCTGCTGTTCCGATTGGGCTTTCTCCTACAGCTTGTGATATATCCGAGCAAAATCGACATTGCTGAAAATCTATTTCTGATATTGACATATTACAGATTATTTAGATGATACATAACATGACTAAAAGAGAACATAGATAATCAATAGTTTTAAATTTGAAAATCCGAAAAGCTGGTTTAAGTCGGAAAATACTTGTATTTTTGTAACAAAAGCCTGCATTCTTCAAACTACAAACTTTTGATGTCTATTTAGTAAATTTACTTTGGAGTAAGTTTAGCTTAATCTTCTTTGTCTAACAAGTAAGTTGCCAGGTCATTCAAAACTTTGTTAGCAGCAATAGAACCACTACCTATCCAATAAGCGGGAACTTCATAAACTTTCCCTGCCTGTACAGCATTCAATTTAGACCATAACGGATCTTTTTTTAATTGTGCTAACTTATTTTGTGCTTCATCCCCTAAACTCCAGACAAAGATGACATCTCCATCTGCTGCCTCTAATTTTTCCCGTGAGATTTGTACCCATGAATTATTTTCATTTTGACTGGCAGGACGAGATAAGCCAATATCTTTCAGTATACCCCCAATAAAAGTATCATTTTGGTAAAGCCGTAGTCCTTGTGGAAAAATTCTTACTACTGACACCTCCATGTCTTCAGGATTTGTTAAGCGCGATCGCAACTGTTCTACGCGCTGATGATAGTTATCTAATAGAGTTTCTCCCTGCTTCAGTTTTCCCATGGCTTCAGCCGTCAGTAAAAATCCACTTTTCCAGTCACTGCTTCCACCCTGTTCTAACAAAATGGTGGGTGCAATTTGATTAAGTTGATTATAAACTGGCTCTACATTTTTGCCACCAATAATTAAATCAGGCTTTAGTTGCGTAATTCTTTCTAAATTTGGCTGGTTAGAAGATAGTTTTTCCGTTCTATCTGTAATCTGATCGCGCAGATGTACTGGAAATTTCCCTGTACTTTGGTCAATCAGGGCTGCTATTGGCTGTACTCCTAGAGTGAGTACACTATCCAGGGCAATATTATCTAAAGCTACTACACGCTCAGGATTAATCGGAACAGCAGTTTCTCCTCTCGTATGAGTAATTAAATTAGCAGGATCAGGAATAGGCCGCGAGACAGTTTCATTGCTTTGACAACTAACAAGAGTGAGTAATCCTAAGAGAAAAAGGGATAAAGAAAAACGTTGTAACATAGATAAAACTGAGGATTTTGGATTGGCGATCGCACTCTATATCAAGGTTTTCAAATTTCTATCACCACCTAAACTGATATTGCAAACTAATGGTACGCCCTAACGCAGCCGCATATTCTTGGTTTCTAGTTTGAGTTTGGGAGTCAATGGGGAAGTATTGACTATTGAGAAGATTTTGAACTCCCAAGGTTAAGTTTCCTCTTCCTATCTGTAAGCGACTAATCCAGTCTAGAGTGACGTAGCTATTAATAGGAAAGCGATCAATGGGATTATTATTGATTGTGTTTTCAAAAGCACGATTACGGCTACCAACAATCAGCAACTGCAAGCGATTTGCCCAATTAGGTGTGGTTTGATTTTGGGCATATAAAGCAATTTTTATCGGCTGAATATCCACAGTACTTAAAGGAACAAAATTATCCACTGTTGCAGGATTGCTATCTCCCTCAACCCAAGTAAAATTGCCTCCCAACTGCCAGTTATTATCAATTTGATAATCAACCGTTGCCTCTATTCCATAAGTGCGTGTAGGTTCTCGACTAGATTCTAAAAAAGAACCATCTTCACTGCGACGTTCATTCTGTCCTAATTCTGAGTAGGTAAAAAATCCAGCAAGGGAGGCTTGTAGTTTATCCCAGTTGCCTCTAATACCAATTTCATAATTATCAACGATAATTGGTTGAGTGACTTGAATATCTTCACTCACTCGTGCTGGTAAATTATTCACAAATAACGGCAAGAATCTCAGAAAACGGCGAAAATCAGGGGCAGAAAATCCTTGAGCAAAATTAGCATAAACGCTCACATTATCGCTTACAGCATAATTTGCTCCTACGTTAAATAC
>NZ_JAYGHH010000049.1:23675-40076 GCF_034931045.1 Nodularia sp. UHCC 0506
CATCATTAAAACTTACTTGACCACCAGTAACTTCTTCTGCTGCTGCCGGAAGTTGAGGGACATTAATAGAGCCAAGGACATTAAAATCATCGACCGACATATTAAAACGTTCAAATCTTAGTCCTCCAGTCAAAGATAATCGCTCACTAGCTTGCCAATTCAATTGGCTAAATAAACCTAATGTCTCTAAATCGTAAGGTGGAGAGAAAAAGGCTTCGTCAATTTTTTCAAATCTTGTACCACCACTTGCATCAAATATATTAGGATCAAAAATATCTAAGGGCTGTTCAATAGATTCCTTAGCATAATCTGCTCCCCAAAGTAATCTTAAGTTTGTTGCCAAAGGTGTATTAATACCAAGTCGTGCGCCATATTTATTTGATTCGGTAGTACTATTAGAAACAGACTGAAATATTGTCCGGCGATTATCTTGGGGAATAGTTACAACAGTAGATTCATTAAAAAATGCTTGAAAATTTAAATCACCACTTAAAAAATTCTCATGAGCATAATTTAAATTAATGGTTAAATTTTCTCGACCAGGTAAATTTTCTAATTCTAATCCTCTTTCAAGGTTTAATGGTCTTGATTTAACTCGCTCATTAATTTGATCAACGCTAGGATCTGGTAATGTTGGTGGGTTTTGTTTATCGTCAAAATAATTAACTGTTAGCTGTAATCGTTGGTCAGGAGTAATATTTAAACCTGCTTTGGCTAAGACGTTAAGAGTCTCTAAGTTATCTAAACCTTGTGACCTACCTACGGGAATAATATCTCCTTGGGCATCAAAAATGTTACCAGTTCCTGCGTAGGAAGTGTTGAGAAGATAATCAAAATTTCCTACCCGACCGGAAAATAGTTGTTCAATTCCTGCGCCGAAACTCTGAGAAAAATTAGATAAGGAAATTCTCGGACCAATTTTTAAGTTGGTGGTAGCAGTAAATGTTTCTTCTGTGGGTTGACGAGTAATAATATTGATTACACCACCCCGTGCTTCTGCACCGTAGATTGATGTAGGACCTCGAACAACTTCTACTCGTTCTACTGCATCAGGAGAGATACTACGTAAATCTTGAAAAACGCTCAGGTTGCTAGATAAGGGAACACCATCAATTAAGACTGAAGGTTGACGACCACGTAAGGATTGAGCGCGGTTAGAAGCACTTTGACTAGGTGGACCAAAACCAGGTACAGTATTCCCTAAAATATCTGCAAGATTATTAGATAGTTGTGATTGTTGTTCAATTGCTTCTCGGCGAATAACAGTTGTCGAACGAGGAATATTAAGTATATTTTCTTCTGTACGAGTTGCAGTAACAAATAATTCAATTGGTTCAGTTGCTTCTTCTGTAGGAGTTGTTTCTGCTTCTTCTGTAGGAGTTGTTTCTGCTAAAGTTCCTGGTTTGGGTAAGTTGAAAATAAGTCCTTCAACAGTTGATTCAATATTGATCTCTGGAAATGTGGTTGCCCCCTCAATTCTTACCTGAATCCGCTCAGGAGATTCCTGAACAACGGTTATTTCTGTAATGTCCACAGACGGATCAGACCAAAGCAGGCTTTCTTGTCCTGGTAATTGTAGTTGTGTTTGCAGAAGATCAATTAAAACTGTTCTATCCCCTGAAAAGCTTTCTATAACTTCTATTTCGGCAGAATTAGGTGAGACAATGATCAGTTGCAGACTTTCATCATCGATACTATTTAGTTGCACATCAGTTACAGAAGACGGTGCTGCATGAACCGCAGTTGTCACCAATATTGTTGTGATCGGAACAATAGGATACAAGAAAAAATGTTTGTTCATGAAAGTTGCTCAATGCGACTCTTATACTCTTGAGAGCTAATTGCAATTAATGAATAGAATACTACCATCAATATTGCTATGTATCAAGACAAACATCAAGAAATAATCTCGATAATTGGAGGATAATACGATTTTGCTGGTTTTAATGCTTAAGCCTAGAAGCGGACTAGATAAAAACCAGTAAAGTAGTTGAGATTATTTTCCATTACCAATAGGGCATAGAATATCATAAGTTACACTGCTTAATACTTATTCCTGCCAATAAACCAACTCAAAAAATTGATGCCGTTTTTAACTCCACCGACCCATTGGCGCACATTTATAATTGTCTGGAGTGGTCAAATGGTTTCCACAATTGGTAGCTATATGACTCGCTTTGCACTAACGATTTGGCTGTGGAACTTGACTGCACAAGCAACTCCCATTGCGTTACTGGCATTTTTTACAGAAGTTCCAGCTTTGCTAATTTCTCCATTGGCTGGGGCGATCGCAGATCAGTTTTCCCGTAAAAAGTTAATGATTCTGGGGGATACAGTAGTAGGCTGCTCAACCATGATCATATTGTTACTTTATCTTACGGATAATTTAGAACTTTGGCATTTGTACTTGACAGGTGCGTTTAATGGTGCATTTGCACGTTTTCAGAAACTTGCTTATACCGCTTCGATTACAATGCTTGTTCCCCAAGAGGGTTATACTCGCGCCAGTGGCATGGGTTCTGTATTACATTATGGTTCTGTAATTATTGCTCCAGCAGTTGCTGGTGCTTTATATCCGGTTGTAGATTTATTAGGAATTCTATTTGTTGACCTCATAACTTTTATAGTTGCTGTTACAACTGTCTTATTTGTAAATATTCCTCATCCTGTATCTGCGTCTCCTTCACCCACACAAATCAAACCCCGTTCCTCTATTTGGCAGCAAATTAAATTTGGTTTTGAATATATTTTCACTCGCCCCAGTTTGTTCTCATTGATAATAATTGCAGCCATTTTCCAATTTTCCCATGATATTGGCAAAGCTCTCTATTCTCCAATGATTTTGGCGCGTAGTGGGAATGATACTCAAGTTTTGGGAATAGTGAGCGCAGCAGCAGGAATTGGTGGCATTTTCGGGACAATAGTTATTACTGGATGGCGAATTAAAGGTAAGAAAATTGATTGGTTTTTGTTGAGTATTATGGGAGCAGGTTTAAGTAAAACTGTGTTTGGCATGGGACAAAACTTATTAATTTGGTTTCCCACTCAATTCCTATCCTCAATTAGTTTTCCGATTATGGGCAGTGCTAAACAAGCAATTATACTAACCAAAATAGAAGCGAATATACAAGGGAGAATAATTGCTACTAGTTCCGCTTTAATTGGTGTTGCTTCTCCTCTTGCGAAGTTAATAGCAGGTTTTTTGACTGACCAAGTATTTACACCAGCGATGGAGCCAGGAGGAATCCTAACTAGAGTTTTTGGTGGAATTTTTGGAGTAGGAAATGGGAGTGGAATTGCTCTTTTATATACACTTTCTTCGGTGGGATTAATTATTGTCGGAATATCTGCTTACAGCTTACCTAATCTACGAGAAATTGAAACTTTATTGCCTGATGCTAAGAGGATTTTTTAAAGTTATCCCTTTTATGTCAGTAAGCGCACCGCAACCCAACGCTACAATTTTTTGCACCATTTTAAGTTTGGTGGGTATAGCCCTGGGAGACTTTAACCCACCCTCACCAAGTTTAAGGGTCGATTCTCTTTTCTAAATATTGACCAATCATCAACTGCTCACCAGCACGAGAGATAATTGTTTGTCTAGTGCGATATTTGCTACCAATAAGTTTTAATTCCTCCTCAAATACCGAGCCGTTATATTCAGTTCGCAAACATAATGTTTTAGGGTTAGGGAAATAATATTTAGCGGTTACAGGTTTGGATGTGGCAAAACCGCGATCGCGATATAAAATATTTCCCAAAACTCCAAATAATGTGGAACCTTGAGACTCTTTTTTGTTATTTAGCACATCTGTACTATCCCAGGTGACTTCCGCACCACAGATTAAACTCACAGAATCTGGTAAATCATGTATTTGTCCTAGAGCTTGCAATTCATTACATCCTGGTTCTAAAAAACGGATGCTGATTAAACTTTCCATTTCCTTGATTTCGCCCTCTGGCAAAGTATAGTAGCGTCTTTCAGATCGCCAATGACCTACAGATTCTTGGAAAAACTCTGCAATCTGGGATTCGTCAATGGTTTGTGCAAGTTGTAGCGGTGATGTCACTCTTCGTCCTCGCCTGAGCAAAAATTGGCATTATCTATATAATACATGGAGACAAAAGGCAATTTTTAGTTAAAAATTTTAATATACAGCGAAAAATATCTAGTGAATTTGCCACAGTATGTATATTTATGTAAAATAAGGTATCATAATTGGAGTCTACTCAAATTAACGTTAGTCTAAAAGATTCCGAAAGATGGCTATTTTAGATTCCTCAACTTGGGAACGGAAACTAGATGAGGGATAATATTTATACTATGACTTACGCAATTGTCACAAAAAATAAAATTTTTTGCTTGTAGTCAGGGCTACTCTATGGGAACGCTACGCGAACAGCCCTTATTTTAAGGACTAAAGCCCTCAAAATAAACTTAAAATAATATGCCAGTTGCGTAAGTCCTATATACTAAAATCACATTTTTATTCGGGGCTAGAAAATATTTACTTTTGCATAAGCAGCATAATGGTAAATATTTTAGTGAATGAAACGAAACACTAAAGTCAAAAAACTGTCAGATCGCTTATATATTCATTCTTCTTAAAAATTTAGTAATATCTATCTTAAATTACGGGGAAATATACAGGCTGTTGCAGTTTAAGAAACTCCACTTTAGGCGTAAAATACATGATTTTGGAGAAAAAAATGCCTAAAAAACAGGCAAAATTGCCAAACGATCACGGCTCCTTAAACCAGGTAATTAATCCCCAGTTGCACTCAATCTCAGAAACGAAACAAAAAATAGCAGTAGCAAATCGCCTTTCATTAAAATCCATCCCATACATTACTTTTTTACTAGGTGTTGGACTCTTGACGGCAAGTTGTGGAGCGATGCCAAAAGAGTCTGCTAAAGCGCAATCTCAGCAAGGTAGTCAGGGAGGGCGCAGTAATAATGCCATACCTGTAGATGTTGCGATCGCTCGCACTAGTTTGTTGCGCGTACAATCAAGTTATACAGGTAATACCACACCATATCGCACTGTTTCCTTGCGATCGCAAGTAGAAGGAAGGTTATTAGCTTTGAATTTAGACGTAGGCGATCAAGTTAAACAGGGGCAGAACGTGGGACTGTTAGACGATGCCATCCTTTTAACATCACTCAAACAGGCAGAAGCCGAACTAGCAGCACTGGGATCAGAAGTCGCCAGGGCAGAAACTCAGGTTAGTAATGCCCGTGCAGAAGTGGAAAGAGCGCGATTAGAATTAGTGCAAGCACAATCAGATTCTCAACGGCAACAGGAACTCTTTCAAGTCGGTGCGATCGCCCAACAAACTGCCGAACAAGCCCGAACCCAAGCCAAAACAGCAGCCCAGTCACTACGAGCATCCGAAGACCGGGTACGTACAGAACAGCAAGCCGTCGCCGCCGCCCAAGGTAGAGTCATAGCTCAACAAGCCGTAGTTGCTCAATTTAAAGAGCGCCGATCCTACGCTCGTTTAATCTCCCCCATCACTGGTATAATTACCCAAAGAGTTACAGAACCAGGTAATCTACTCCAACCAGGAAATGAAGTTTTACAAATTGCAGACTTTAGCCGTGTCAAAGTCGTAGTGCAAGTTTCTGAATTAGAACTATCGCAAATTAAAGTCGGACAATCTGTGCAAGTTAGCTTAGATGCTTTTCCCGACGAATTATTAATTGGCAGAGTTACACGCATCTCTCCAGTTGCCGATGCGACGGCTCGGTTGATACCAGTAGAGGTAGTGATTCCGAATAACAATAACAAAATTGGCAGTGGGTTATTGGCAAGAGTCAAGTTTGAACCCCAGACATCACAGCGAGTAGTGGTATCCCAAGCAGCTATTCAAAAAGAAACAAAAAATAATAATTTTGCCGAGTCCACAACAGCTAAAAGCCAGTCAGATAACCGCAATGGTAAAGTCTTTATAATTACAGACACAGAAGGTAAAACTAAGGTGAAGGCGCGTGCTGTAACTTTAGGAAATGAAGCTGATGGTAAAGTAGAAATTTTATCTGGCTTGCAAGCAGGTGAACCTTATGTTGCTCGTAGTGGTAGACCTTTACAAGAAGGTGACACTGTAGTTCTTTCAGTTTTGTCAGAAACCACAAATTAAACCTTAAAAAATCACCCTACTCGGTGTTTTATAGCAACCGCCAAGGTGGTTAGTACATGGCAAAAGTTTCAAACCCAGTCACAGCAAGTATTTTAATTTTGACTTTTGACTTTTGCTACATTAGCCCTTTTATTGGAGATTAGCAATAAATGCAAGAAATACCAAAGGGCGGCGGATTTAGTATTAGTACCATTTCCATCCGCCGACACATCGGCACACTCATGCTGGCTTTAGCAGTAGTGGTAATGGGTGTCTTTTTTATCATCAAAATCCCTGTAGATTTACTTCCATCAATTACCTATCCCCGAATTGGTGTGCGAATAGCTGCACCAGGAATTTCTCCAGAAGTAGCCATTGATGAAATCACAAGACCTTTAGAATCAGCCTTTTCAGCCACTGAAGGTGTATTACAGATTTTTTCCCAAACTCGTGAAGGTCAGGTCAGTTTGGATCTGTATTTTCAACCAGGGGGTGATATTGATCAAGCCTTAAATGATGCGACAGCTTCCTTTAATCGAGCTAGAGGCAGATTACCAGATACTATTGAAACACCACGCTTATTCAAATTTGATCCTTCCCAGTTACCAGTTTACGAATTTGCCTTAACTTCGCCCTCCTTAGATAGCCTAGATTTGCGGGTTTTTGCTGAAGAAGAACTAGTTCGAGAACTCGGTGTTGTCCCTGGAGTCGCATCAGTAGACATATCAGGAGGAGTGAAAGAAGAAGTTCGAGTCAATGTAGATTTGGATCGTTTGCAAGCCTTGGGTGTGGGTTTGACTGATGTTTTGGATGAACTGAGAGATCGTAATCAAGATGTTTCTGGTGGTCGGCTTTTAGGGTCAAATTCTGAGCCATTGACTCGGACTGTGGGGCGTTTCCAAAGTGCAGATGAAATTAAAAATTTATCTTTTGAGGTCAATTCGTCCTCAAATGCCAATACCCAGCCACCAGCTCTAAATCGCCGCGTTTATTTGCGAGATTTTGCCGAAGTTATTGATGGTTCCGAACAACAGCGCATTTACGTTTTACTCAATGGAGAACCATCTGTTAAAGTTAGCATTCAAAAACAGCCAGATGCTAACACAGTGAATGTGGTTGATGGTGTTAAAAAACGTATAGCAGAACTCCAAGCATCTGGTGTATTTCCTGAAGGAACAATACTCACAGCTACCTTAGATGAGTCACAGTTTATCCGCAATTCCATTTCTAATGTTGTGACTTCGGGATTAATTGGGACGGGACTAGCTGCATTTGCGGTTTTACTCTTCCTTGGTTCTTTGCGACAAACTTTTATTATTGTTATTGCCATCCCTTTAGCGAGTTTAGCCGCCATCATCTTAATGGGAATATTTGGCTTATCCCTCAATGTTTTCAGCTTGGGTGGTTTAGCTTTAGGTGTAGGTATTGTGGTGGATAACTCCATCGTCATGTTGGAGAACATTGCCGAGGGTGCAGGGATGACTCCCGGTAAGAATACCAAAACTCGCATGAATTCCCAACAACTGATTCAACAGGCTGAACAAAGTAGTCAGGAAGTAGAGTCAGCTTTAATTGCTTCTACTAGTACCAACTTAGTAGCAGTGATGCCATTTTTGCTGATTGGTGGCTTTATCTCACTACTATTTAATGAGTTAATTCTCACTATCAGCTTTTCTGTGGCCGCTTCAATTTTGATTGCGATGACAATTATACCCATGCTGACTTCCCGCACCTTATCCTGGAAGTTTTCTAGTGGGTTGAGTAAGTTTTGGTTACTAGAAGAATTTAATAGCCGCTTTGATACCGCGACAAACAGATATAAGCGATTTTTGGCTGATATATTGCGCTGGCGATTTTTAACAGTGGCGATCGCTCTCATCATATTCGGTGGTGGTAGTTTGTGGATAGCTCCGCAAATTCCCCAAGAAATTCTGCCGCGAATTAGCACAGGACAAGCCAGATTAAATGCTCAGTTTCCGCCTGGTACGCCCCTAGAAACCAACCGCAAAGTGATGGCGATGGTGGATGAAATCCTCCTCCAGCAACCAGAAACAGAATATGTCTTCACTACAGCTGGTGGTGCGCTTTTTGGCACAAATGTCAATGCTAATCCCCTCAGAGGTACTAGCACTATTACCCTAAAACCAGGAACTAACACAGAAGCTTATATAGAACGAGTTACCAAAGAATTTAACCAGCTGAATTTAGTGGGAATTCGTTTACGCCTTTCTCCCGGTCAAGTACGGGGTTTAATTCTTAGCAACTCTCCAGTTCGTGGTGCTGATGTTGATATCATCCTTCAGGGTAACAACACAGAAAACTTAGAACAAGCTGGTCGAGAAGTACTCACAGCCTTAGAAGACCGCGCCACCTTAGTCAGATTCCGCCCTGATGCTGATGACCGTCAACCGGAACTGCAAATTCGTCCAGACTGGGACAGAGTAGCCAATTTTGGCTTAAGTACTAGAGATATTGGCGACACAATTCAAACGGCCATCCAAGGAAGTGTACCGACCCAACTACAACGCAGTAACCGCTTAGTAGATGTGAGGGTGCAGTTAAATGAATCAGCTATCCAAGAGGTTTCTCAATTAGAAAGATTACCTTTGTTCGTTAACAATAATCGCCAAGTGCGTCTGAGCGATGTGGCGACAATTACTGAAGGACAAGCACCTGGGGAAATTCAGAGAATTAATCAGCGTCAGGTATTCATACTGGCTGGCAATTTAACTGAAGAAGCTAACCTCAGTGATGCTTTCACAGAGGTAGATACAATATTAAATAGTTTAAATTTGCCTGAAGGTGTGAGTATTTTACCCAGTTCGACCGCTGCATCTAATCAGGAATTGCAAAACTCGCTGCAATTATTAGGAGGATTAGCTAGTTTTCTGGTATTTGTGGTCATGGCAGTGCAGTACAATTCACTCATTGACCCTTTGGTAATTATGTTGACCATTCCTCTGGCTTTAGCAGGAGGAATTTTTGGACTTTACATTACTAATACTGCCATTGGTGCAACTGTCATCGTCGGTGCGGTATTGCTGGTAGGTATTGTGGTCAACAATGCCATTATCATGGTAGAACTAGCCAATCAAATTCGTGAACGGGACAAAGTTAACAGGAAAACTGCAATTTTACAAGCTGCGCCGCAGCGCTTACGTCCCATATTAATGACCACCATTACCACAGTTTTAGGTATGTTTCCCCTAGCTTTGGGAATTGGTGAGGGTTCAGAATTTCTCCAACCATTGGGTGTGGTAGTATTTTCGGGTTTGTCTTTAGCCACATTGTTAACACTGTTTATCATCCCTTGTTTTTATACTATGCTGCACGATTTATTACATTGGCGTTGGGCAAAGCCAATTTTAATCCATTTGGGTGGATGGAAAAAAAAGTTAGACTAAGAAGCATTATCTTAGCTGTATAATTGTGTATAATCTAGAACTTTTTTCTGGGTGCAGTGTTTTGCGCCCTTATAATGTATTGCAGACCAACTAATGTCTGCAATTGTGGCTTTCTAAGATGTGATGGCAAAGTACATTTGAGCTTTTCGTACTGGTAGAGTCAGGGACTGAAAACTCACAGCATTCTTGAAAAGACATTACTCATTATGAAATATTTTAGCTGTAATCTGGAATTACCTTGGATCAGACTGTATATTAACATTGTAAAATCAAGCAAATTAACCAAAAATAAGTTTTATTAAGATTCTGCAATATTTTTAAAATACCCAGGAAAAAATCTGGTGTTGTGAAATTGGTGAAGTAAAAAAATCAGGAACCACAGATAAAGATCAATATTTCTGGACTTCACATACAACTTTTTAATTTACACATTCCAAAGGCTTGGGAAAAATATGCCAGAAATGTATTAAATTCAATACCTTGCAGGATAAAGGAAGATGGAATTTTTTAATCAGGTTTCTACTTCTAAGAATCAAGAAAATTTACACCCAGATTTTCAACTGTCTCTGCGGAACATTCTAGAGGGAATCACGGATCATATTTATGTAGATAACAAGCAGTCATTAGATTATTTTTTACGGCAAATTAATGACAATATAGAACAAGAAATACAAGCACGAACAGCACTTTTGCATCAAAGAGTTAATCAGTTAGAACAAGAAATTAATGAATACAAAAAAGCTGAATTAGTAAAACAACAAACTGAACAAAGCTGTCAAAGACATAATATTGCTTTACAGCAACTTGTACAAAGTGAGTCATTGCAATATGATGACTTTCCAACTACCATAAAATATGTCACAGAAGTGGCTAGTCTTGGTCTGGATGTAGAGCGTGTGAGCGTTTGGTTATACACAGAAGATTATACCAAAATTCAATGCGCTGATTTATATGAACGTCCTAGTAATTCTCATGATTCTGGTTTTGAATTATTAGTTTGTGACTACCCTAATTATTTTCAAGCCCTGAAAGAAGAACAAATTATTGCTGTTTCTGATGTTCATCAAGATAGTCGTACTTCAGAATTTTCCGCAAGTTATACACTACCATTAGGCATTACCTCAATGCTCGATGTCAGAATTTGGTCGAGGGGAAAGGTGATTGGTGTCGTGTGTTGTGAAAGTTTGGGAAGTCAGCGTCAATGGACTTTAGAAGAACAAAGCTTTATTAGCTCAATTACTGAATTTGTCCGACTAGTAATTGAATCTAGCGATCGCAAATCTGTAGAAGCGGCTTTAGCTGTCAGCAAAAACCAATTTCGTTTAGTTGTTGAGCAAACCGGACAATTGATTTATGTTTATGATCTGGCTGACCATGACATTCATTGGGCCGGAGCAATTGCAGAAATTACCGGATACACTGCTGATGAGTGGAAACAATTTGATCTAGCTCATTGGAAAGCACATATTCAACATGATGATCTCCCCAGGGTAATATCTACATGGGCATCTGCAATCCAGAACAAAAGTCAATATCAACTTGAATATCGCCTACAAAAAAAAGATGGTTCTTATATCTATGTAGAAGACCGGGGTAAGTTTTTAATCAATCAGATTACAGGAACTGGCTGTATAGCTGGAACCATGAATAATATTAGCGATCGCAAAACTGCTGAAAAAGCTTTACGGCAGTCAGAAGTTAAATTTCGGCAACAAGCTCAAACACTAGAAAAAGCCCTGGAAGAATTACAACGGACTCAAACTCAAATGATCCAGAGTGAAAAAATGTCTTCTCTTGGTCAATTAGTAGCGGGGGTAGCCCACGAAATTAATAACCCAGTGAATTTTATTTATGGCAATATCGCCCCAGCAAATGATTATATTCAAGTCTTACTTAAACTGATTAACTTATATCAGGAATACTATCCCCAGCCAGTTCCTATTATTCAACAAGAAATTGAGGCCATAGACCTAGATTTTTTAAGACAAGATTTACCTAAATTACTATATTCGATGAAAATAGGAGCAGAACGCATTGCTCAAATCGTGCTTTCATTACGAAATTTTGCCCGCCTGGATGAAGCTGAATGTAAAGCAGTTGATATCCATGAAGGCATTGATAGCACTTTGCTAATTTTAAGAAATCGTCTAAAAGATAAACCAGGACATCCCGGCATTGAAGTCATCAAAGAATATGCTAAATTGCCACGGGTAGAATGCTACGCCGGACAATTAAATCAAGTATTTATCAACATTTTAACTAATGCTATAGATGTATTAGAAGAAAGAGATGAAAATCGGTCTTATCAGGAAATGCAGCAATCTCCTAGCATTATTCGTATTTCTACACAGATGCTGAATGAGCATCAAATTAGTATTAAAATCAGCGACAATGGTTTGGGTATACCAGACAAAATCAAACAACTAATTTTCAATCCTTTCTTTACCACTAAACCAATTGGTAAAGGCACAGGCATGGGTATGTCTATTAGCTACCAAATTATTACCAAAAATCACGGTGGTAAATTTTACTGTCTTTCATCTCTAGGTGAGGGTACACAATTTGTGATTGAAATTCCTTTAAAACAACAAATCAAGTTAAAAAGGTAACAAACTCATAAAACCAGTTACTGGAAGGCTTAGAGCTATCAATACTGCCCTAACTAATATGACCCAGCTATCCCAAAATCAAGATTTAATCAAAATAAATTTACGTATATTAGAATTGTGAAAATGAGACTTCCGCGATAAAGTAGTTGTTAACAAAATTTTCCAGGAACTAATTGAGAATACGGTCTTATTTAAGATCGACAAAAAGCTTGAGAAATTTCTTTGCTTCAGAGCAGCTAAAGTCCAATGCAGTCTCAGATAGTTTTTTATTTTCTGAAGCGTCGGTAGATGAAGTTGGTGTTTTGGATCAACTAAAGCGTATATTTTCTCTTTAATCCGAATATTTGTATTTAGTCGGTGGGCAAAAGACAGCTTTTGATTATGAGCGCCAGGCCAAATAGTACGGTAAGCCAAACACTGATTGAGGAAAATTGCGTGACCAAACTGAGCGATGCGAACCCAAGAATCAATATCATCACAAGCATCGAATTGGGAGTCCCAACCATTAGTTTGGCAAAAAGCATCTCGTCTACAAGCTACCTGAACAGGTGTACCAAAGGGTACAAGTTCTAGCAGCATACCGTAGTGAATATCCGTTTGTGGGATATAAAAAGCTAACCCAGGCCCAACTTTGGGAGTACGACTCAGTTCATTGTCATGAATATCCATCTGAGCCGCTACACAGGAACATATCACAGCATCTGGACACAAAAGGATCGCTTTAGTCATTTCTGCTATACAATTGGGAGCCAAATAATCATCATCATCCAAAAACTTAATCCAATCACCACTGGCTTGTTGCACCCCAATATTTACCGTTTCTGCGTGACCTTTGTTAACCTCATTGCGATAATAAACAACCGAATTACCTAAGCTTTGGATGTATTTTTCGGTTTCATCAGATGAACAGTCATCAGCAACAACTACTTCACAAGGTACTGTCTGGTTCAATGCAGATTTAATAGCACGCTTTAGTAAGTTTAAGCGATTGCAAGTAGTTATGACAATACTAAATTTCATAATTTGATGCTTGTGGCATATACTCACACACTATATCCTGTATGTCCAGTCCATTGAAATCGGTAAAATTGTTGATTTTTTCATCTAAATAAGTAGACTGAAATAGGAATATCGATTTATGATTAGTGATTGTGAGTTTTTAAAGTAGAAAGACTATGAGCGCTCAAGAGATTATCCGCTCCATTGAAGCGGAACAGCTAAAATCGAATCTGCCCATCATCTATGTAGGCGATACCGTCAAAGTAGGTGTCAAGATTAAAGAAGGAGAAAAGTTTCGCGTACAACCTTACGAGGGTGTAGTCATTGCCAAACGAAATGGTGGCATTAACGAAACTATTACAGTCCGTCGGGTGTTTCAAGGTATCGGTGTTGAACGGGTATTTTTGCTACACTCTCCGCGAATCGACAACATTAAAATCCTCCGCCGAGGTAAAGTCCGGCGTGCTAAACTCTATTACTTACGCGGACGTGTAGGTAAAGCTACTAGAATCAAACAACGTTTTGACCGTGCTTTATGAAAAGTGCTGAGTTAAAAGATCGCCACCCTAGTTCCTCCTTGGGAAAAGACTAGACTGGTTTCATCAAGTGCGAAAGTGCTGAGTAAGTAAATTTCGGTTCAAAGTATGGGAGAAATTTCTACTAGCAACCTTCTGTTGGTGCTAATTTGTCCCCCCGGCAAAAATAAATTGAAATAAGAGTCGAAATGCGTTATACTAAAAAAGGTTCAGATAAATAACTGAATCCCACGTACTTTGTGCGCTCTTAGTTCAGTTGGTAGAACGCAGGTCTCCAAAACCTGATGTCGGGGGTTCAAGTCCTCCAGGGCGCGCTTAAAAGCAAAAAATATAGCCCGAAAAAACAGCACTCCTGTTAACTTAGCAGATAGCCCTGGTTCCTTTCGGATGTGATTATTTTGTATTTACGATTCGTGATGCGTAAAAGCCCCTGAATTCTATTCGGGGGATATAAGCGAATAACCGAATTTATTCGGTGATGATACAATAAAACTGTTCGCTAACGCGAAATAAAACTCCGGGGTGAACAGCTGATGGGCAGGGCGTTGTCCATTGGGCGAGGTGATGTAAGACGGGCTACGCCTGCAATTGCTGTTTGAACCCAAAATCCCCCGTCATTTATGTGGGGGAGGATGTCAAAGCTTTCTTGCTTTCAGTAAGGATGATGCAATCAAAGCTGTGAACCTGGATGAAAATTAGCAGGATATAGCTTTATTAAAGAAACGGGGGTATTAGACAGTGGCCAAAAAAAATGAAGCAGAAATGCCAGCAAATACCAATACATTCAGTTTAGTTAACTTCTTTCAGGGTACGAAAGAAGAACTGGAAAAAGTGGTTTGGCCAAGTCGCAAGCAGCTAGTAAGCGAATCAGCAGGTGTGCTGCTAATGGTGACACTCTCCGCATCTTTGATATATTTGGTCGATGGATTGTTCGGTTGGGTAGCACAACAGGTATTCTGATGACTTCTGCAACAGACGAACCATATAACTCAGCGTTGCATTCCGAGGAAGCAGCAGAACCAGCCCTTAATGAAGTACGCTGGTATGCAGTACAAGTAGCTTCAGGCTGTGAAAAACGCGTCAAAACAAACTTGGAGCAACGTATCCAAACTTTTGATGTCTCTGACAAAATTGTCCAAGTGGAAATTCCTCACACGCCAGCGGTAAAAATCCGCAAAGATGGCAGTCGTCAGCACACAGAGGAAAAAGTTTTTCCTGGTTATGTGCTAGTACGAATGGTGATGGAAGATGACACTTGGCAAGTGGTGCGAAACACTTCCCATGTAATTAATTTCGTGGGAGCAGAACAAAAACGTGGCGGTAGCAAAAGCCGTGGTCACGTTAAGCCCGTACCTTTAGGTCCATCAGAAGTAGAACGGATATTCAAGCAGACTAGTGAACAGGAGCCAATTGTCAAAATTGACATGGCGACTGGTGATAAGATAGTCGTGCTTTCAGGTCCTTTTAAAGACTTTGAAGGCGAGGTGATTGAAGTCAGTCCAGAGCGAAGCAAATTAAAAGCCTTGCTCTCGATTTTTGGTCGAGATACACCAGTAGAATTAGAATTTAATCAGGTAGAGAAACAGAGCTAACACAAAATGGCGAAGAAAGTAGTAGCGGTCATTAAACTGGCCCTGAATGCTGGAAAAGCCAACCCAGCACCACCAGTGGGTCCCGCATTGGGTCAACACGGTGTGAACATTATGATGTTCTGTAAAGAGTACAATGCCAAAACAGCAGACCAAGCTGGAATGGTAATCCCTGTAGAAATTTCGGTGTTTGAAGACCGGAGTTTTACATTTGTACTCAAAACACCACCAGCATCAGTACTGATTCGCAAGGCAGCGAAAATCGAACGCGGCTCTAATGAACCCAACAAAAAGAAAGTTGGGTCAATTACAAAGGCTCAATTGCAAGAAATTGCTCAAACTAAAATGCCTGATCTCAACGCCAATGACATTGAAGCGGCGATGAAGATTGTGGAGGGTACTGCCAAAAATATGGGCGTTACCGTCTCAGATTAGTCGAGAGTTTAGAGTTATGGGAATTAGCAAAACGCTAAACACTCACCACTCAGTACTTAATTTATCGGGGGAGAGGTAAAGTCTCGTGATTACCCCAGGAGAGAAAAATGGGCAAGAAAATTTCGCGCCGTTTGCAGGCGCTGCTAGAAAAAGTTGAAGATAGGGACTATACACCCTTAGAAGCTTTAAATCTGTTAAAAGAAACCGCAACAGCCAAGTTTCCCGAGGCAGCAGAAGCGCATATCAGACTAGGCATTGACCCAAAGTATACAGACCAACAGTTGCGGACAACGGTGACACTACCCAAAGGTACAGGACAGACTGTGCGGGTGGCAGTTATTGCCAGGGGTGAAAAAGTTACCGAAGCTAGTAATGCTGGTGCTGATATAGTTGGCTCTGATGAGCTGATTAACGAAATCCAACAAGGGATGATGGATTTTGACAAGTTAATTGCTACACCGGATGTAATGCCACAGGTGGCGAAACTGGGTAAATTACTCGGTCCCCGTGGTTTGATGCCATCACCAAAGGGTGGAACGGTGACATTTGACGTAGCAAGTGCGATCGCTGAATTCAAAGCTGGTAAATTAGAATTCCGGGCTGATCGGACTGGTATTGTCCATGTTATGTTTGGTAAGGTATCTTTCTCGCCTGAAGATTTGTTGGTAAACTTGAAGGCGTTGCAAGAGACGATTGATCGCAACCGTCC
>NZ_JAYGHH010000049.1:40121-44775 GCF_034931045.1 Nodularia sp. UHCC 0506
GCCAAAGGCCGTTATTGGCGGACAATTTATGTCACCTCTACTATGGGGCCATCAATTAAAGTCGATATCAACGCTCTCCGGGATTTAAAACTAAGCGAAGTAGCTTAAAGAAAATGAGGGAATAGAGACTAGAAAAGATTCTTTGAGAAATCAATTTTTTTTCTGAGTACCTACTGAACTCCCACCCCGAAACTAAATAAGCCAAGCCGGAGACAGCAGGAGCCAAAAGCTCAAATATCCTGCCGAGGTTAAAGCTCTAATTGACTGAAGTTCCACCTATAGAGGTGTAATTACTGAAGTATTATGAGTTTTCCTATGAAACCCCGGCTCGGATAGCTGGGGTTAATTGTTTTTAGTCGCTGATAGTAAAACCATTTGAGGTAATCTATCGGCTCTCGAATTAACACCGATAAACAAAAACCCAGCGACAGATTTAGTTAAAACACCGAAGTAAAACCGAATTTAGTCTCATAAGTAGATGTTTTGAAAGTTTTACTTGATGAAAAATAATGATTTTGCCCTTGGAGGTAAAACTAAGCATGGGTAGAACGCTAGAAAATAAAAAAGAGATTGTAGCTGATCTCAAAAACAGTCTGAGCGAGTCAACTTTGGCACTGGTAATTGATTATCAGGGTTTAACAGTTGCTCAAATCACGGACTTACGGCAGAAGCTACGTCCCAGTGGCGCTGTTTGTAAGGTCACAAAAAACACTTTAATGGGCATTGCCATTGACGGTGATGAAAACTGGCAACCACTTTCGGAATTGCTCCAAGGTGCTTCGGCCTTTTTGCTAGTTAAAGAAGATTTTTCATCGGCAATTAAGGCGTATCAAGAGTTTCAAAAAGTTACCAAGAAGACAGAACTTCGTGGTGGCGTGATGGAAGGTCGTCTGCTGAAGGAGACTGATGTCAAGGCTTTAGGAGACTTGCCATCCAAGGAACAACTCATGGCGCAAATTGCCGGAGCTATCAACGCCTTGGCTACCAAAGTTGCTGTTGGTATCAACGAAGTTCCCAGTTCTTTGGCTCGTGCTTTGCAAGCTGTGGCGGATAAAGAGCAAGAGCAAGGTGAGAGTACCGAAAGTGCGGCTGAATAAAATTCGCCCAATTACACCAAACTTTGCCTGCTGGGATTTACTGTTAATTGCAGCTTTTAGTCGGCAAAAACCAAATTTACATTACAGGAGTTATATCAATGTCTGCTACAACTGATCAAATTCTCGAACAATTGAAAACCCTCTCTTTGCTGGAAGCATCTGAATTAGTTAAGCAAATTGAAGAAGCTTTCGGCGTGAGTGCTGCTGCACCTGCTGGTGGAATGATGATGATGGCTCCTGGTGCTGCTGCTGGTGCTGCTGAACCAGTGGAAGAAAAAACCGAGTTTGACGTGGTACTAGATTCAGTTCCAGCTGACAAGAAAATTGCTGTGCTGAAGATTGTCCGCGAATTGACTGGTTTAGGTCTAAAAGAAGCCAAAGATATGGTGGAAGCTGCGCCTAAAGCAGTCAAGGAAGGTATTGCTAAAGACGCGGCTGAAGATGCTAAGAAGCGCATCGAAGAAGCTGGCGGTAAGGTAACTATCAAGTAATTAGGATTTGCCCATAGACTTGTAGTTTAGGGACTATCAGAAAAAGCCTGCACGTGCAGGCTTTTTTTTAATGCAAATCAGCATCCCAGACACCGATGTAAATTCTATCTTGCTGATTGCGTTCAATTACACCTTTTAATCCGCCCACATTAAAAGAGTATCGCCTTGTTTGGCGATCGCTCACTTTTTGGAGTCCTTGTTTAATATCACTATTAGCATTACCAGCAAGCATTCCCTGTAATGTTGTTTGCATCACTTCTGGCGGCATAGATTGGGCAAAGGATACTTCAGTTTGGCGCAAAATTCCGGTTTTTCGGTCAAATAAGTAACCAAGGTCAACATTGCCTTCTAACTGATAAAGCAAAGCATGAGTATTCCATAACCCTTTGGAAGTTTTATTGGGCTTACCTAGTGCTGCTTTGACTGCATTTTGAGAAGTTCCTGTAGGAAATGCTGGCACACTGGAAGTTTTGGTGTTGCTAGGAGCAGGAAGATTTTGCGGTTCTGGTGGTTCTGGAGTTGTCGGCGGTTCTGGTGGTGGTGCTTCTGGAGTTTCTTCTAGAAATTGAGGTGATTCAGGAGCTTCTTGCGGTGGTGGTTCAGGTACGACGTTATCTTCTGACTGCTGTGATAAAGTAGAAAGATCCGCATCTGGTGCAAATGTGGGAGTTACTTGGGACTGAGGTTTTACAGGTGCTACGCTGTCTGGGTTAGGTTCTATGGTATCTGGGCTGTAGTCAGGTTCTAAAATTGAAGATTTTTGTGCAGAAGTGGGATCTATCGTAGTATTCGAGTTGGAAAATGGTGTAGGTGTAGATGATGTGGTGATAGATTCTTGAGACTGTGGTTGACGAGTGACGCTAGAAATTGCTACCCCACCAATTAAGCCACCCAAAACTAAACTGCCGATAATTAAAGCGGGTTTTGGCGATTTTATACTAGAAAGAGTTGGTGCAGAAGGTATGGCCTGGTTTTTCTGAGTCGATGCGATTTGTCCAGGACTCAGGCTGACTGTGGCGATAGTGTGAGAAGACGGAGGAGATATATCAGTGGCTGATTTCAAAGCATACAGCATTTTACTGGCAGTACTATAGCGATCGCTCACATGAGGCTGAATTGCCTGATTAATCACCTTGGCTAGATGTGGCGAGACATCCGGGGCGAACTCTTGCCAGATAATTTCCCCAGTTTGCAGGTGTGTTTGTAGTTCTGGTGGGTGTTTACCCGTGAGTAAATAAATCGCCGTCAAGCCTAAACTATAGATATCAGTGGCATAAACTGGTCGTCCGATGGCTTGTTCTGTGGGCATATACCCAGGTGTCCCAATTACAAGCGATCGCGTAGGATGATGAGAGGGATTAACCACTGAACGGATAGTTTCTTTAACTGCCCCAAAATCAATCAAAAATGGCTTGTTATCAGTCGCGCGTAGAATAATGTTATCTGGTTTAATATCCCGGTGAATAATGCCTTTACTATGAACATAATCTAAAACTGATAACAGACTTAAAAGAATTTCCCGAACGGTAGTTTCGCTCTCATAACCTTTAGCTTCAACAATATTTGTCAAAGTCGGCCCTTCAATCCACTCTTGAACCAAATAAAACAGTTCATTCTCCGAAAAGTAGGCATATAACTTAGGAATTTGATTACAACTGTCACCCAGATACTCCAAAGTTGCAGCTTCTCTCTCAAAGCGCTGTTGAATCATTTGGTAGGTTTTTGGGTCATTGGCTATCGGTTTAAGTTGCTTGATGACACAGCGTCGGCGAGAAGGTATATGGGTATCTTCTGCCAGAAAGGTTTCGCCAAATCCACCTGCGCCAAGGACTTTAATTACTTGATAGCGATTGTTCAGCAGCGTTATTGTCATGAAAATTTACCAATTCACACCCTTTCCAAATGTATATCAGATACAACAGACGAGTTACAGACAGTTTATATCCCCTAACTTCAAGTTAATCTGAGATATTTGAGTTTGTGAGGTTTTTCCAGTACATAAATTGAACTTAATCGACAACAAATAAAATAGTAACTAGTACCGCAGGGTGGGTGCTGTGTTGACTAACAAAGCTATTTGACCTGACTAACGACCCATTTGCTATTTTCACCATCCCATAAAAGAAAGAAGTTCACAGAACCAGGAACTCGTCTACCATTTTTCATTAGGTATTGAAACTTAGCACTGACGGTAGCTGTTTCTGTAGTGGCTTCTAACACATTAACTTGTTCAACATTGACGCTTTCAACTTTTCCTCCCCACCACTCGATGTATGAAAGATAACCATCTGGATGGAGACGTTTATTACTTTGTAGGCTGGGAGCTAGTTGATTCCACGCATTTTCATATTGACCCTGGTTAATATTGATATAATAATTCTCCACAGATTCTGCTGGGGATGGTCTCAGGACTTCCGGCTGTATTACCGGAGGAGATGGAGAAGGTGAAGGTTGAGGAGGAACTGTTGGGGAAGGTGGGGGATTTATAGGTCGTGTAACTTCCTCTGGTTCAATGGGATTTGGAGCAGGTTCTGTAATTCTGGCAATTGGAGAATTTACAGTTGGCGTAACATTCGGCACTTCATTCTGGTTTGTGGCAGGTTCTTGCAATGAGTTGTTTGGTTGGGTAACTGGTTGAACTAGTTGGGGTGATCTATTAAGGGCAAAACCAATAATGATAGAAGCACCTATCAAACCACCTACAATTAAGCTGCCGAGAAAAATTCCCTTCGGTTTACTGGCTGGTTCAGGAGGTTGGGAGGTAGATCCTGTACTAACCGCAACTGTGTCTTGAGATGGGGCGGGAGGTGGTACTGTTGCTACTAATGGTTGTTGATAAGCTACTGTGGGAGGTACACTGGCTGACCCAAATTGCAAAGCTGACAGCATTTCTCTGGCAGTGGGAAAGCGATCGCGGGGGTGATAGGCGATCGCTCGGTTTAGTACCCCTGCTAATGTGGGACTAATACTTAAAGCGTGTTGATGCCAAACAATTTCCCCAGTTCGTGGATCAGCTTCTAATTCCTGTGGATGTTTCCCAGTCAGTAAATAAATTGCTGTTAGCCC
>NZ_JAYGHH010000050.1:0-42247 GCF_034931045.1 Nodularia sp. UHCC 0506
TTAAGGTTCCTCCTTGACCTAACTTTAGTGGAGCAAGAACTTTTATCTGGTGGACAAAAACCAGATGATGTGGATGGTGATTTCGAGAAAGACAAAGAGAAGGAGAAACAGAAGGATAAAAATATTACAAATTTCTTGATTGCTCAACAGGATATAAGTGGGTCGGTGGAAATAAACTTAACTATCAGTATGTAAGCAAAAGTAAGGACTTGTAAATTACCTTACCGTAGTTTTCTAAATACACTGAATTAGGCAAGTTTTTCATTAACGTTTTAATTGCTGTAGGAGTAACAGTAACACTTTTGGCAACTTTCCTCAGTAATTTTGGATAAAAAGTTAGAGGATGTCTAATTAGTTGGGATCACTTAATGCAGGGTTATGAATAAATGTTTCATCAGTCAAACTTTTCAGGAAAGCTATCAGGTCATTTTTTTCAGCTTCCGTTAATTCAAAACCGCTAATAAATTCACTCTTGAAAGGATTTTTGCTTCCTACTCCCGCAAACTCTCCGTCATCAATCTTTCTCCCACCGACTTTGTAGTGGTCGATAACCGCTTCTAGAGTAGCTATAGTACCATCGTGCATATAGGGAGCAGTCAGAGCAATATTTCGCAGGGTTGGAGCTTTGAAACGTCCCATATCAGAGGGTTGGGTAGTAATTTCAAAAACACCAGTATTATTTGGTGGGTAAGCTCCTTTGCCATCAATATTATAAAGCCCAGTGTTGTGAAAAGCGATTTCCACAAAAGCCAGGCGATCGTACATCACAGAATCGCTGAAATTAATTCCACCGTGACAATGAAAACATTCCAAACGTTCGCTGTTGAATAACTTTTCTCCCCGTTGAGCAGCTTTGGAAATAGCATGAGAGTCACCACAGAAGCGATAACGATCATAGGGAGAATTCACGGAAATCAAAGTACGTTCAAAAGCCGCTATAGCTTTAGTTAGATTACTCAAGCTAATTGCATCCTGACTTTCTCCAAAGGCTGTGGCAAACATCTGTCGATATTTGGTGTCATCTCGCAGCATGGTTAAAATTTGTTGTTCCCGTCCTACCATGCCCATTTCTACTGGATGTTCCCCAAAAATTGGCACTAAAGCTTGAGTTTCCAACTTCGTCATCAAAGGGTTCGCCCAAGTTAATACCGGGTTGTAACCAATATTGGCTAGACTCATGGAGTTACGGGGGTGTTTTTCGCCCGTTGCTCCCACCGCTACAGTTTTCCCATCAGTAAAAGCCAAGGACTGAATATGGCAAGATGCACAAGAGAATTCACTGGTGATTGATAAACGCTTTTCATAAAAAAGATGCCGTCCCAACTCCACTTTTTGCGAACTCATTGGGTTATCTGCTGGTACAATTGGCTTCGGCATCCAAGTTGGGATATTCCAGTCATATTCTGAAGTCGGTGATTTGCCAAGTGCTTTACTCAGTCCCATTGACAGACAAAGGGACAATAGACAAATCACAGCTAAGGTAAACAAGCGAGTTAATTTCATTCAACTCTAAAAAATTTCTGTTCAGAAGCGGGTTGATTACCGAAGGGTAAACCAAAATTAGTCATAATGCCGACACAATCGCTGTCATCGGGAGATGACATACAACCTGGAGGGGTATTTGCTTGGTTGATGGTTAAATTTGTGTTTGCTAACAATGCGGCTAAGTCTGCAACCACTATATTTTTGTTGGGATCAAATTTAGTGAAGACTACCTTCGCGGTATTAGGATTTTTACAAGATGAGGGTTTTTGACTACCTGTGGTGGCTTGACAACCGGTGCTACCCAAATGGATGGGGAAACCCTGCGAGTGATGATTTTGTTCACGATGTTTCGCGCCTGGGCTAGTGTGATTATGCTTCTCTAAATCAATGCGAGCAAATTTGTAACCAGCTAGCCAGTTCCACCAGAGGGAAGTTAAATTTAGGGGTGATGGGGCGGTGACGGAATCCTCATGATTGAGATTGAAAGGGATACCCAAGGTAAATTGCAGTCCTTGATAATTGCCTTTGGGGACTTTACCAATTATTTGATTACGTGTTTCTACTGTGCCGTTAACACAAGCACCAGATTTATTTTCAAAGTCTAGAAGGGCGACATTTTGGTATTGCCATTTACCATCCTGGGTTAAAGTTAGGGGTACAGCTTTACCATTGATATCAATTAAAGCTACATCAGAGACATAAAAACGAAAATCAGAGAGAGTAAATTTTTGGGCTGGTTTACCTAAAGTGTAGGTTTTTCCACATTCAAAAGGCTGTTGAGCAACTTTACTATTAAATCTAATTTTTACTTCTTGAGTTTCATTAGTAGAAGCTAAACTGATGGCGTAATTCCCCAGAATGGCGGTGCAGGGAATTGTGACTAATGTGAATACCGCTAATTTCGCAGACAACTGCATCACTTCACCTATGCTTTGATCAAGGTATCTTCCAATTCTCGGTAATTGATGAGCTGCTGTCAAATGACAAGCTGTCAAACTTAGGTAAGAGTATAAAATCAGCAAAGACAGATTAAAAGTTTCTATAAAAATCAGATATAGATATCAAGTTAAGTTTGACACTCTGTCTTTTGACATCAACAGTAGTTTGACTTACTGTCACAAATAATTATTGAAACATCTGGAAAACCAGCAAATTACCTAATTTTTGGCGTGAGTGAGAGGAACTAGGGTGAAAAAAGATAGTTTGTCAGCTTATTTGTGGTTAACTTCTGTTATATCAATTTTTACGGTTTTTCCTGCATATTCAGATGAAATAGTTATCACAGATATTCCTCGATTGAGCGAAATACAGCTGGCTAACACCAGTATTAAAGAATTATTGGTACAACAACCACAACCAAATCCAGTTATTCAAATACTAGGGGTGCGTTTAAAACAATCTACTAATGAGTTGGAAATTTTCTTAGAAACTCCTACATCTGATCAGTTGCAAGTTACTTACAAAAGTGAGGTAAATAAATTCATCGCAGATATTCCTAATGCTCAACTGCGTTTATCTAGTGATAATTCATTTCGTCAAGAGCAACCATTTACAGGTATTGCAGAAGTAGTAGTCATAAATCAGGATGCAAATACTATCCGAGTGATCGTTACAGGTGAAGTAGATATTCCCAAAGTTGAGTTAAATGACAGCAATGAAGGTTTAATTTTTGTCATCACGCCAGCAATATCTTCAACACCACAAACACCGGATACGTCTCAACCTAGTAGTGAAACACCAATCACACAACCATCATCTGAGGCGAATGAGCCGATTGAATTGGTAGTCACCGCGCAAAAACGCCCAGAAGCAGCACAGGATGTACCTCTGAGCCTGAAGGTAATTCCTCAGCAGGAACTCATAGATGGACAAATCAATTCTTTGCAGGCGATCGCCAACAATACACCCAATTTTACTTTTCTCCCCACCACAGCAGGAAGTGCTGATTTTAGTTACTACAGCTTACGGGGGCTGAATAACTTTAACTTTTTAGCCAGTCAAGACACTGTTGGCTTTTATATTGATGATGTTCCCTTTGATTACGGCGCTTTTCTAGACGTTGCGTTAATTGATTTAGAACGGGTGGAGGTGTTACGTGGTCCCCAAAGTACCCTCTATGGTAGAAGCAGTCCGGCTGGGGTAGTGAATATTATTTCTCGTCCCCCTAGCAATCAGCCAGAAATCGGCATTACAGCAGGTTATGGAAGTTATAACAGTCGGGAATTTCAACTATCGCTCAGTGATGCCATTATCCCCGATCAACTTTCGTTTCGACTGGCGGGAGCATACAATGCACGAGATGGTGTATTTGACAATATCTTTGTTGATCAGGCGGTGGGAGAGCGATCGCAAGTCACTGGACGCGCTCAAATTCTCTGGACACCTACCCCAGAATGGAATGTATCATTTAACGTCTACGCCAGTGATAACGACAATGGCAATCCTACCTTTTCACGCCAGAATGCAGAAAACCCTTTCCAAGTTTCCCAAGAAGTCGATGGTTTTAATCGCCTCAGCACTAACACCCAGGCTTTGAAAGTGAGCTATAACGGTAATGGCTTTCAAGCTACATCAATCACCACACGGAGATTTAGCAATCAAAGTACCTTAGTGGGTGATAACTTCCCCGGTGACTTATTGCAGCAAATTATTGGTATCAATTCTACCTTGTGGTCACAGGAGTTTCGCCTCCAATCTCCCGAAACTGCGGAAACCCTTCGTTGGCTGTTGGGTGGATATTACGAATCACGAGATTTTCAAGTTATTGATGATACCTTTAAATATACAGAAGCTGGTGCAGTTGCCTTTGGCGTACCAACACCGGGAAGCGATCGCGTGTCCGCAGAACAATATCGCAATACTTACGCCATCTTCGGACAAGTTGATTACAAGCCAGTTACACCTCTGACTTTGTTTGCTGGTTTGCGCTATGAAACGGCTGATGCTGACCTCGACCGCAGCCGTGTGTTTGAGAATACAAACGGTACTGTAAATCCCCCTACTGGTGAGGTACGCGGTGCGACCCTGAATAATGAGGAATTAATTCCCAGGTTTGGCTTACAGTATCGCTTCAACCAGAATCTCATGGCATACGCCACCATAGCCAAAGGCTATAGACCCAGTGGATTTAACTATCGTGCTGATACAGAAGATACACGGCGATTTCAAGAAGAAACCTCCTGGACTTACGAAGCCGGCTTAAAATCATCTTGGTTAGATGACCGTCTCACGGCTAATCTGTCGGTTTTCCAAACTGACGTAGATAATTATCAAGTGCTGCTTACCGATGATTTTGGCTTTTTTAGAAACGTCACTAATGCCAATGTGAAAGTCACAGGCTTAGAATTTGAACTCACCGCCAAGCCAGCACAAGGATTGAATTTTATCGCTGGTATTGGCTATGTAGACAGCAGATTTAAAAACTACAGAAATCCCTTTACAGACGGAGACTTTAGCGACAATCGCGTTCCTTTTGCACCAGAACTTACCTATAATCTAGCGGCGCAGTATCGCAGTAGAGGCGGATTTTTTGCCCGTGCGGAACTACGTGGTTATGGTGTAACTTATTTCGATGATGCCAACCAAGTCAAGCAAGACCCCTATGCCTTGGTCAATACCCGCATTGGTTACGAAGGCGAACAATACGGTATTTATTTATATGCCAATAACTTGTTTGATACTCGTTATATTACCTCTGGGTTTCTGTTCCCAGCACCCAACGTCACAGCCGGATTTGGCGACCCCGTAACTTATGGTATTCAGGTGCGGGCGAAACTTTAAAACTTTTGTACTTGGTATTGACCTTTTTTTTAATTCAAAATTCAAAATTCAAAATTCGCATTTTTTCAAATTCTTGTGGTTGAGTAGTAAGCTAAAGATTAAGCGATTTATTTGGAATGGTTATGAACAATCAACCAAAATCTCTTGTAAATGAGTTAGAACAAATTTATATTCAGGATATTCAGACAATAACCCGTTTGTTAGCTCAAATAACAAACCGTAATCCAGATGAGATTAAACCACACTTGGATACCATGCTTAAGATGTTAGTACAATTACAGGGTGAGCGTCCTTTCTATGAAACTGCAACCCCTCAAGAGTGGGTAACAGCATTTCAAGAGTGGGTAGAAAGCCATCGAGAACTTAACCTTCCAACACTTTCAGATACAGCCATTAGCCGAGAAAGTATTTATGGAGAGCGAGGTTAAGTGCCGTATCTTGTAGATACTAATGTCTTATTAAGGAGTGTAAACCTTAGACAATTATCGTGATTCACACTCGCGTTTAGTGACATGGTGACGATAGCGAAACATCGCTTCTAATTGCGCTTGTATGAGCCAACCACTGACAAATTCTACTGTACCACCACCGGGCATAGAGAAGGAAACCGCATCGGTTAACTTGGTTTTACCATTTTCTGCACTAAATTCATGTCGATGTATCCAAGACTCAAAAGGCCCAGATATCTGTTTGTCAATAAACAGACGATTTTTTTCACATTCAGTGTGTCGCGCTAACCAAGTTAAAGGTAATGGCCCTAAGAATAAACGAAATTCAGTGATAGCGCCCGCTTCTAGTCCGCCTTCACGACGAATTACTTGCACCGGTTGCCAAGGTGGGTTGAGTAGTTGTAAAATATCTTGTCTTTCGTGGAATTTCCACACTACTTCGACTGGCGCATTAATGACTGAGGAATGTTGAAATTGCAGCATGGAAAGAAAAAACGTAAAATTTAGCTTTCGCAGTCAGTTGAAATCTCTATATCTAGGGTATCTTCATCAACCGAGACATACAAAATATTCGGGTTACAGCAAACTTGACAGTCTTCTACATAAGATTGTTGTGAGCCTGCACTCAAATCGATAAAAGTTAAGTTTGGTTCGCCGCAATAAGCGCAGTAGTACTCAGCAGTATTTTGCATTTAATGGCTGTAGTTCTGGGGGGGTTGAGTTGAAATGACTGGTAGCTTCAGCCAAGTGCTTCAGTAGTGTAGACTGTGGTAGAGGCCCTTGCAAGTGATGCCAAGGTAAGATTTGCTCGGTTGACCAGTTGCTATGAACGTAAAACTCTAAATCGGGTATTTGTCCTTTGAGTTGTTTGAAAGCACGTTTGTAGCTACCTAAAGAATCGCCAAATTCACGGGTTAATTCTAGAAGTTGGGACAATCGGCGATCGCCTCTCGATATCAAAGCCTGTATAATTGACCAATTATAGCTTTCTGGACGAAATTCTATCCCCTGGGGTTTTAGCTGTTTTTGCAGCATCTGTAGCCGCTTTTCCGCCTGGCGATTTACCCCAAACCATTGAAATGGCGTGTGTGCTTTGGGAACAAATGTACTACATCCAAATGTTAACCGCAATCCTGGGGCGGCTTTTTTAATATTCCGCATCATGGCGACGGTTTGCTCTAAATCTTCTGGTTCTTCACCGGGGATACCTGCCATACCGTAAAGCTTCAAGCCTTTCAATCCTCCAGCCTTGGCATTGATAGCAGCTTGGATGATTTCATCATTATGCAGCTTTTTGTTGACGATTTGGCGGAGTTTTTCAGAACCACTTTCTACTGCAATTGTAAGCGATCGCGTGTCTCGTTTCGCCAAAGTTTCGGCAAGCTGCACTGTTACGGTATTGGTTCGCACCGAGGCAATACTCAAACGGACATCATCGTATTTGGGCTGACTAATATAATCTAGCAAAGCCTCAAACTCTGGGTGTTGAGTCACAGAAGCCCCCAATAACCCCAGCCGGTTTGTCACAGCTAACCCTTTTTCAATGGCGGGAATTAACGACTCTTCCAAACTGGCTGTTCTAAAAGGTAAAGTCAGATAACTCGCCATACAGAAGCGGCACATTTCGGGACAACTCCGCACCACTTCCACCATATATATATTTTCCCAGGCGGCTTTTTCTGTCACCACAGTGGATGTAGATAGGGTATTCCCTCGATAAGTTTGCTTCTGCACCACTGCGGGAACTTCTGGGAAAATTGGTTTAATTGACTTTAACTCACCATCTTTGGCGTGATATTCCACCGCATACAAACTAGGAACATAAATTCCTGGTACTTGCGCCAGTGCTTTGAGTTGAGTTTCTCTAGAAGCGTTTCTGACTTCTTTGTATGTCTCAATAAAATTAGGTAGCAGATTTTCTCCATCACCGAGTAAAATGACATCAAAAAAATCGGCAAAAGGTTCGGGGTTAGCAGTGAGAACAGGGCCACCACCAAAAATTATGGGATGGGAATCATGACGGGAAGTAGCCCTGATGGGAATGTCTAAAGATTCCAGTAAATTTAAAATATTTACATAATCGAGTTCCCAGGAGATAGAAAATCCCACAATTTCCGGGTTTCTGGGTAGTTGTTCCTGAATATCGGTAAATAAGCGACTCACCTGCACATCTTCACGCATGGCTAAAGTTGCCCACACTACCTGATAGCCGAGGCTGGTAATACCCACTGTGTACTCGTTGGGAAAGGCGAAAATTAGCGGGATAGCATCGTTGTGGGGGGTGGTGGGGGTAAATAGGAGGCGTTCAGAGGCAAATAGAGATGATGTCACAGGTATTTATTAGGAGCAAGTTTATCTATATTTAATTTTAAGCCATAGAATTATGAAGTTGAAAAATAAGGTGAAGCTGTTAGCCAGAATAATGGGTAAGGATTTTAAATAAATTCCATATATTAACCATAAAGAAAGACCACTCATAAATGTAATCAGCATCAGATAAGACACGTCTTTTGCTGATTTGCTTTGCCATGTTTTCCACATTTGTGGCAAGAAGGCGCTGGTTGTTAATGTGGCTGCACATAATCCTAAAATTGTGATAAATTCCATATATGTTAGGTTGTAATATATATGGAATTATATCTGAGTTTTAATAAGTAATTTTAAACGAACCGCCAAGTCGCCAAGAACGCCAAGGTAATGTTGCTGGACAAACAGTTTCTTTAAATTGCTAAATCATTACAAAATTTTGTGTTTAACCAGTTTAATTGTAAAGACATTCTACATAACATCTTTACAATTTAAAAATTGAAAATATTGGTTTTATTTCTGAGTATTCTGCTTTTTGAGATAATCTTTAGCCCAAGCATAGCGTTTTGCATCTTTTTTCAAAAGATACTGTGCTGCTTCATCTCGTTTGTCATCATTCTTGGCATTCTTGAGTATTCTTTTGATTTCAGCATCAATATCTTCAGTTTTAGCCCCACGCTGAATAGCTTCTTCAAACCAATTACTACCTTTATCATACTCACCTCTGTCATAACAGATAGCTCCCATTAAAGTATAAGGTTGATAAGTATCAGGTTGATAATCAATGGCTTGCATTGCACAGTTTTCTGCATCATCTAATTTATCAATATCTCTAAAGGCTGCACCTCTAGATACTGAAATGGCTGATTTTACCTTATTATCATTAATTTTATTTAAGTCTAAATTTGTAATTTTTAAAGCCTGTTCAGGTTCTTTTGCTTTACGCCAACAACTACTAGCATTTGGGATATTCCATTTATTTCCACTCCGTTTCATTTCACTCTCATAAAATTCTGCTTCCAATCTGTAATATGCACGAGCTATCATTCCATCATGAGATAACAAACCTTTTTCTATAAGCTGAACAACTAATACAGCATCTAAGCGTTCTTTTTTCTCAAGTTTTATCATAATTTCGTACAATGGCTCTATGGGTAATGCAGGAGCTATCAAGCCATATTTTTTCTTGAGAATTGCAAAGTGCTTTTCTTGGGCTAAAATAATGATATCTTCATATTTATGATTTCTTAGCCATTCAATTTCTGCGTCGCTCAGAACTCCTCCCGATTCTATCCTTGACTTCAAAATAGAAGCATATTTTTGATTGGCAAATTCAATTGTTTCAGTTAGATTAATTCCTTTTAAATATTTAATATCACTTTTATTTAGCTGAGGATGTGTTTCAACCTTTTTAAGCAGGTTATATAAATCACTATTCAATGATAAATCTGTGTATTTAGTTGCTTTATACTTAACCTTCAAAGCAGTGAATTCTCGTTTTTTTTCAAGTTCCTCTGCAATGGTAATTGTTCCTGTAAGTCTTTGTTTTTTCAACCAGTGAATTTCTGAAGCAATGAGTTTTGTATCTGTCTCAAGTTTTTGGAGTATTAGATATAGTTGACTGGTTAGTTCTTTATCTGGGTGTTGGCTTGCTTGGTACTTAGCCTTTAATTGGGTAAATTTAGCTTGTCTTGCAGATACTTGTTTTTCAAAAATTTCTATCGTTTCAGACAGTTTATGATTGAGTAGCCACTGGTGTTCAGAGTGAGTTAAACTTGTTTCTGTATCTAGTCTCGTTAGTATTTTATAGAGATGGCTGTTAGGGAATGAATCTGGAAATTTAGTGGCTTTATACTTTTGCTTCAAAGCAGCAAATCGTCTCATATCCTGAACAATTTCGACGGTTTGAGTAAGTCGATTATCTTGCAATAATTTAAATTCTGAATCAGTTAAATTATTTCCTGCTTCAAGTTTCCAAAGTATAGAATATAAAAAACTTGTTACTGATGTATCCCAGTTGTTGGAGACTTTATATTTAGTTTTAAGTTGCGAAAATTCAATTTCTAGCCTTTTGCGTTCTCCCAGCTTAAACTTCTCTAATTCAATAATTGCAATTGTTTCAAAAAGTTTCTGCTTTCGTAACCAATTCAATTCTAACTCACTGAGTTCAATTTCTAAGTCAACTTTTCGCAAAATTAAATACAGCAAATTAGAAGGTGATGAATCTTCATATTGAGTTGCTTGGTATTTACACTTGAGTTCAGCAAAATGTTTGAGCCGAGTTTTATAATCTTTATCCATGTTGACAGTAACTGCTATTACACGCTTTAGAATGTATTATAGACTACTATAACAATGGCAAGTAATAATAGCTAGTCAGAATGTAAATTTAGACATTGATGTTTACCATATTCTATCACGCAATTGCGCGACAGAATAATCTATAATCCTTACAGTATAAGAGTTATAGCCAAAAAATTGATTTCGTTTGTTTACTGATCGTGAATGACGAATTACAATACCTGACACTGGCCATGATTGCGTAATAAATGGTCACATAATACTAATGCTACCATTGCTTCAACCATTGGTACTGCACGAGGTAAGACGCAAGGATCATGTCTTCCTTTGGCTGCTAATACAGTTTCTTCACCTTCTTTAGTAACTGTTTTTTGCTCTTTTCTAATGGTGGCTGTGGGTTTAAATGCAACTCGTAAAACAATATTTTCGCCGTTGGAAATGCCTCCTTGAATGCCTCCAGAACGGTTGGTTACTGTGCGAATTTCTCCGTTTTCATCAATATAAAATTCGTCGTTATGTTCAATTCCTGTTAATAGTGTCCCGGCAAAACCTGAACCAATTTCAAAGCCTTTACTAGCTGGAAGAGACATCACACCTTTGGCAATATCTGCTTCTAATTTATCAAATACTGGTTCGCCTAAACCTTTGGGGACATTTCGGGCGACGCATTCCACTACACCGCCGATGGAATTACCTTGTTTACCTATTTCTTCTATTAATGAAATCATGCGATCGCAACATTCGGCATCGGGACAACGTACAATATTGCTTTCTACTTGTTCTAAGGTGACGGTGTTAGGATCAATGACCCCTTCTAAGTCTTTAATGCGCTTGACGTAACCGATAATTTCAATATTGGCAACTTGACGCAGAATTTTTTTAGCGATCGCACCAGCTGCAACTCTACCTATTGTCTCACGGGCTGACGATCTGCCGCCACCTTGCCAATTACGAATGCCATATTTTGCATCATAGGTAGCATCGGCGTGGGATGGGCGATATGTTTGCGCCATCTCGTCGTAGTCTTGGGGACGGGTGTCTTTATTCCGCACCATAATGGCTATGGGTGTTCCCAAGGTTTTCCCTGCAAATACTCCAGAGAGGATTTCGCAAGTGTCTGCTTCTTTGCGGGGTGTGGTAATTTTACTTTGTCCCGGTCGTCTTCTGTCTAGTTCTACTTGAATTTCTTCGGCTGTAATTTCTAATTGGGGAGGACAGCCATCAATTATTACCCCCACACCGCCGCCGTGGGACTCTCCAAATGTTGTGATGCGAAATAAATGTCCGAATGTGTTGCCCATGTTGTTGAGGAAAATGAGTGAGGCTTTTGTATTGTACCGAAAGTTATCACCTAATCAAATGATAAGTTTTTTGGTTTTGAGGTCGAACCGCCAAGTCGCCAAGTACGCCAAGGGGAGAGAGTTTGAGTAATTATTCCAGGTTTAAGTTTGCGGTCATTAAGTCTTTTAGGTTTGTGACTGTTTGGTGCAAATTTGATCTACTGGTAAGTCGTTAGGTTAGATTCCAAATTTCTCTGCGTCCTCTGTGCCTCTGTGGTTTGTTTTTCCAGAATTTTTCCCAGTAAATCCCTAAATTATAGATTAATCTGTGCTAACACCGTGTAATTATACGGTTTTTTGGATATTTTTATCCTAAGTCTTGATGGGTAAATGATTGGGCGTTTTCTCCGGTGTATGTGGCGACAATATGACCGTCACCAGTCATTTGATATTTGTAGGTAATTAATCCTTCTAAACCAACGGGACCACGGGGAGGCATTTGTTGGGTACTTATTCCTACTTCTGCACCAAAACCGTAGCGGAAACCGTCGGCGAATCGGGTAGAACAATTGTGAAATACTCCGGCTGCATTCACTAGTCCCCAGAAGGTTTCTACTGCTGCTAAGTCTTCTGTGATGATGGCTTCTGTATGACGGGAACCATATTCGTTAATGTGAGCGATCGCCTCTTCTATTGAATCTACTATTTTAATGGCTAAAATGAAATCACTGTATTCTGTCTCCCAGTCTGTATCTGTAGCAGGGGCAATATTTGGTAATATCTCTAAGCTGCGTTGATCACCTCTTAATTCCACATCAACTATTTGCAAAGATTCGGCAATTTTTGGTAAAAATTCTGCGGCTATTGATTGGTGAATTAATAAAGTTTCAATGGCATTACAAGCAGCAGCATATTGAATTTTAGCATCAACTGTCAGTTTAATTGCTTTGGCAATATCAGCCGCTTTGTCTATATATAAATGACAAATTCCTTCGGCGTGTCCTAATACGGGAATGCGGGTATTATCTTGGACAAACTGCACAAAGGAATTGGAACCTCTGGGAATAATTAAGTCTACATATTTATCTAAATTTAACAGTTCTACAGTTTCTTCTCTGGTTGTTAATAACTGCACTGTCTCTGAGTTCACCACAGTTTGAGATAATCCTTGTTTAATGGCTTTAACTATGGCTTCACAAGACCGAATTGCTTCTTTTCCACCTTTGAGAATTACACCATTCCCTGATTTAATCGCCAGGGAAACAATTTGAATCGCTGCTTCTGGACGGGCTTCAAAAATAATTCCTAAAACACCCAAAGGACAAGTTATCCGCTTGAGAACTAAACCTGTATCCAGTTCGCGGTGAATCTGCACTTGACCCACTGGATCTGCTAGTTTAGCCACATCTCGCACCCCAGCGATCGCATCTCTTAATTTATGTTCATCTAACTGCAACCGTTTATACAGTGGTTTGGCAATTCCTTCAGCAGATGCGGCTTGACAATCAGCGATATTTGCCTGTAAAATCTCATCCTTAGCTGATTCTAAAGCTTGCGCGATCGCTTCTAGGGCTTGATTTTTTGCTTCAGTCTCCAAAAGTGCCAGCTTACTTGCTGCTTGTCGGGTTTGTTGCGCGATCGCAATTAACGGAGAAATATCTTTAAGAATAGTCATATCAAAAAACGTGGCTTTTTTCTCATCCTACCAAGCTGAGAATCTGAATTAAATAACATCTTTATTTCCCCTCTTCTTGATAATCAGAGGGACTGGAGTGAGGTTCTCTATATTATACTTGTTAAGTTTCCGTAATTCTGATGACAAGGGCTGAATATATTGAGTATTGATGGATAAATTCCTACTCCTTTACTAAGCAAAAGATACTATGTCATTGCAATCTGGATTAGAAGCCTTTCAACAAGGACGTTATCAGGAAGCGGTGGAGTTACTCGAACAATTCAGCCGTAATTGCGTTGATCACGATTCCTCTGATTATCTTTCCGCCCAGATGTGGCTAATGAAAGCCTATCAAGGTACAGGCGAAATCGAAAAAGCGAAAGTCCTGTGTCAAAAGTTAATGGTAAGTGAAAACCCACAGGCTCGTAAATGGGCAGAAAAAGCCCGCCAATCTTTTACTCAACAGCCTAAAACTACGCCAAAAGCTGGACGTGCTGCTACAACTGGTGTCAAATTAGCAATGGGTGCTGTGGGCGGTAATTTAGTTTTAGCTTCTGCTGTCACCATGACCTTAATGTTTGGGATGGTGTTGGTATTAGGTTTGAGCTTAGTATTTATTTTAGGTAGTGACAATCCATTGCAAGGGTTAATGATTGCGATCGCCATTACCTTAATTTTCAATATCGCTGCCTTTTTCTTCTCTCCCTTCTTAATGGACTTAACCCAACGCTGGCTTTATCAGACTCGCTGGATAGAGTTAGCAGAAGTGGAAAGCCTCAGCCCAGAAACAGCGAAAATTATTCGTCAAATCTGCGATGATAAAAATCTCAAAACTCCCCGATTGGGAATTATTGACGACCAAAACCCCACGGCTTTTACCTACGGTTCCTTACCTAACAGCGCCCGGTTAGTTGTCAGTCAGGGACTTTTCACTTATCTAGATGATGATGAAATTGCTACCGTCTACGCCCATGAATTAGGACACATTGTCCATTGGGACTTTGCCGTGATGACAGTAGCTTCTACCTTAGTGCAGATTTGCTATCTGATTTACAGTACAGCCCGTAGATTGGGTCGTGGTGGTGGCGATAACAAAATCAAAGATGCTTTACAAACTGCTGGTTTTGCTGCCTACGTATTTTATATTATCGGCACTTATTTATTACTGTATCTCTCCCGTACCAGAGAATACTTTGCCGATCATTTTGCCGCCGAAACTACAGGCAACCCTAATGGATTATCCCGTGCTTTGGTGAAGATTGCTTACGGTATTGTAGAAGAAGGAGCGCGATCGCCTGAACCCAGTCGTTTAATTGAAGGCACTCGTGCATTAGGTATTTATGACCACAAAGCCGCAAGTTCCACAGGAAGCGCTTACCGAATTGCATCTGACCCCCAAAAAATTGGGCGTGTTTTTTTGTGGGATATGTTTAACCCTTGGGGCTGGTGGATGGAATTAAATTCTACTCACCCATTGACAGGTAAACGTGTCCGTGCTTTGAGTACCTATGCAGAACAGTTAGGTTTACCAATCGAGTTCGACATGGGAAAAGTCATCGGAGAAGGCAAAACTCTGAATAAGAATAAGCTTTACGGTAACTTTTTCTTAGATATACTGCTGTATGGCGCTGAAACCATTGGTTTGTTCACAGGCTTAGTAGTTAGCTTTATTTTATTCTCAACTTCCGCCAAGTCAGGTTTCATACTGGGTGCGCCATTCATGGGCTTAGGGTTAGGAATACTGGTCAAAGCCTTTATCATGTTTCCCGGCTACCAACAAGCACCAGCTACTGATATTCTCACTTTAATGTCAGACCCCTATGCTAGTCCTTTACGCGGACAACCAGCAAAAATAGCAGGTTCACTGATTGGTCGTGGCGACGCTGGTTATAAATTTGGTTCTGATCTGAAAATCCAAGACCCTAGCGGTATGCTATATCTGCACTACGCCTCCCGCTTTGGCCCCATCGGCAATTTCTTATTTGGGATGAAGCGAGTACAAAGCCTAATTGGGGAACAAGTCGGGGCTGTAGGTTGGTTTCGTCGAGGTATAATGCCTTGGATGGATTTAATCCAACTTCAGAGTGAAAATGGTACAGTTGTTAACAGTTACCATCGTTTTTGGTCATATATCCTTGGTGGTGGGTTGCTCAGTCTCGGAGTAGCTGCAATTATATTTTTGAACTCCTAGACTACCATAGCAAAGTGCTGAGTGCTGAGTATAATCGCCATAAATCCTGAGTTTTTATATTGAAACGCAAAGGAACGCTGAGGAAAGCGCAAAGTATCGCCAATAAATCTCCGCGTACCTCTGCGTTTTTACCTGTCTTTGAATAGCGATAGCGGTGCTAGAATTGGTAGGAGAATTTGAAAGCGTTGATTTCTGATCATGATGCAATGATTGCCACCCCTCAACCTCCAAAAATGAGTCTCGACCAATATCTTGCATGGGAACCATTACAAGATTGTCGCTATGAATATGTGAATGGCGAAATTTTCGCTATGACTGGCGGTACAATTCCCCATAATGATATTGCCTTAAATCTCTACAGAGCATTGTATCCCCATCTACGCACTAGAGCTTGTCGCATCAACGTTGCTGATGTCAAAGTGCAAGTTAATACACAAAGTCCGTACTTTTATCCTGATGTGGTGATTAGTTGTGATCCCAGAGATTTAAATGCACGCAAATTTATTCAGTATCCCAAAATAATTGTCGAAGTGCTTTCTCCTGGAACAGAAGCTAAAGATAGAGGAGGAAAGTTTGCTTTTTATCGCACCATGCCCAGTTTGCAAGAATATATCATAATTGAATCTGAGAAAATCGGAGTAGAGTTTTATCGTCGAGGAGAAGGCCGAATGTGGCTGTATTCCCCTTATACAATTGGTGATAATATCACTATAGAAAGTGTGGATTTTAGTTGTGCGATTGATTCGATTTATGAAGGCGTGAGTTGGGAGATATAAATTTCAATGAATTAAAGCACACGCGATCGCTAACAACGTCCGTGGATTCAAACAATCCGGTATGGGTCGAGAAATCGGTGAATATGCACTGAAACAATACACCGAAGTCAAGACTGTTACAATGAAATTATAAATTATAATTGCTCTTTCGCAATTTGGGCTTTTGCCTGTTGCCAAAGAGTCTCAAACTCATCCAAACTGTAATCAGTAAGGGGGCGATCAACAAGCGCCTCTATTTTTTGCAATCTCTGCACAAAGCGCTGATTTGTCCCCTGTAACGCTGCACTAGGATCAATATTGTGCCAACGCGCCAGTTGCATAATTGCAAATAATAAATCTCCTAATTCCGCTTGTTGACGTTCTGGTGTTTCCTCAGCCAAAGCCTGTTGAAACTCGCCTAATTCTTCATGAAACTTCGCCCAAACCCCATCAACATTATCCCATTCAAAGCCCACAGCCGCAGCCTTTTGGGAAATCTTCATCGCCGCCATCAGAGGGGGAAGAGTCCGATAATAACGAGCCAGTTTAGCACTAAATTGATGCTTCTCTGAAATTTCCCCCTTCTCCTGTGCCTTAATCGCCTCCCAATTTTGGCGAACCTCATCCACACCATCCACAGACACATCACCAAAAACATGAGGATGACGACGAATCAACTTTTGCGAAATCCCCCGTACAACATCCTCCAAATTAAAATCCCCCGATTCCCCAGCGATTTGGGCTTGCAAAACCACCTGTAAAAGTAAATCTCCCAACTCCTCCTTAATCCCCTCCCGATCCCCCTCCCGAATCGCATCAACCACCTCATAAGCCTCCTCAATCACATAAGGAATCAGACTTTGAGGAGTTTGTGCCAAATCCCAAGGACAACCCCCATCAGGCGATCGCAACTTAGCCACCACAGCAATTAACTCTTTTAAAGCATCCATAAAAAACCTCCGCGTACCTTTGCGCTTACCTTAGCGTACCTCTGCGTTTAACTCTTCCCTTCCTCCTCCCCTTCTTCCCAGCAAACAAACTCCGCACCCCCTGCTTTTGCAACCGCTTATAAGCCGAACCCCCCCAATCGCTAAGAGAATGACTCATCGCCCCCAGTTCCAACCCCAAAAACAAAGCCAAATATTCAGTAGTGTAAACCACAAGCGATCGCCCCAAAGCCACAGTCAAATCCTGCCAAGTCACAGCCAAGATTCCCAACATTTCCCCCACCACCAAAAACACCGTAGCCACCAGCGCCAGGAAACAGCCCAGATAAATTACCCGGATGATTGTGCCAATAATCGGCCCATGAGAAAAAACAGAACGATGGCGCAGCTTTTTTTGATAAGGTCGCCAAATACAGCGCAAAAAGCCCCAGCGTTGGAACTGACGCGAGTAAATATCCAAATCGGGGCCGAACATCAAACCGCTAAACATAAACCCACCAGCAACCAACAAAGTTAAATTGCTGCTGCGAGTTTGCCATAAAGTCACACCGGCGATTACAGGCAGAGTATATAAAGTGATGCGATCGTGAGTTCCACCAGAGGGCATAATTGAGTTGATCGCCTGTGGGCAAAGGATTACTGAGTTATTATTGTACGTGAAAAAAAACTTTTCCCAAAGGGGTTGCGCGATTAGAAATACTTTGCTATATTAGTTAACTGTGAGAGTAAAACGGGTGGTTAGCTCAGTTGGTAGAGCGCCTGCCTTACAAGCAGGATGTCATCAGTTCGAGTCTGGTACTACCCATTTTTAATACTAACTTGCCATCTGCATCCGAATAAAATTGGAAGCGGATGGCTTCTAATTTACGAGTTAAATCTTGGGAGGTTGAAAAATTAGATGACAGCACCTCAACCAAAAGTCTTGATAAACTCCCAGCTTTACGATGAAGATTTTTATCTGTGGCTAGAGACAACAGCTAAACAACTCAAAGCAGGTAAATTAGCTGAAGTTGATTTAGTCAATCTCATTGAAGAAATTGAATGCATGGGGAGAAGTGAAAAAAGAGCGTTAAAAAGTAATTTAATAGTTGTTTTAATGCACTTACTGAAATATAAGTATCAGCCAGAGAAACGTACTAATAGTTGGTTATCTACTATATTTGAACATCGCCGCAGACTTCAAGAAGGTTTGCTAGAGAGTCCTAGTTTAAAAAATTACTTTGACGAAAATTTTGGGGTATGTTATCAAGATGCAAGACAACAAGCAGCTTTAGAAACTGGTTTGTTACTTGATACTTTTCCTGTGGAGTCTCCTTTTACTGCGGATGAATGTTTGCGTCAAGATTTTTTACCTGAGTAGCTAAATAGAGTTTTTATATTAGCCTAAATAGTTCGCGTAGCGTGCCGTAGGCTCTAGCATTAAGTGTATTAGGCGCAAAAACGCAAAGAAATCAGAGTTTAAGAGAGATTTTACAGTGACGCGATCGCCTACATTATAATAGTAGTACAACTTGAGTCAGTGCTAAACTTTAGATTTAAGTAGCCTTTTTTTGGTTAATTAAGCTATAACGTATCTAATTGAGCTAATTTTAAAATTAAAGTATGGATACGTTTTCTCAGAGGCATGGCTTTAAACCTAAGAGAGAAATTATGCAGATTGAGTCAATGAATCAGGATCTGCGTAACAGCTTATGGAATGTCTTAGTTCTATTAGTGTGGGAAAAATTGGAAAAATATTATCAAGATTATGGTCCTATAGACTATTCTTCTCTTGGTCAAGATTTTGAAGTAAATGAAATAAAAAGTTTAATTTGGTTATTGTGGTTTTCTCATTTTAAGCAGACATTGGATACTTTGACAGGAGTTTGGACTCTAGACTTTAAGTTTATAAAAACATTATTTTTTAAATACCAATGGCATGAAGTTTATGATTTTTTGGAGTTTATTGCTACAAATTACAAGAGCAATGCTCAATTAGAAAAATTCATAGACTTATGCAATCATGTTTTAGAACGTGAAATGTCTGGCTATCGTTTTATCGGCTCAATAATTACACCAATAACATCAGAGACAGAAATCAAGGCAATAGAAGAAGCTTTAGCAAGTGAAGATAAATTAGCCCTAGTATCGCAACACATAAACACTGCAATAACTCATTTATCGAGAAAAGAAAACCCTGATTATAGAAATTCTATAAAAGAATCTATTAGTGCTGTAGAATCCATTTGTCGCCTAATTGCTAATGATAATAAGACTACATTGGGAAAAGCTTTAAATATCATAGAAAAACAACAAAAAGTTGCTTTAAATGGTTTATTAAAGGAGGCATATTCTAAATTGTATGGTTATACAAGTGGTGCTGAAGGGATACGCCATGCTTTACTAGATGAATCTAACCTTGACTTTGAAGATGCCAAGTTTATGCTTGTGTCTTGCTCTGCTTTCATTAACTATCTTAAAGGCAAAGCTATACAAACAGGAATTGAATTTAAAAATCAGCAGCCAGAATAATATCAGAGGTATCTGTGGCTAAAGACGACAGCTAAGAGGTTGTTTGAAAAGTCTAATTTATTACAGCCCTGGCGACTAGAAGTCGCGGCTATACAAACTAAACCCGCCTGCGCGGGTTAAAAATCCCACTTTTTCATTAGTCCACGGAGGTGGACTTCGCCTGTGTAGTAGCGAATTATATTCGCCCAAAACTTTTCAAACATCCTCTAAAAGCACAAACAAGTTAAAAATATTTCAAATCCTATTCCAAACCTAAATGCAGCTTGAGAGCAGCATCAACTAATTCTATGAAATCTTGACTCAAACACCCTACCATATCTCCCAAAATGCGCTGTTTAGAAATCGTGCGTACCTGTTGCGCTTGTACTTTAGAAGGCTTGGATAAACCAGAATCTTCTGGATTTAACAACACTTCAAAAGGATACACACGATTTAAATTAGATGTAATTGGTACAATTGTCACCGTATTTGAAGCATTATTATTAGCGTCATTGCTGACAATTAGTACAGGACGGCGTTTATCCATTTCGGAACCAACGGCCGGACTGAGATTTGCAAAGTAAATTTCACCACGTTTCATCTGTCAGCCCATCCCCTACGGTGACATCCCATTCTGGGTTAAATTCCGCCGCAGCTTCGCGGTAAGCTTGTTCTAACTCTTGATATCGTAGTAATTCTATTGCTAACTCAATCACTTGAGAACGAGATTTACACCCTTTAGTAACTTTGTAATTCTCCAAAAACTGCACTAAAGACGCTGGTAAGGAAATAGAAAGTTTTTCAGCTTGCATAGTATTACCAAAAGGTAATTTAATTTTTCCTACTTTATCTTAGCCTAAATAGTAGGAAGCAGTACATTTAACGTAAAACAGCTAAAGGATGACACTTTTTTGATACGATAGTAGCTCTAACTCGTGAAATAACGATTTTCGTATGAGCAAAGGCACCCTGTTTGATAAAGTTTGGAACTTACACACCGTTGGAACACTTCCTTCAGGGCTGACGCAACTATTTATCGGGCTTCACCTGATTCATGAAGTCACCAGTCCCCAAGCCTTTGCCATGTTGCGGGAAAGGGATCTAAAGGTGTTGTTTCCAGAACGAACTATAGCCACAGTGGATCACATCGTCCCGACTGAAAACCAAGCCAGGCCATTTGTAGATAGCTTGGCGGAAGATATGATCCAGGCTTTAGAACAAAACTGTCAAGAAAATAATATTACTTTTTATAACATCGGTTCTGGCAATCAAGGGATAGTCCATGTCATCGCCCCAGAACAAGGACTGACTCAACCAGGTATGACCATTGCTTGTGGTGATAGTCACACATCTAGCCATGGCGCATTCGGTGCGATCGCATTTGGGATTGGTACTAGCCAAGTGCGGGACGTTCTCGCCTCTCAAACCCTGGCTTTATCGAAACTCAAAGTTCGCAAAATAGAAGTTAACGGCACTTTAAACCCTGGTGTTTACGCCAAAGATGTGATTCTGCACGTCATTCGGACATTAGGTGTAAAAGGTGGTGTAGGTTATGCGTATGAATATGCAGGAACCACCTTTGAACAAATGAACATGGAAGAACGGATGACCGTTTGCAACATGGCCATTGAAGGTGGCGCGAGATGTGGTTATGTCAACCCCGATCAAGTAACTTATGATTACTTAAAAGGTAGAGACTTCGCCCCTAAAGGTGCAGAATGGGACAAAGCTGTGGCTTGGTGGGAATCCATCAAGAGTGATGCTGATGCTGAATATGATGATGTGGTAGTCTTCGATGCGGCGGATATTTCCCCTACAGTCACTTGGGGAATTACACCCGGTCAAGGTATCGGCGTAAATCAATTTATACCCAAGCCGGAAGAATTGCTAGAAGAAGACCGATTTATTGCCGAAGAAGCTTATCAATATATGGATTTGTTTCCCGGTCAACCGATAAAAGGCACTAAAATTGATGTCTGCTTTATTGGCAGTTGCACCAACGGCAGAATCAGCGATTTGCGCGAAGCGGCAAAAATTGCCCAAGGTCGTCACGTTGCCGAGGGTGTGAAAGCTTTTGTTGTCCCTGGTTCGGAACGGGTGAAGCAAGAAGCCGAAGCCGAAGGACTGCACAAAATCTTTGAAGCAGCTGGCTTTGAGTGGCGTGAACCTGGATGTTCTATGTGTTTAGCGATGAACCCCGATAAACTCCAAGGCAGACAAATCAGCGCTTCTTCTTCTAACCGCAATTTTAAAGGCCGACAAGGTTCCTCTTCTGGGCGCACATTATTAATGAGTCCAGCGATGGTGGCGACTGCGGCTATCCAAGGGGAAGTCTCAGACGTGCGCGAGTTGTTATAAAAATAAAATCAAAGATATATCTTCTTGTGGGGTGTCTTCTTGTGGGGTGGGCATCTTGCCCGCCCTTGTGTAAAGTATAACACCCCTACACCGTCTATATCTCTGTGGTTCAAAATCTTCTCAAATTAGATTGTTGTCAAAAATCGATTCAAAATTGAAAATTATGGTTAGTGAAGTTAAAAAAATCTCAGGGCGCGGTATAATCCTTATTGGGGATGATATAGATACAGATAGAATTATTCCCGCCCGTTATTTGAAAGCCATCACCTTTGATGGATTGGGCGAAGGGGTATTTATCGATGACCGCACAGCATTAAAAGGCGAACATCCCTTTGACCAACCCCAATATCAAGGGGCAAATGTTTTAATCGTTAACCGTAACTTTGGCTGTGGTTCATCACGAGAACACGCACCCCAAGCGATCGCTAAATGGGGAATACAGGCTTTAATTGGTGAAAGTTTTGCTGAAATCTTTTTTGGTAACTGTGTTGCAATGGGTATACCTTGCTTAATAGCTGATGCAGTCACAGTTAAAAAACTGCAAGAACTTGTAGCCGCTAATCCCCAAGGTGCTGTCACAGTCAACCTGGAAAACTTAGAAGTAAATATTGGTGATTACACTGCCAAAGTGACTATGAATGAAGGCACTCGCAGTACTTTTATTGCTGGTACATGGGATGCTTGCGGTCAGTTAGTCGCTAATGCTGAAGAAGTCCGGGCGACTGCTGCTAAATTGCCTTATGTCAGTTGGGGTAAATTAGCCGCAAGTTAATTCACATCTCGCACCATTTGAAATCAGTCGGCTTTAGACTAATTTTGCCATAACCTTTGTTTTGAATTTTGAATTTTGAATTTTGAATTGATATGACACGGGGGTTTCAACCTCCGGCATATTCTTGCGACTACCAAGGGCCACCAATCATGGTAAAAGCTGCCCAATAATATGGATGGGATAAATTGATATCTCCCATCTCCGCTATTTCTGGGGGTAAAGGCGTTTCTGTTTTTAATCTCAGTTGCTGTAGTTGTCCTTCCTGAATCCGAATTCGTCCATTCAGCATTTCTATTTGTGCGCTTCTTAAGGCATCTGCTTTAATAGGTGATGTTTTTAAATGGTTGTAAAATTCTATCATCAGTCCTAAAGTTCCGGCATCACTAACAAACCAGAGACTACCCATCGCTGATTTAACTCCAGCTTCCAAAGCTAAACCAGAAAAGCCTAATTCTGCGTTTTGATCCCCTAAAGCAGTTGTACAAGCACTCAGCACTAACAAATCTACAGGGGGAACATTCAATTTCAAATTTCGTAACTGGTTTAAACGCAACCTCGTATTCCAAAATTGAATATAGGAGTTACTAACTGTTCCTGATGTGAAAGACCCATGAGTTGCCAAGTGAATAATTTTTTTGTAGGGTTTTATCTGCCGTTGCAAGCGCAAGTTGCGTACAGTAAATTTCTCATTGATGATGTTACGACCTCCTTGATTTTTGACAATTGTAGATAACTCAATAGGTACAGCAGGTAAAGGTGCGAGATTTTGGAATTGGGATGCCCCCATCGCTAACACTGAAAAGTCTCGGATATCTGTATAATTAGTGTCTGTCAGACTGAAGGCAGGAATTAAACCTGTGCTATACTTTTCTATCAAAAATTTCTCTCCATCATGCAATGCGGCAAATGGTAGAGAACGTAAGCCTTCTCCTACACAAAACACTAATGTATCTATATTTTGAGCTTTCAAATCTTTTTCAATAGGAACAATCAACCACTGATAAAGCTGTTGTGCAGAAGCTAAATAACTAGTAGTGTCAATTTTTATAGTATCCGTGAGTTCATTTTTTAATTCCCTCGCTACTTTGAGCAAAGTATTTCGATTAGCAGCTGATATACTCTGACGAATTGGTTCACCTGTGGGCGTAACTAAAATAATTTCTAATTGTTTTTCTCTTGGTATCAGATAGATAACCGCAGATTTTTTGCCTGTTTCGCCTTCAATTCTTCGTAAAGTATCACTAATAGATTTAGCATTCATCACCTCCTGGGGAAAATTAGCTCCTAAATAATTTTCATAATCCTGTTTCCAAATTTTTTCTTGTTCGCCTACGACATCAACTGTTACTGGTAACTGAGTGATTGGATTTTGAGCAATATGAATAGTCTGAGATTGAACTGATACCGGAAAAATTATTCCAGTAATTAAAAGAGCTATAGCTAAAAAATTTACTTTTTTCATGAATGTTCACTTAGGTGTAATATTGGTTTACTAATAGCTGTGGTGAGAACAAGTTACAGATTTAATAAGTGATTAAAAAGTCTGAGAATGCTATTGGATATCGGGATTACTCTGATGCAAGATAAATTCCCCTTGCTGATTAAATCTTACTGGCTCGATCAAATGATTATTTTTATTTAAATACCGTAGCAGTCCCACAGAGCGAAAATACTGGTCAATTTCAGGTATTCCTTGTCTATTTAAATGTACAGGAATAATCTTACCTGCAACTAAATCACCTTGAGAATTTAGTTTTACTTCTAATATCATTGAATATGCAGTTTGAGCCTTTGTTGATAAAGTTCGATATCCGATAAAGTTACCTAAAGAATAAGCTATCAATTTACCTTTATACATTTCCATTGCTCTAGGAACATGAGGCCCATGTCCTAGCACTAAATCTGCTCCTGCATCTATAACTTTTCTGGCAAACTGGATAGAATTACCTCGGTTTTCTCCATAGAAAAACTCGGTTTTATTTTTGACATGGAGTGCTGCGGTTCCTTCTGCCCCAGCGTGCATAGATACAACCACAATATCAGCATTTTTTGTTGCTTCAATTACAAGTGCTTGGGCTGCTGCCAGATTTTGAATAGGATTATACATATTATAGGGAGCAAAACCAATCATAGCGATCGCAACATTATTTGCTTCTAAATAAAGAATTTGATTTTTATGTCCTAATGTTGCAATACCAACATTTTTCAGGTTGTTCATTGTATCCCGAAAACCCACCTGTCCAAAGTCGAGTGCATGGTTATTGGCGATATGGAAGACATTAAACCCCACCTGCGAAAATAATTTTGCGTAACTGGGTGGAGAACGAAAAGCAAAAACCTGTCCCCGACTGATATCTTTGGAAGTATAGGGATGGTTGGTGAAAGTGCTTTCAAAGTTACCCAATAAAATATCAGATCCTTGCAAGGAGTCTCTCACAGATTTTGGTAACAATTTATCTGGAGACTTAGGCAATCTATAATCAGGAAAGTTAGTTCCGGGAATAATATCCCCAACTGCTTTGATACTAACGGTATTTAAAACAACTTTTTCTGACTCTGGCGTTGGGGTAGGTTCTGGTTCAGCAACGGGCGATAACTCAGGTTCAGTGAATGAGGCGATCGCACCTGATAATGGAAATTTTCCCCAGCGAATCAAGACTCCCATCCCAATACCTAGACAAAAACAGCCACTAATAAAACCCAGTGACAGTAATTTCACCACTCTTTGATTTGCCATCGTTATACTCCTCACACAATGGCAATAGTTTAGCTTAAATCTCAGTATTTCAGTATATGCAAAGTATTGCTGAAAACAAATATAAATCTCAAACCAGACCAAAAAACCAGAGATTAAATTAGTGAACAATTATCAACTTTCAAGAAACACATTTTAAACCCGTTACCAGGTCAGAAGTTGAGGTTTTCAATCCTCATGTGTTTGTTTCGTTCGTTTCCTGGGGCGCTGATAACTGTAAAAACGGAGAGGGGGGGATTCGAACCCCCGTTGAGTTTCCCCAAAACGCATTTCGAGTGCGTCACCATCAACCACTCGGACACCTCTCCAGATATGTATTCAATTTTGGTGAATGCTATCAGACTTGTCGCACTTATCGGTATTTAATTATTTATTACCGATATTTCGCCCAAAAGTCTAGTGCATACCACAAACTATCATAGCATCCCCAAGGATGTCATAGTTAAGTCAGAACTAAATTATCCCGATGAATCACAGTTTCTGCACCTACGTAACCCAAAATTGTGAAAATCTCCCTAGAATGGCATCCCCGAATTTTTTGCAGTTCGTCGCTGCTATAGTTAACCAGACCTCTGGCAATTTCGTTTCCCTGGTTGTCGCACAACTGCACTGCGTCTTGAGTGTCAAATTCTCCTGACACTGATTTAATCCCAGCAGCTAATAAAGATTTTCCTGCCTGAGCGATCGCTGCGATCGCCCCTGTATCCAAGTATAATTTTCCCGCCGGGACTAAACCATAGGCTATCCAACGTTTACGCGCCGAAGTTGGTTCCGGCTGTGGTTGAAAGTGAGTCCCCAGGGGTTCACCTGCAATAATTCTCTGAATATTCTGCGGGAATCGTCCTTGAGTAATGACTGTCCGAACTCCCGCAGTAATCGCAATTCTGGCTGCGGAAATTTTAGTTGACATCCCACCAGTACCCCATTGAGAACCTGGAGATGTGGTTTGTATTTGTAATTCGGCCAATTCTTTGAGGTTATTTACCAAAGATATGGGCTGTGCATCGGGTACAGAACGGGGGTCAGCCGAATATAGCTTGTCTACATCGGTGAGGATAAATAACCAATCGGCTTCGACTAAACTTGCAACCAACGCCGAAAGGGTGTCATTATCACCAAATTTCAGTTCGTCAATTGCTACCGTATCATTTTCATTGACTACAGGAATTACACCCAGTTCTAGGAGTTCCCGAAAAGTGTTGTAGGCATTGAGGTAGCGGCTACGCTGTACTAAGTCGTTACGAGTCAGTAACACTTGGGCAATGGGCTGATTTAAGGTGGTGAATAAATCATCGTATATCCGTATTAACCGACCTTGCCCCACTGCTGCTACTGCTTGTTTGAGAGCGATCGCTTTAGGGCGTTCAGTTAGTCCCAACCTAGCACAACCTACTCCCACAGCACCAGAGGAAACTAAAATCACCCGATGCCCTTGCTGCCTTAAATGGCATAGTGTTTCTGCTAAGGTGGCAATGGTGGAAAGCGCTAATTGTCCGGTTTCTGGTTGAGTCAGGCTAGAAGTGCCGATTTTGACAACTATTGTCTTGGTCACGTCGCTTCGCTCCGAATTCAAAATTCAAAATTCAAAATTAAATACCCCACGGATTTATCCAGGGGCTTTAATTAATGTTGTTCCACTCAACACTTAGCACTTTCTTCACTCAGCACTTTGCACTTTGCACTTTGCAGTAAAGCGCCGAGTCTTCTATAGGTGAAGGCCGACGCTTTACGGGTTTATTTTTATCTATTATGAACTAGGGTCTTTATTTGGCTTGACCCCATATTATCAATAATAATAATTACCGATTTTTGGATTTTCTATACATTCCTTAACCATTTCTTTAGATTTAGTTTAATGACAATTCGTCAAGTTTTGCGAATTTTCGTTTCTTTAGGAGTAATAGTAGCGCCTAAGATTTCCGATACCCAAACTTCAAAATTGCGGATAGGATGCGATCGCAGGGCTGCACCAGGATGGATAATCGGTTCTACTAAAATGGTGAACATACCTAAACGATTACCCGCTATCACATCAGTAAATAAGCGATCGCCTACCATTCCCACTTGGTTTGCAGGTAGATTCATCACTGTGAGTGCGGCTCTAATTTTCCGGCGTGATGGCTTGGCTGCACCTAGATAATAGGGCAACCTGAGCGATCGCCCTATACCACCAATTCGGGCTTCACTGATATTATTACTTACCAAACATAATTTTGTAGAAATACGGATTTGCTCTACCCACTGTTGCAGTTCTGGAGAAGCTACTCCCACTGTAAAAGGTACTAAGGTTTCGTCCACATCCAACACCAGGCCTTTCAGCCCGTAATGTTGAATCATTTCAGGTGTCAGGTTTAATACAGAACCTTCTAAAATCAAGTCAGGCTGTAATAGCTTATTCCAGGTCATGTGAATTTTGAATTTATTCGACTTCGTTAAAAAGTTGTTCTTCTAACATTGGTTGTACTTTCTTAAATTCCTCTGGAGAAAGTAATTCTGGTTTGCCTGTGGTGGAAATCCGGGCAAAAAACAACAAAGGATCGAGCGGTGTATAAACTGCGTATTCTTGATCTGTATCATAGAAGCTTGCCAGAAGCTGCAATTGTTCAGGTTCTAAATCAGCCTCTTCATCTTCAATTTCTAAGGTGAAAAGTTCTGACTCTTCCACTGCTGGTAAATCACCAGCCACAGTTAGAGCGTAAGCAGTATTTTTGACAATCAAATTTTGTTCAGCTAAGACAGCTTGAGCAGTGGCAAAAATTTGATTAATAATATCATCATCATCAACCAAAACAGCCTCTTCTTCCTCCTCATCACCTTGCCAAGCAAAGATTTCTATGGGTGAGTCTACAGGAAGCAATAAAACATATTCTTGTCCATCTACCGACAGCGAATGTTCAACGTAACATTCGAGAGTTCGGCCTGTGTCATCAGTCAGAGTGATGGAACCTGCATGAGCATGATCATTTTCTTCAGGAAATGGAGAGGGTAACATAGCCGAAATGTAAAATTTTATAAATATAGCCATAGCCGTATTGATTAGGACAATGCGAATTGCTTAATGTCCTGGAATCAACTGAGGTTACACTCAGCACTCAATACTCAGCAGTCTACTAAGCTTTCAGAATATCATGTAAAAAGGTATCAATACTCTAAGGCTAACACCGATTTATGGAAGTTGGCTCGCCTGGTGTCTAGCCATTGTTGCAAAATTATCGCTGCTGCCTTCCGGTCAATTAAACCTTTATGGCGTGATGGGGAGCGATTTTCAGCTATTAACAGTTGCTCTGCTTGAAAAGAAGTTAATCGCTCATCTACATATTCCACAGGTAAATTCAGTGCTTTCGCCAATTTTTTGCCAAATTTCAGCACGTGACGCGCCTGGAATCCTAGAGTCCCATCCATGGAGTAAGGTAAACCAATCACCAGGACTTGCACCTGACGCTCGTTTACTAAGTTGCGAATTTGCTGGACATCTCGCTCAAAAGATGTGCGTTCAATAGTGGTTAGTCCTGTAGCAATTAAACCTGTACCATCGCACCCCGCTACACCCATCCGCTTGCGACCAAAATCTAGACCCAATGCTGAAATAAACGGTTGTGGTTGTTCTTGGGGTGTCATAGGATTTGGGATTTTAGATTGATTTCACAGATAAATCTGGGGACTTGTACTATTGACAAAGAATTGCTCAAATTAGTTCTGTTGTGTTGGATCTGTAGTCTCAGGAATGGGTAAAGGTTCCATACTCAAACTTTCGCACTTAAAAGTGATCGGTTCTGATTTGGTTGGCGTTGTTCTATCTGAAGCTGGTTGCTGCTTTTGTTGTATCCATGACATTCCGCCTGGAATTGGTTTACGAGCGGGTTGTAAACCTTGTAGCACCCCAGTCCACTGAATTCCTTCTAAGGAAACAAATTTAGACTCCCTGAGCTTATGCCAAACTGAACGAGACATCACCAGGGTATGTTCTATACGTTCTGCCCCTATGCGCTCTAAGTACTCTTCTCGCTCTGCTTGGTAGTCTGAGGATGCTAATTGTAAACCTTGTCGGGGGAAATCTTGGACAATGCGAGCTAGTTGGGAAAGCAATTCTGGGTACAGCCAGGTATAAGCCGGGTGAACTGTCAGCGTGGCAACATGAGGCGTTTTACCTTTGCGGTCAAGTTGGACTTGAAAATAACCAATTGCGGCTTTACGTTGGGGTTCAAATACGTAACCACTAACTACTTCGGTTTTTGTCACCCACTGCTTAACAGCATCAGTTAAAGCCCCAAACAAGCTGGTTTTAAAGTCGCGCGTGTTGCGGTCAAAAACCTGACGCACCAAAGGCGGCATTGATGCTGTATCTAACTGATAGAGTAACTGAGCATCGGCATTGCTGACAGGTAGAAGATTCGGTAAATCAGGCTCTGCTTGCGCTAATTGGGCGAGTAATTCGGGTTTAATTTGCCAATAGGTCATTTCTGCTAGACGCTGAAACCCATTTTGGCGATATAGTGCCAGTGCGTCTTTATCATTGACATTAACTTCTAATAGCCAAGTCCGAGCTTCTAAAATCGACTCAAAGCAGTGGCGCAAAAGCTGCGAACCTACACCTTGCTTTTCTATAGATGGAGCTAACATTACCCGATCAATCCGCCATGTACTGCGTGTGCGGTTGAATGGTGATACTTGAATCATCCCTAGAAGCGATCGCCCTTGCTCTGCTACGTAGGCACAGAAGCGATATTTTAGGGGGTTCGGAAACCAACTCAAAAATTTCAGGCATCCATACCAACGTCGTAACCATTGCATCTGGTTGATGGCTAGTTGCGCCTCTTTGGGAGTGAGAGTTGCGAAGGAGTCTTGCGTTATTTGTTCAATTCCATCCAGATCCCGGTATTGGGCTGGCCGGATGACAACGCTGAGGTTTCGAGGAAGTAATGAAGTCATTTTAATTCAAGCTGCCATTTAGCCTTAACTTAACTGGGTCTGAAGAAATGTTGCTATAATCAATTTTAACGGCTTTCCGCCCTAATTTTCTTGCTTCCAAAGGGTGATTTTTGTGACTAGATCGTAAAATATGATAATTAAACCAACCAAAATAAAGCAGACCTGATGATCACAACCTTGGTGTTGAGGCAACAGTATCTGCTTCTATTTTATGAGAAATTTATAAAAATTTTTATCTCTTACAGCCCTTGTCGGGAAATTAGCTTTTCAAAGTTGGCTTGAGTTTGGTGAAGCAGTTGCTCTCGGCTATCTGCAACTGAGAATGTCTGCTTCAGGGTGGGAACCAGATTACGGGCTTGTAGAGTCATGTGAAGTTGCAAGTGGGCAACATATTCGCTGAAGTCTTCATTTGTTACAGATGCGCCCGTTGAAATATTTGATTTCATTGCCACTGGGTTCTCCTTTCTTAGTTCTCGGCTGTGTCTTCACATCATCAGAACTTATCACATAGTTTCGCTTAACTTCTCCATTTGCAATGAAGTTTAATGTTTTGTTGCATTGCTGATGTAATTTTAACTACTGCACCAAGATTCATTAATGCTGATTATCGCACTTTAGCTTGAAAACGGACAAAACCATAGGCTTCTGAAGGGTTATCTTTAGCACTAGGCAACGTGCCTAAATTAACCACAACTGCCCCTTCCTGATTGGGTTCTGCACCACAGACTAAAGGTAGTGTTTCTCCAGCAGCATAGAATCTAGCGTTATCACCATCAGCGACATTGGTATAAGACTGTGTTGTATTATTTCTATGTACTAAGATACCTTTATCTGCTCCGGGTAAACCGCCTGTAACCGGATTGACACTATTGAATTTAGTGGGTAAGAAAATTTGATTTAATGGAATGCGATCGCACAAACTCACATTATCAACTTGCTGTTCACCAGTAGATAAAAAGTAGATTGTATATTCAATTTCATCCCCAGGTTTCACCATACCCCCGTTAACCTCGCCGAGTAGAGATGTACTCAGGGGTATTGGCCATTGATCTGTATCTGATTGCAAATTAGGGTCAGTCACTGTCATCTCATTATCATCATAGGGGCTGGTAGTATCAATATAAGCATTAAGATTCCTACCATTATTAGTTGTTGAACCATTAACCCCAGTAATACGCTTAACTAATAGTAGTGTCCCTTGGGGAGTAGCAGTAACTGTGAACAAGGTCGGGTCATCGTCCGCAGTATTAGCAGGATTATTACCTGTATCTATACCATCGTCAGTGATTTGGAGGAAATAATTACCAACAGTGGGCAGATTAGTAGTAGCAGTAACAGAGTTTGCATCTGTCAACACAATACCAACTGCTGCTGAGGGATTATCAGGTGTATTAAAATCAGCACTTGCCTGGTTGCTAATGGGATCACCACCATTAGAACTATTAATTGTAGCAGTAATTCTAATAGTGATTGTATCATCTACACGTAAAGTGCCAGAATTAGTAACAGCACCAGAACCATTGTAATTAGAATTGATTGTAATGTTATTTCCTGAAGTCAGAGCAGTAATTGTTGCATCTACAAACGTTAATTGCGGGGGTAGCGTGTCTTTAATAACAAAATTAATAGCATCGCTATTACCTGGACCTAAGTTGGAATAAGTAATAATGTATTCGACGTTATCGCCCACAGTCACAGTGCCACTATTATCATTATCTGCTAAAAACCGTACAGATTTAGTACCTTGAACATTAGCTTGTTGGTTTGTAGTCACTACTAAAGGAGTAAATGTTGCCCCACTGGAGAAATATGTCCAAGTTCCAATGCCCTTAAAGTCTCCATATCCGCCAGTAAATTCATGCTCTCCATTTGCGCTATCAATTCCTAAACTAGCATTACGGGGACTAGTAGCTACTCCTCCTGGCTGGGGATCTAAGCTAATAAACGTTCCATTGGAAGTAGTATAATTGCTGTCATTATAGTAAATAGTAGTCGGGCCAATTTGCTGTCCATTCACATCTAGAAAGTTGCTAAATGGTCCAGGAGGGTTTTCCATAGTAATTTTAAAACCCAATGGATTGTTCTCAGCATCCAACATAGGAAAGTGATATTCCCCAGCTCTAGCTGTGATTCTGCTACTATATGGTGCATTGCCTGGGAGGGGCGGTAGGTTAACTCCATTGGCATCTTTTCCATCCCATAACACTACATTAGAACCCATAGATGATGGGTTTTGTAAAACACGATCCACACTAGGATCAAAAACGCCATCGTTGTTAGTATCAATAATAATTTGATAACTTCCAGGTGTAGCAGAATTGAAACTAAAATATCCCCCTACCCCAACTGGTGTCTGGTTGCCACTTCCTCCAGTTCCTCCAGTGAATTTAAAAGAAGTCGGTTCTACGGGTAGAACTGCTGTTGTAGGAAGCCCTAATCCTATCAGTGTTAAAGGGTCTGGTCGATTAAAAAAAACTAAGTGGGTAATATCTGTAAGTGTATCTGGGAGAGTTGGGTTTTGAACTGACACATTACCAGGGAAGTTCAAACTATTATTACTAGCGCCACCAGCAGAGCGGTAAAGAGTGGAGTTATTAGTTCTGTCAATATATCCGCGACTATTGGCAAAAAAAACGAAACCAAAGGGATCTACTCCATTCATATCAGTTTCATATCTATACCCATCTTTAGTCTGAATATAAAGCTTAGAATTGAGTGCAATAGGATTACTAGAATTAGCATTTCCTCCCATATTCATGGAGATATAGTTGGTAAAAACCCGCCCTATTTGATCATTTCCACCAGTATCTCTGACTGTAATATCCCAAGCTGCTACTCCTCCTTGTTGCGTATTACCTGTAGGAAATTGCGCCGTTACACTGACAGGAGTAGGATTACCGCCAGGGTTTGAAAACGGAGAATAAAATACAACTTCGTAAACACCAGTTTCTGTAGCCACGAAACTACAAGGAGTGTAACCACCTACATTGGGTAAAGGCCCTGCTGTTTCTTTAGCAACAGTGTCAATGAAACCAAAACCAGAAGATAGAACATCGCAAGCACCATTTTGACCCCCAAAGGGGCTTGTATAAACAATATCTTGAGTGCCGTTACTACTTGTAGGCACACTAGAGCCAAGATTAACTGTTTCCCCTGCTTGTACGTAAACTTTGAGAGTCGTTCTCCTCAGAATACCCGCAATCAATAAGTTTGTCGATTCTAGGTAAGGTCTGTAGCCACCATCAGCAACTAAATCTTTACTTCCCTCAGCCCAACTAGGTTGTATCCCTTGTCCCCAAATAGATAAAATCAAGGCCAGGCTACCAATTAATTTCCCTGAATAACTGCTGAGTAATGGCAGTTTCATTCGAGTTGTCATATTTTCAACTTACCTCCTGCTGGAGATGGTGTAGGCTTTTGCAGACCAAAACCATCAAATAATTCATTGAGTTTGAGAGTTAAACCCAAATAAGGCCCTCCGGCAGAACGACTACCAGAAAAATCAGGATCATCAACTTTGCCAAAAACATAGCCAGCAGAAAGGCGCAAATTAGAAGTTAAATAATAACCAGCTTCGACGACAAAACCCATTTCCGAATGATTAGATTGACCTATCCAGCGAGTTTCTCCTACCAAATCCATGCTATATCCTAAACGATATGTAGCCCGGAATTGCGCTAAATTCACAGTACTTGTACCTACCAAATCACTAGCTAAATAAGATGTGCTATTTCTGATTGCATATTTACCATAAAATTCCCATTGCCAATTAGGAGCATAAATAGTTTCTATCGCAAAAGTATGATCTTGAGAACCCGTACCACTACCTAATAAAATCGTATCAGGAATTGTCGCTGGATTTTGGCGATATTCATACCTTAATAAAGCGTTAAATTTATCATTTTTGGGATCACGGTAAGCTAAACCCATTTTAAAATTTACAGTATCACCTAAACCCGATATTCTTTGATTGGCAGCATTAGCTTGTTGATAGCGTGCCAAAGCAGTTAAAGAAGGAGAAATTTTTCCGGTAGCGGCCGCAGAAATAACGGTATTTCTACCACCAGAAGAACTGCGATGTTCATAACGGGCGCTGGCTTTAAATTGAGGATTATTGGTATATTCCAAACCCACACTATAGCTATCACCACTATTAAAACCAACAGCAGCAGCAGATTGACCTACAGCATAAGGTTGAGCAAATTTTTGACCCGCTCCGGTATTACCTAAAAAATTACCAAATACGTGTTCATAAGCTAAATTTAAACGTAGACCAGGGGCAATAGTCCAACGATTATTTAAACCAATTGCACCTTGAGTAGTTATTTCATTTGCACCACCAATAATACTATAACGACCTGTTAAAGTAGTATCTGAACCTAATTTATGTTCCCCGTTTACACTTAAACTAGTAATAGATTTACCGCCATCTTGACCACTGCTAAGAAACTGTTGAGCGAAATTGACATTGACACCAGGAATAGCCCGCCAATTTAGCCCTAAAATAGTCCGGTCAGGATAAACAGTATCAGCACTAGCAGAAAGAGTCAGTTCATTTTGTGCCTGGAAGGTGAGAGTATTAGTAATAGGTACAAGTAACCGAGAACGTAATTGATTTGAATTAGTTATTCCACCACCTTCAGCCATGCGGTCTTGACGGTTACGATGAATCAAATCTACATCTAAAGTGGATTTCCCTAAACGTTGTTGTATTCCTGCGGAAATTGTAGTTAAGGAGTTATCAACTTGACTTCCTGGAATAGCTTGAGAACCGGGAGAAAATAGTTGTTCAAAAGAATCTAATGGTTGGGGAGCAATGCCAAAATTATCTTCATGATCATATTGAAATCTGAGGTTGGTTGTATTTGTTAATTTACCTGTTAATTGCACTCCATAACGAGTTTGTCCAGGTACAAAACTAATGGTGGCATTATTGGCAAAACCTGTATCAGCAAAACGATAATAAGCGCGACCTTGAAAACCATTAAAAATTTTACCTTCAGCTTCTACTCTATAAGCTTGGCTGCTAACATTACCCATCAAATCAGAACTATTACTAGAATGGGCATATTCAGCAATTATTTTGCCACTATTACCAAAAGAAATCTGGGTATCTGCTCCATAAAGTTCAAAGTTACGTAAACCTTGATTTTCTTGTAAATAAGTTGCCCCTATCCAGCTTTCTTGATTAAGAGTGCGGTTAAAATTATATTGTAAACGACCTGCATAGATGCTACTATTCAAGTCTGGAGAATCATATTGATATGTAGTGACAATTCGCCGGACTAACACCTGTCCAAATTCATCAATATCAGTACGCAGTATGGGTTCACGAAATAATAAAGTTCCACGATCATAATCAATTTCATAATCTGCGCCTCGGTTCAACTGCTGACGTTTGAGAACAGTACCGGGGCGGTTTAATTCTTCCAGTTCAATAAAAACATTTTCACTACCAGGAACTAATATTCTTCGAGAAAGAAAATAATAACCACTTGTACCATCAGGGGCTAAAGTATCCCTTTGAAAACCTTCAACATTATTGCCATAAAAACCTGTGATTTGTAAATTTCCCCAGTTATAATTAGCTTTAAAACCATGAAGTTGACGGTTTGTTGCGGTATATTGTTGTGAGGGACGAGCAAATTCTTCTGTATTGTAGTCACCCCACATAAAATAGTCAGGACTAACACCGGGAAGACCTTGGGAACGTTCTAGACGTACATATAAACTATCAGTAGAAGGGGCGGTAACATCAACTTTGGAACTATCACCATAAACAGGATAGTTTTGGTCATTAGCTTGATAAGTTTTAAAGAGACGATTTTCACAGTTACAATCTTCGTTTAAAGGACGTGAACTGTTATATGCTCCTGTAAATAACCATTCGCCAATTTTACCTGTAGCAAATATTTGGGCATTAAAATCTAATTCGGTATTATTATTTTTATCAGGAGGAATAAAATCACGAAATCTACTATAATAATCAGTACCTCTAGCACCTAAACGAACATCTATTACTCCTGTGACTAAACTGGAACGTAAAGCTGTAGAAAATTCAAGTTGATTAAAGGCTTCTAAGTTATTAATTGCCGCCCTAATTCTGACAGTTTGAGCTTTTAAATCTGAGCGCAATTGGGCTGTAAATTCTCCGTTTTTTGCTTCTACTTGAAAACCTGGTTGATCTGGTTTGAAATCTGTACCAATAAATTTTCCAGCAGTAGTTTCTAGAGTGACAACTGCTGTTTGGTTTGAGCGATTACCATTTTCATCAAGCAATTGACCTTTGATGGTTGCGGTAGAACGTCCATCAGCAGGAATATGGGCTTCTAAGGTTTCTACTGTTAATTTTTTTACTTCTCCTCTGACTGATATTTGTACTGTTGCTGGTGTTGTTGTTGCACCTACTATTTGTGCAGATATGCTATTAATTCCCGGTTGTAAGGAAACACCATACCATGTTTGTGTGATTAGGTTGACTTCTGCATCTGTTGCTGTTCTTCCTATTAAGGAATTATCTACTAATGTACCATTTACCCGTAATTCAACTTGACTATCTACAGGAAATTGTAAAGTTATTGTAGTAGCAGGAATATCAATAATGGTATTTTCTGCGGGGGTAATAATTTTAATTGCTGTTGATACTTGGGCTATTTTTTGGGTTGCTTGATTTTCATTGTTTGCAGAAAATTTAGGAGTAGTATTTGATTCGACATTTTCAAATAATTCTTTTACTAAATGAGTTTGATTTGTTGCAGAAAATTCAGGAGTTGATTTGATTTCTGCAAGTACATCTTGTGATAATTTATATTCAGTTACTGTAGGTGGTAATGCAATTGTTTGCTCGGTTATTTGTTCATTAATATTTGCAGTATTCTCTGGAAGTAATAAGTTATTTGCCGTTTCTCCTTTAACTGCTGCTGGATAAAAAATATAGCTGCAAGCACTAGCTATTACCCCTATAGATTTCAGGTTTTTAAAATGCTGTTTTTGTGGTTTCATGGCTTGTCTAGCGTCTGAATAATGGGAGTAACAGCAAAATTCATTCTCACTAAACCACCTGGTTGTAAGCGTACTAAACGAGATTGACTATTGCGTTCACGAAACTTATGATTAGGAGCAAACGTATAACCAGGAACACTGCTTAAATCTAGAACTCCTGTGTGAGTGCCAGGTAACATATTCGCTACAGAAAATAAACCATTGGGATCTGTGGTGATGCGATTACCGTCTTGCAGATAAATTACTGCATTGGCTATTCCTAATTCGTCATTTTGTTGTTCACCATCAAAGTTTTTGTCTATGAATACGCGACCAATTAAAGTACCGCAATCATTAACTATTCCGTTTCTAATTTTTAGTTGGTGAGTGGCGGGACCATCTTTGGTATTAAAGCCGTTATCAATTCTTGTGGCATTAACAATGGCACTATTGCGACCTGTACCTCTTTGAGCATCATTGGTGAGTTGCACAGCGTAAGCAATATTAATAACTTTTTCAGTTGCAAGAGTGATATCTGTACGGAATGTGAGGTTATTACCGTTAATTTCGCTAATAATATTTACTGGATTTCCTTCTAAATCTCCGCGTACAGATTCGGGTAAAAATTTAAATCCTAAAGGTAAGTTATCGGTGACGACAACATTATTTAAATCTACATCTGATTGATTTCTTATTGATAAACGATAGATAGCTGTGTCTCCTGGTGCAGCCGTGGCGCGATCGCCTGCTTTGATAATTTTAACTTGACTAAATTGACACATATTAATAGTCAGTTCAAATGTTAATAAATCTAGTCCTTGATTTTCCGCATCTTCAACTAAAACAATGCTATCTTCTATTGTTGTTTTACCTGTTAAACTGATAGGTTGACCATCTAAAGAAGTGGCAAGATAACGAATAATATTGTTATTTGTTCCCATGTTCTCTAGAATCTGAATTTTAATCCGTCTTTGTTGGTAAATAGAATTAGCAGGGGGATTAACAACCAAAATATAAGTTTTTCCTGGTTGTGTTTGACCTTTGTTGGGATCTAGCAGAAAATTATAGACACCAGCAGGATTATTAGTAATAAAATAAGGATTTCTATTTTCAATATTAGGAGCTTTACCTTTAGGGATTCCATTATTAGTAATATCTGGTAATTCTGTCTGTGTTAGAGGAGCTAAATTTCCTAATTCTGTTCCTGTAGGATCATTAGGGTTAGCTTCATAAACACCAACAGAAAAACCTGTATAATCAGATAAATATGTGCCGGCACATCCTAAAATTCTTCCTAAAGGATCAACTAATGGGTCTGAACCAAAACCCAAGTGAATTTTATTAGAAACTCCTTGGTATTCATGATTATTGACTGGATCTTGATAGGTATAATCAGCTTTATTTGTAATTACTGTTTTGCTTTCAGCTACTACTCGATTTATTGTGTTTATAGGAGTTTGCAGAATACATCCTAAAAAAATTATTGTCGTCAATTTCAAGGATAGATTACCAAGAAAATTTAAGTTTTTAAATTTAAATTTATTATTCATGTCTAATCACATCCTATAGTATAGGAATCCGGTTTGATTACTCAATATATTTGTGCAGGCAGGCAAGCAGCGCAAGGATTTCAAAAAAATCAGGTGTATAGCATTTGTTTAAAATTTAAATATGTTCCTATATTTCTTATTTGTTAATTAAGGAAGTTAAATTAAGCCAAGCCTATTTTTGATTTTCTAAGACCAAAAATTCATGAATTTGGTGATGGGTAAATTCATATATTATATTTACCCATTCCGAACTTGTTTAGCGTATTTGGGTTTTATAACTAGCTTGAAATGTGGATTTAGCAGCAATGGAAGGGACTTTTAAACGAATATGAGTATAAAGATTTGCTGGTGCTGCTTTAGTCTCCACTCTTCCATCAGAAAGGGTAACTTTAATAGTGGGATTGGCTACAAAACTTCTGCCATTATCTATGCTGTAAGTAATAGTAGTATTTTGGGGAGCATCAACGCTTTTCAAGACATAAATCATTTGTTTAGGAATAGGTTGATTTAATGTGAGGTTTTTAAGTTGGCGATCGCTCTTATTTTCACCCCTCAACGTATATCGCAATATATCTCCTGGTTGTACCACTTGTTGATTTTTTAAGGCTTCCCATTTCTTGATTTTTTTACCTTCTTGATCCTGGGTTTCTATTTGTTTTTCTGCTACTAACTGCAACTGCATTTGCGATTGCTTGTTAACATTTTGAGCAATTGCACTTTCTAATTGAAAGAGAGAATTTACACCAAGAATTTGACCCATGAATGGCGCTGTTATCATCAAAGAAATTGCGCCGATAGTTGCAATATAAACTCGTTTCATTGTTTGTCTCCTGTTGTGATAATTTTGTTTGTTCAATACGTTGCTGAAATTTGGATTCGATGAAGAAATTTTTCCTAATAATTGCAATATTAAATTTGAGCAATTATGGCAAAGTGAGAGGAGAAAATGACTTCATATATATTACACACCCTGATGAACTTTGTTTTTTATATTGGAGGCGTTGCTGATTGATATTCAGCAACGCTTGACGTAGATTAGTTAACTCTCCGTTGGAAAGTGAAGGTTCTTTGTACACCTGGCACCACTATTCCAGTAACTCTATTGATATATCTAGTAATATCAGTGTTCACTGTAGTACCGGTTTGGTCAATGCTACTATTAGTAGCTGGATTACCATTAAAGAATTCGATGGTAGAAGCATCTGAATCTGTAGCAGAACCCACAATATTGCTAGTATCAATTTGACCAGAAATATCGTTATCTAAAGCCCAATTATTGCCACCTTGTGTACCATCTTCAGTAATCACAATCCTATCAGCATTCAAAATCACATTACCTGAACCAGCTAGGGGATCAGAGATATTGGTGTAGCGAATTTGGAACTCAATAATATTGCCTGGTGCGGGATTTCTGGGGACATCAGCAACATTGGCATTAGGATCTATACCATTAACTGCTGGTGTAGATTCAAAATCACCTTGACCTGTACCAACTGCTGGACCAGTTCCTTGTAAAATGCGAGAGAATTTTACTAGTTTCAAGAAACCTGTGTATACTCGGTCAATAGTAGTATTAGTTGCTATATTGCCACCTACATCAATAGTTGCAGTGATGGGGACTGGGAAGCCAAATTCTGTATCACCTGCGTATTGGGCAATAGTATCCGTTGATAAGGGAGTATTAGCTGGTAAATCAACTTCTACACCATAATTAATAATTGCATCAGGAGCAACACCAGAAACAGTAATTGGTGTACCCGTAGTGCTGAATGTTCCTGTGGCTTGATCGTAGGTATAGATAATAGATTGAGCATTATAGGTCAGAGTTACATTTGTTCCATTAGGTAAATCTAGCGGATTTGCTGGTGTTGTTGGTGCTAGTGTGATGTCACCAGGGCTAGTACCATTATTCTGAATAGTATTAGTGAAACCAACTGACTGAGGATCAAGTGTTGTACCCGGTAAAGTCCCAGCAGGAACAAGGGAAGATTTGTTGGTGAAGTCATCATTATTATCAGTTGGACCAACAGCATTGGGTACACCTTGAGGACCATTTAACACTGATGCGGCTACAGGTGTTTGCACAGTAAAGACGTTGGCTTCACCACCTGTACCTGCACCAGTGTTGTTGTTACCTGTATCAATTCCCGTGGTGCTGGTGTCAGTTACTAAACCATCAATTACACCCGTATCTGGGAAAGTATCAGGAATACCATCACTATTGGTATCTGTGCCTAAAGTATTCAGATTTGCCGGAGGTGTAGAACCATCAAAGTTACTGGGGTTTTGATCACCTGATTCATCATAAACTAGGAAGCCATTACCAGCAGTTTGACCAAATAATTGGGCAATGTTGGCAACTGTCAACGGTGAAGTGGCATCAGATTTGACATTTAACTGAATTGCAAAACCATTAACTGTAGTACCAGGTGCAATGGAACTAATGGTAGCAGGTTCGTTGATGAAACCGACACGGGTAACACCAGCTAAGGTATCAGCACCTTGTAGGGGGAAGCGTTTCCAGTTCTCGTTAGCGGCATTAGTACCAATAGGATCTGTAGTATAAACTGCGTCCCAACCAGGAGGGGGAGTTGGTACTGCACCTAGTTCTGTACCTGTGGGGATGGCATCAGCAACCAAGATATGATTACTATCAACACCATCAACGTTAATAGATGTACCGACTAATGGCGCTGGAGTGATACCAGTTCCGGTGACATCATTGCTTTCTACCCGCAAACCGAAACTGTAGGTTAAGTTGTCATCTGTAATTTCTGGTGTATTTGCATTATTGTAACCACTCCGCACTTTGAGAATAGTGGCTAAAGCGTAAGCTTGCGCGGTTGCAGCCACTGAAATTTGCTGAGTGGCACTGGCTTCCCTTGTACCGTTGATGGGTGCGCCAGCTACTTCACCAGGTGTACCATCTGGGTTATCTACGGTGTAAACGTCACCACCATCGGGGCTGCGTAGTTGGTTTTGAGCATCTCCAGGGGTATTACCTAAACGAACTGTAATAATGTCGTCTGGTTGAGCGCCCACTTGTACAGTGATGGGGACACGTACCAATACAGTACCGCCAGGAGCAATTGAGGACGTAATCGCCTCAGTGTTAGTAATATTTTGCCAAGTTGCACCACCGTCCGTACTGTATTGGAGATTATTAGCTGTACCACCGGGGAGTGTTCCTGATACTGTTCCTGGCCCAGTGGTGGTTGCTAAGTTGGGAATACGGAATTGAG